>NZ_JAPZLF010000007.1:0-324168 GCF_033804645.1 Micromonospora sp. RTGN7 | reverse complement strand
CCCCCCCCCCCCCCCCCCCCCCCCCCCCCCCCCCCCCCCCCCCCCCCCCCCCCCCCCCCCCCCCCCCCCCCCCCCCCCCCCCCCCCCCCCCCCCCCCCCCCCCCCCCCCCCGCCCCCCGCCCCCCCCCCCCCCCCCCCCCCCCCCCCCCCCCCCCGGCCGGCTTTCGCCCGTCGCCCGATGCGCCGCCCTCAGGGCGAGCTGGAGCGCCGCTACCGACGGCTGCTCTGGGCGTACCCGTCGGCGTACCGGCAGGACCGGGGCGCCGAGCTCGTCGGAACGTACCTCGATCTCGCGAGCGAGGGCCGGCTTCGGCCCTCGCTCGCGGACGCCGCCGACCTCGTGGGCGGCAGCCTCCGCGAGCGGCTGCGGCGCGCCCCCTCGGTCAGTCGGCTCCCGCGGCGGCGGGGGTCGGGGTGCGGTCAGCCCTCGCCGCCCGTACCCACCGCACGACCGCCCAGATCAGCAACAGCGTCATGAGCGGCGCACCGGGCACCTTGGTATACCGGGCCAGGCCGGTGCCGTCCGGCAACACCAGGAACGATCCGACCAGCGCGATCCCGGCGAACCACGTGCCCCGCCGGGCGGTTGCGGCGAGCACCGTCAGCGGCCAGATCCAGTACCAGGGGTGCACGATCGGGGAGAGCGCGACGGTCGCGGCGAGCGCCAGTCCGGCGTAGAACAGCGGTTCCCGGGTGCGGGCCCGCCACCAGAACCAGACCAGCAGCACGGCCAGCGTGACCAGGCCGACGGCCCGGGCCACCGGCAGCGCGTCCAGGTGCACCCCGAAGATCACCGCGACGTAGCCGATGGTCTGGCCGACCGCCGTCGAGGGCGACGTCCAGGCGATCACGTCGCCCCCGCTCTCCAGGCCACCGATCCAGCCGAAGTCCAGGCCGCCGACGTAGGTCACCCCGACTATCGTGGCGACCGCTCCCACGACCACCGGCGCACCGTCACGGAGCAGGGTCCGGATCCGGTACGGCCCGGCCATCGCGGCCAGCGCGGCGAACGGGATCACCACCAATCCGGTGATCTTGATCGACACCGCCAGCCCGAGCAGCACTCCGCCGGCCAGCAACAGGCCGGGCCGTCCGGGGCGGGCGGCCACCACTGCCAGACCGGCGACCAGCAGGCCGACCATCAACGCGTCGTTGTGCGCACCGGCCACCAGGTGCACCCCGATGAGCGGGCTGGCCAGGGCCAGCCAGAGCGCCCGCCCGACGGGGACCCCGCAGCGGCGGGCCAGCACCGGCAGGCAGGCGGCGATCAGCGCCACCCCGGCGACCGCGAGCAGCCGGAACGCGACGACGGCGGCGGTCAACGAACCGGTCGCCTTCACCACCGCCCCGGCGAGCACCACGAACAGCGGCCCGTACGGTGCCGGGGTGTCCCGCCAGATGTAGGAGATGCTGTCCAGCCACGGGCAGGGCAGCGCGGACACCCCCTGCTCGTACGGGCTGATCCCGTTGGCGAAGCTGGCCCCCTGGCAGGCGTACGCGTAGACGTCCCGGCTGGCCATCGGCGGGATGACCAGCAGCGGTAGCAGCCAGAGCCCGGCGGTGACCAGCGCCCAGCGTGCCGACGGCACCCGGTCGCGCATCGACCACCAGGCCCACGCCATCAGGGCGGTGCCGAGCAGCCAGGCCGCGATGATCAGCGGCCCGTTCGGCCCCTGCCAGATACTGAGCGGGGTGGGGCGCAGGTCACCCGTCGGGAACGCGCCGCCGAGGTACGCGGACACGGCGAGCAGCAGGGAACCGGTCAAACCCGTCCAGCGCGCGAGGTGGTGAGGCACGCCCGCCATGCTGCCAGTACGGTGGTCGCGGTACGGAGGTGGGCATGCGACGCAGTGCGGTGGTGGCGGTCTCCGCCGGGTTCGCGGCCGTCCTGGGCGCGGGGTACCTGCTCCTGCCGAGGATGGGCTCCGACCTCTCGGCCCAGGTGGCCCGCGCCGACTTCTTCGCCGCGCACGGCCCCGCCCTGATGGACCTGCGGTGGTACGGCGGGATCCAGCCGCTGGGCTACAGCCTGGTCTCCCCGCCGGTGATGGCTGTCCTCGGCGTCCGGGTGACCGGCGTTCTCGCGTTGGTGGTCGCGGCGGCGGCGTTCGCTGCGCTGCTGGTGCGTACCGGGGTGCCCCGCCCGCTGCTCGGCGGCCTGGTCGGGGTGGTCACCATCGCCGGCAACCTCGTCTCCGGACGGGTCACCTACGGCCTCGGCGTGGCGTTCGGGCTCGTCGCCCTGCTCGCGCTCACCCTGCCGACGAAGACGTCACCGGGCTGCCGCTGCCTGCGTGTCGGGCTGGCCGCTGCCGCAGCGCTGCTGGCCTCGGCGACCAGCCCGGTCGCCGGCCTGTTCGTCGGGCTGGCCGGGGTCGCGCTGCTACTCACCCGCCGGTACGGCGACGGTCTGCTGCTCGGGGTCGCCGCGGCGGCCCCGCTGACGCTGACCGGGCTGCTGTTCGGCGAGGGCGGCTGGATGAACATCAGCCGCACCGACACCCTGCACGCCGTGCTGACCAGCCTGGTGGTGGCCGCGCTGGTGGCGTACCGGCCGGTCCAGGTGGGCGCGCTGCTGTCGGCGGCCGGGGTGCTCCTCGCCGCGCTGGTACACACGCCGGTCGGGCTGAACGCGACCCGGCTGGTGGTGATGTTCGCGCTGCCGGTGCTGGCCGCCGCCGCCCGGCTGCCGGAGCGGGCCACCGGGCGGCTGCCGGCCACGCTGCGCCGGGGCGGGGTGGCCGGCACCGCCCTGGCGGCGCTGCTGGCCGCCATCTGCTGGTGGCAGCCCCCGGTGGTGCCGGCCGACCTCCGTGGCGTGGGCCACCCGACCAGTGAGCCGGGCTACTTCGCCCCGCTGAGCGCCGAGCTGGCCCGGCGTGGGCTCACCGGGCGGGTCGAGGTGCCGCCGACCCGCGATTACTGGGAGGCCGCCCTCCTCGGCGACGTCCCGCTGGCCCGGGGCTGGCTGCGGCAGGCCGACATCGCCCGCAATCCGCTCTTCTTCACGACCGTGCCGGGTGCCGCCGGCACCGGCGTGCCGCTGACCGCCGACAGCTACCGGGACTGGCTGGCCGACAACGCCGTGCAGTACGTCGCCATGCCCGACGCCGAGC
Organism: Micromonospora sp. RTGN7; assembly: GCF_033804645.1. Lineage (NCBI taxonomy): Bacteria > Bacillati > Actinomycetota > Actinomycetes > Micromonosporales > Micromonosporaceae > Micromonospora > Micromonospora sp. RTGN7. The sequence continues at coordinate 321,052 of NZ_JAPZLF010000007.1, read as the reverse complement.
TGTCCTGGGTGGGGCGCGCGGAGGCGGAACTGGTCGACGGCGGCCTGCCGTACCTCACCGAGGTCTGGTCCGAAGGGCACTGGCGGCTCTACGCGGTGGCCGACCCGACGCCCCTGGTAGCGCCGCCGGGCGTGCTGACAGGGCACGATGCTCACTCGATGACAGTCGAAGCTCCCGCCGGGGTCCCCGTGTCGATCCGGATCCGGTACAGCCGATGGCTGACCGCCGATCCCCCCGCGCGGCTGTCTGCCGCCGGGAAGTGGACGACTATGACGGTGCCGGTCACCGGCCGGTACACGATCCGCTAGCCGGCGGCTCCGCCCTGCCCCGACGCCGACGCCTGGGCTCAGGCGTCGAGGACGCGTTCCATCGCGGCGCGGGAGCGGCGGCCGGTGCGCAAGTATTCGTCGAGGAACTCGCCGGGGTCGTCGCGGCCGAGCAACCGGACCACCCCGGCCAGCTCCACGCCGTGCCGGGGCAACTGGTCGCCCTCCCGGCCGCGGACCAGCATCAGCGCGTTGCGGACCTGCGCGGCCAGCGTCCACCCGGCGGCCATCGCGGCGGCGTCCGCCGGGTCGACCAGGCCGGCGTCGGCCGCCGCCACGAGCGCGTCGAGGGTACGCGTGCCGCGCAGTGCCGGGAGCTGCCCGGCGTGCCGGAGCTGGAGCAACTGGACCGCCCACTCGACGTCGGCGAGCCCGCCCCGGCCCAGCTTGGTGTGGGTGGCCGGGTCGGCGCCCCGGGGCAGCCGCTCGGTCTCCACCCGCGCCTTGATCCGGCGGATCTCGACGATCTGCTCCCGGGTCAGCCCGTCGGCCGGGTAGCGGACCGGATCGGCCATCGCCTCGAACTCCGTACCCAGGTCGGCGTCGCCGCAGACGAACCGGGCCCGCAGCAGCGCCTGGGCCTCCCACACCTTCGACCAGCGGGCGTAGTACTGCGCGTAGGCGGCGAGGCTGCGCACCAGGGGGCCCTGTCGGCCCTCCGGGCGCAGGTCGGCATCCACCCCGAGCGGCGGGTCGGGGGCCGGGGCGGAGAGCAGTCGGCGCAGTTCCTCGGCGATCGCGTGGGCGGCGGCGCTGGCCACGCCCTCGTCCGCCCCGGCGGGCGGGTCGTAGACGAAGAGCACGTCGGCGTCGGAGAGGTAGTTCGACTCGTACCCGCCGAGCCGACCCATGCCGATCACCGCGAACCGCAGGCCGGGCAGGGCCTGCTGGGCGGAGCGAGTGGCACGCAGCGCGGCGGCCAGGGTCGCGTCGGTGACGCCGGCCAGGGCGGTGCCGACGGTGGTGATGTCGGCGAGGCCGAGCCGGCCTTCCGGGTCGGGGCGGGTCGGGGTGGGGGCGAGCGACCCGGCGCGGCTGAGCACGTCGGCGCAGGCGATCCGGACCAGTTCCCGGCGGCGCAACGCACGCACCGCCCGGGTCGCCTCGACCGGGTCGGCGTGCCGGGCCGCCGCTGCGGCGAAACCCTCGCAGAGCACGTCGCGGCGGCGCGGGGTCAGCTCGTTCTCCTCGGCCAGCATCCGCAGCGCCTCCGGCTCCCGGGCCAGCAGGTCGGCGGCGTACCGGGAGGAGGAGAGCACCCGGGCCAGCCGGCGGGCCACCGGGCCGGAGTCGCGCAGCAGCCGCAGGTACCAGGGGGTGCTGCCCAGCTTGTCGGAGACCTTGCGGTAGTTGAGCAGCCCCCGGTCCGGCTCGGGCGCGTCGGCGAACTCGCTGAGCAGCACCGGCAGCAGGGTGCGCTGGATGGCGGCGGTGCGGCTCACCCCGCCGGTGAGGGACTGGAGGTGGCGCAGCGCCCCGGCCGGGTCGGCGAAGCCGAGGATCTCCAGCCGGTGCCGGGCCGCCTCCGGGGTGAGTCGCAGCCCGTCGGCGGGGACCCGGGCGACCGACTCCAGCAGCGGCCGGTAGAGCAGCTTGGCGTGCAGCCGGCGTACCTCGGTGGCGTGGGTGACCCACTCGGCGCGGAACTCCTCGACGACGCTGCGGCCCGGGGTCGCCGCGTAGCCGAGGGCGGCGGCGAGCCAGCGCAGCGCGGCCGGCTCGGTCGGCACGGTGTGGGTGCGGCGCAGGCCCTGGAGCTGGAGCCGGTGCTCGACGCCACGCAGGAAGCGGTACCCGCGCAGCAGCGCCTCCCCGTCGGCCCGGCCGACGTAGCCGCCGGCAACCAGGGCGCGCAGGGCGGGGATGGTGCCGGGGACGCGCAGCGTCTCGTCGCCCCGGCCGTGCACCAGTTGCAGCAGCTGGACGGCGAACTCGATGTCGCGCAGCCCGCCGGGGCCGCGTTTGATCTCGCGGTCCAGCTCCTTCGGCGGGATGTTGTCGATGATCCTGCGGCGCATCGAGCGGACGTCGGAGACCGCCTCGGGGCGTTCTGCGGCCCGCCAGACCAGCGGGGCGAGCTGGTCGATCCACTCCTGGGACAACGCCAGGTCGCCGGCCGCCGGGCGGGCCTTCAGCAGCGCCTGAAACTCCCAGGTGCGCGCCCAGCGCCGGTAGTACGCCAGGTGGCTGGCCAGGGTGCGGACCAGCGGGCCCCGGCTGCCCTCGGGCCGCAGCGCGGCGTCGACCGGCCAGGCGACCAGCCCACAGATGTGGATCAGTCGGGTGGCGATCGTGGTGGCCGCCGGCAGCTCGTCGTCCTCGGCGCAGACGAAGATCACGTCGACGTCGGAGACGTAGTTCAGCTCGCCGCCGCCGCACTTGCCCATCGCCACCACGCCGAGGCGTGGCCGGGCCGTGCCCTCGGGCAGCTCGCCCACCGCGATGTCGTACGCCGCGGCGAGGGTGGCGTCGGCGAGCGCGGAGAGCGCGGCCATGGTCTGTTCCAGGGCCCGCCCGGCGGTCAGGTCGGCCGCCGCGATCCGCAGCAGGGCCAGCCGGTACGCCTGGCGGAGCACCGCGATCGGCTGGGTGGACGCGGTGACCCGGGTCGCGGCGGCCAGGTCCAGCCGGCCCTCGGCGACGGGGGCCAGCCCGTCGGGGGCGGTGCCCAGCACCGGCCACTGGCCGGGGTTGGCCACCAGGTGATCGCCGAGCGCCGACGACGCGCCGAGCACCGCGACCAGTCGCCGGCGCAGCCCCGGGTCGGCGTGCAGCGCGTCCAGCAGCGTCGAGTCGGCCGAACCAGCGGCCGGGCCAGCAGGCAGGCCGGCGGCGTCGCCGCTGCGCTCGGCGGCGCGTCGCTCGGACTCCACGAGGCGGTGCAGCTGACGCAGGGCCAGGTCCGGGTCGGCGGCCCGGGACAGCGCGGCCAGCAGATCGCCAGCGCGTTCGTCGACCGGCTCCTGCTCGGGTGGCCGCCACAGGCCCAGCCCGGACGGGCCGAGCAGGTCGGCGGCCCGGGAGCCGTTGTCGCCGTCGGCGACGCCGAAGCCGTAGCGGGCCAGCCGGGCCCGGGCCGGTCTGCTCATCGCACTCAGTGCCCGAGCAGCGGAAGATCGCGCCGGAAGCTGTCGTCGCCCAGCTCGCCGAGGGCGAGGGCGGCGAACCGGATCGCGAAGGGCTGCCAGACCTCCTCGACGTCGGGCATCAGCCGGGCGCAGGCGTCGACCACCAGCTCGGGGTCGTAGCCCAGCTCGGCGATCAGGTGCGAGTCGGTGGCCCAGTCGGCGATCATCGCGGTGTCGCACTCGATGTGGAACTGCAGCCCCCAGGCCCGGTCGCCGAGGCGGAACGCCTGGTGCGGGTAGCGGGTGGAGGCGGCCAGCAGGGTCGCCCCGTGCGGCAGCTCGGTGATCTCGTCGGTGTGCCACTGGAACACGTCGGGGATCAGCGGCACGTACCGGAACAGTGGGTCGGCGTCGGCGGCGTCCCGCTTGCCGACCACGGCGGGGCCGACCTCGGGCCCGGACGCGCTCCGCTCCACCCGGCCGGCGTGCGCGGTGGCCAGCAGCTGCGCGCCCAGGCAGATGCCGAGGGCGGGCACCCGGTGCCGTACCGCCTTGCGCAGCAGCCCCTCCAGCTTCGGGAACCAGGGCGCACCGGGGCTGCCGTCGGGCAGGTACGGCAGTTGCTCGCCGCCCAGCACCACCAGGGCCACGTACCCCTCCAGGTCGGCGGGGAGGTCCTCGCCGGCGTGCGGGCGCAGCACCCGCAGCTCCAGGCCCCCCTCCACCAGCCATTCCCCCAGCCGGCGGACGTCATCGGTCGGGTCGTTCTCGATCACCAGCGCGGTTCCCACGACGTCGAGGCTATCGGGTTCGTCGACGACGGCCGAGGACGCCTCTCCACCGCGCCGGTCTCCGGGGGCGACGGGGCCCCTGGCCCCGGACTGCGGCGCTAGGCTCTGCGGCTGTGTTCACCGACGACGCCGTCCTGCGCCCACCGGTCCTACGCCCCCCGGTCCTGCGGCCCGGGGACACCGTGATGCTGGTCTCCCCGTCCGGGCCGACCCGGCCGGAGCGGGTGGCCCGGGGCGTCGAACTGCTCACCGGCTGGGGGCTGCGGCCGGTGCTCGCGCCGAACGCGTACGCCCGGCAGGGGTACCTGGCCGGGGCGGACGAGCTGCGCGCCGCCGACCTGAACACCGCGTTCGCCGATCCCGAGGTGCGCGGGGTGATCTGCACCCGGGGCGGGTACGGCGCCCAGCGGGTGGTCGACGCGATCGACATGGCGGCGGTCCGCCGGGACCCGAAGGTGGTGGCGGGCTTCTCCGACATCACCGCGCTCCAGTTCGCCCTCTGGCGGGGCGCCCGGCTGGCCGGCGTGCACGGTCCCGGGGCGGCCTGGTTGGACGAGCGCACCCCGTTGCGGTCGGCCGAGTCGTTGCACGCCGCGCTGATGACCACCGAGCCGGTCACCGTCGCCGCCGTGCCCGAGGAGGAGACGTACGCCGTGCGGGTGTCCGGCCGGGCCACCGGGACGCTGCTCGGCGGCAACCTCTGCCTGCTCGTCGCCACGCTGGGCACCCCGGACCTGCCCGACCTGACCGGGGCGATCCTGCTGATCGAGGACGTGCAGGAGCCGCCGTACAAGGTGGACCGGATGCTCACCCAGCTGCGCCGGGCCGGCCTGCTGCACGCGCTGGCCGGGGTGGCCGTCGGGCAGTTCACCGACTGCGCGGACGGCTGGGACACCACCGTCGCCGACGTGCTGACCGACCGCCTCGGCGACCTCGGCGTCCCGGTCCTCGGCGGCCTGCCGATCGGCCACGGCCCCGGCCAGCTCACGGTCGGCGTGGGCGTGCCGGCCACCCTGGACGCCGACGCCGGCACCCTCACGGTCACCCCCGCCGTCCGCTGACCGCTCGGCCGCCGCGCCGCCGACCGCTCAGGCGGTGAGGTGCGCGCTCAGGCGGTGAGGTGCGCCACCGCACCGCGTTCCAGGGCGGCGTGGACCGTGCCGTCGGGGAGGACGGTCAGCCCGTGGGGTTCGGAGTCGGGGGTGGGCAGGTCGTACGCGTCGATGCGGCCGTCGGGGGCGACGTGCCCGATCCGGTTGGCCGCCCACTCGGTGAACCAGCAGCCGCCGGCCGGGTCGGCGACGATCGCGTGCGGCCGGGCGGCCCGGTCCGGCAGCGGGAACTCCTCGATCCGCCCGTCCGGGGTGATCCGGCCGAGCTGACCGGCGGCGATCTCCACGAACCAGAGCGCGCCGTCGACGCCGAGGGTGATGCCGACCGGACCGGCGGCGGCGGTGGGCAGCTCGTGCAGGGTCACCGCGCCGTCGAGCGCGATCCGGCCGACGGCGTTGCCCTGGTTGAGGGTGAACCACATGGCGTCGTCCGGCCCTGCCGTGATCATCGAGGGGAACCCACCGGCGACCGGCACCGGGTACACGGTGACCGTCCCGTCCATGCCGACCCGGCCAATGGTGTCGTCGTTCATCCCCGCGTACCAGCAGGCGTCGTCGGGGCCGGCGGCGATGCCGCACGGGCCGGTGCCAGGTGGCAGCGTCACGGAGGTCGCTTCGCCTGCGGTGGTGAGCCGGCCGATCCGGTCGTCGCCGGAGCGGGTGAACCAGAGCCCGCCGTCCGGGCCGGCCGTGATGACCAGCGGGCGGCTCTCGGGGACGCCGGGGTGCATCCGCACCGCACCGTCGACACTCACCCGGGCGATCCCGCCGGTGCGCACCAGCGTCAGCCACAGCGCGCCGTCGGGGCCGGCGGCGATTCCGTACGGCCCGCAGTGCGGGTCCGGCAGGGTGGTCTCCCGAATGGTGGGGATGATCAAGGGGGCCCGCCTCTCCGGTCTGTTCGCCACACCCTGTGGGGTGGAACGTCCCACCGCAAGCGGTTTCTGCCCGGAGCCGGGCAAACTTTCAGCCTGCTGACAGGTTCGGCACGGCTCGCGCCCAGTTCAACCGGTCACGCTCGGTGACGTCAACGCATTCGAGCGATCAGTTGGAGGACGAATGTCCCGCACGATCACGAAGAAGCAACTGCTGGCCGGCCTCGCGGCGGCGGGCGTGCTCACCGTGGGGATCGCGGCGCCGACCGTCGCGTTCGCCGAGGACAGCACCGCCTCGACGCCCAGCGCGAGCAGCAGCCAGGACACCGATCGGAAGCAGCAGAAGGACGACCGGCGGGCCGCGTTCGCCGAGGCCCTCGCCAAGGAGCTGGGGGTGGACGCCGCCAAGGTGACCGACGCCCTGGAGAAGGTGCGCGACCAGCAGAAGAACGACCGGCCGGAGCGCGGCGAGCGGGGCGAGCGTCCCGACGCCGCCGACCGGCAGGCCGCGCTGAAGGAGCGCCTGGCCCAGGCCGTCAAGGACGGCAAGCTCACCCAGGAGCAGGCCGACGCGATCACCAAGGCCGCCGAGGCGGGCGTCTTCCCCGCCGGTGGCGACCGGGGTCACGGCCCCGGCGGCCCGGGTAAGGGTGGCCCGGCCAAGGGCGACCAGGCCGACGGCGGTTCCGAGGGCAAGTGACGCCCGCGCGGCCCACCCCGACCGGGGTGGGCCGCGCACCGTACGCCGACAGGGTGGGGCCCGACATTCTCGGGTCCCACCCGGGCAAGGCGCCACAGAACCGCCGGATCAAGGTCGTGAGCGGGATGCCGAGGGCCCGCGCGTAGTGCTCGACCTGACCATCGCGGGAGTCAGCCCTGGGCCGGCGCTCACCCGGCGGGCGGCGTGAACACCCCGAAGTGGTTCCCCGCCGGGTCGGCCAGGTGGGCGAAGGTCAGCCCGGTCGGCGCGGTGACCTGCGGCACCAGCACCTTGCCGCCGGCCGCCTCGGCCCGCCGGCAGGCGTCGGCCACGTCGGTGACCTGGGCATAGAAGATCGCGTAGTTCGGCGTGCTGCCGTCGGAGGCGCGGATCGCCCCACCGATCCCGGCCTCCCCGCCGCCACCGGCGGTCACCCGGTACGACCGTCCCGGTGCCCCCTGATCCTCGAACGCCCAGCCGAACAGCTCACCGTAGAAGCGCTCCGCCTCGTCGGGGCGGTCGGTGCCGATCTCGAACCAGGTGACGGGCGTGCTGGACATGTTGCCTCCTCGTGCCGGCCGCTCGGCCGGCGTCAGGAGACAGCCTCGCCCCCGTCCGCGACACCGTCCTGTCGGTGTTTCTCCTCCGCCTTTCGCTCGTGCTCAGGCGAGGCTGAGTGTGCGGACCCGCTCGGCCGGAATGTCCAGATCGTCGGTGCGCAGCTCCCGGGTGACGGGCTCCGGCAGCACGGTCACCGCGCCGATCCGGTCGACCCGGAACGCCCGCACCCCGTCGCGCAGCCGGCACCAGGCCACCAGGTACCAGTGAGTGGGGTTGCCGAGGAAGCCCAGCGGCTCGACGGTCCGCTCGGTGACGACGCCCGCGCGGTCGGCGTACCCGAGGCGCAGCGCCCGGCGGGCGGCGACCGCGCCGGCGACGGTGGCCGGGACGGGCGCGGCGGGCCCACCGCCGATGAGGTGCACCCGGCCGGCGAGCCGGCGGGCCTCGGCGGCGTCGGCGGATGGCATCACCGCGAGCAGCTTGCGCAGGGCAGTGGCTCCCGCCTCGGTGAACGGGCCGGCGCCGAGGCGGTGCAGCGCCACGGCCATCGCCACCGCCTCGGCGGCGGTGAGGTTGACCGGCGGCAGGGTGTGCGCCCGGTCGACGGCGTAGCCGCCGGTGCGCCCCGGCTCGGCCCAGATCGGCACCCCGGCCTGCTGCAACGCGCCGATGTCGCGTTCGATGGTGCGGGAGCTGACCTCGAAGCGGTGGGCGAGCCAGCGGGCGCTGCGCGGCCGGGGCGACACCGCCCGCAGCTCCTCAACCAGGGCGTAGAGGCGGTCCGTCCGGTTCACGCCCGCAGGCTAGCCGCCGGGTGCGACGACGAGGCCGGGTCAGGCGGGGCGGGGCAGGGCCGAGAGCCGCGCCGGGTCAGGCGATGCAGGCGCAGACGATCAGCGCGGCCCCGAAGTGGGTGGCGGCGCTGACCCAGGCCGCCGGGTGCGGCTCGTCGGAGCAGATCACCTCGCCGAGCCGGCCCGGGGTGAGCAGGTCCAGCACGAAGAAGGCCAGCGCCATGACCAGCAGGCCGATCAGCCCGAAGATCACCGTGGAGGCCAGTCCCTTGGCGAAGTCGCTGTAGCTGGTGAGGATCGCGGTGAAGACGATCCCGGCGATGCCGAGCTGGTTCGCGGCCAGCAGCAACCCGGCGTTGGAGTTGCGCCGCACCCAGATGAGCTCGCGCAGCTTGCCGGGGGTGAGCAGGTCGACCAGGCCGAAGCCGGCCGCCATCAGCCCCACCCCGACGACCCCGAACACGACGCTCTGCCAGGCTCCGCTGAACAGATCCTCCAGCACCGACTGCCTCCCGACCACCTGCCGCCCGACGGGGGTGCCGGCGCGGTGATCGAGACGATATCGGCCGGCCGCAACCCCCGACGAGGGGCGCCGTCGGCGGCCCTACAGCGACAGGTAGCGCTGCCTCTCGTAGGGGGTGACCTCGCGGCGGTACTGCTCCCACTCGGCCCGCTTGTTGCGCAGGAAGAAGTCGAAGACGTGCTCGCCGAGCACCTCGGCGACCAGCTCGGAGCCGGCCATCACGTCGATCGCCTCGGCAAGGTTCTCCGGCAGCGCCTCGTATCCCATCGCGCGGCGCTCGGCGCTGCTCAGCGACCAGACGTCGTCCTCGGCGCCCGGGGGCAGCTCGTAGCCCTCCTCGATGCCCTTGAGGCCGGCGCCGAGCAACACCGCGAAGGCCAGGTAGGGGTTCGTCGCCGAGTCCAGCGAACGGACCTCCACCCGGGCGGAGTTCGGCTTGCCGTACGCGGGGACGCGGACCAGCGCGGAGCGGTTCAGGTGACCCCAGCAGACGTACGCGGGGCTTTCGGTGATCCGGTCCGGCAGCGCCTGCGGGAACAGCCGCTTGTACGAGTTGACCCACTGGTTGGTGACCGCCGTGTACTCCCGGGCGTGCGTGAGCAGCCCGGCAATGAACGACTTCGCCACCTTCGACAGCTTCATCGGGTCGCCGCTGTCGTGGAACGCGTTGCGCTCCCCCTCGAACAGGGACAGGTGGGTGTGCATGCCGTTGCCCGGCTGGTCGGTGAACGGCTTCGGCATGAAGCTGGCCTGCACACCGGCGGAGAGCGCGACCTCCTTGACCACGTGCCGGAAGGTCATGATGTTGTCGGCGGTGGTCAGCGCGTCGGCGTAGCGCAGGTCGATCTCCTGCTGGCCGGGAGCGACCTCGTGGTGGCTGTACTCCACCGAGATGCCGATCCGCTCCAGGGCCAGCACCCCCTGGCGGCGGAAGTCCCGGGCCACCGCGTGGGTGGTGTGCTCGAAGTAGCCGCCGGTGTCGACCGGGATGGGCACCGAGCCGTCCTGCGGGCCGTTCTCCAGCAGGAAGAACTCGATCTCCGGGTGGGTGTAGAAGGTGAAGCCCTTCTCGGCGGCCTTGGACAGCATCCGGCGCAGCACGTGCCGGGGGTCGGCCCAGGACGGGCCGCCGTCGGGAAGCAGGATGTCGCAGAACATCCGGGCGCTCTCGCCGCTCGCCCCGCCCTCGAAGGGGAACACCTGGAAGGTGGTCGGGTCGGGCATGGCCACCATGTCGGACTCGAAGACCCGGGCGAAGCCCTCGATCGCCGAGCCGTCGAAGCCGATGCCCTCCTCGAAGGCCGACTCCAGCTCGGCGGGCGCAACCGACACGCTCTTGAGCGTGCCCAGCACGTCGGTGAACCACAGCCGGACGAACCGGATGTCGCGCTCTTCCAGCGTACGGAGAACGAACTCCTGCTGACGGTCCACTTCTACCCCTCGCGACACGTTGTCCACCTACCCGCCGGCCGGGCCTGGCCGCCCAGTCTCCCCCGGCTCTTTTACGCAGACGTTACGCGAACTCCCGTACGGCGTCCCGCCGTGTCCCGCCACCTGGCGGGTAGCCTGCGGGCCACCCGCCCCGGGCCTTCGTCCGGGTGACCGCCGCCCGCCGTGTCGGGGCCGTGCGGCTGGGGCAAGATGTGGGCATGCCCACCCTGCGTCTCGCCCTGTCCCAGGTCAACCCGAGCGTCGGCGACCTCGCCGGCAATGCCGACCTGGTCCGCCGGTGGAGCCGGCGGGCCGCCGACAACGGCGCCCAACTCGTTCTGTTCCCGGAGATGACGCTGACCGGCTACCCGGTCGAGGATCTGGTCTTCCGCCGGTCCTTCGTCGCCGCGTCGCAGGCGGCGCTGCGCCGCCTCGCCGCCGACCTGGCCGCCGACGGCCTCGGCGACCTTCCGGTGGTCGTCGGCTACCTGGACGCGGACGGCCCGCCGCAGGTCAGCTCCGACGCCGAGCCGGGGCGCGGCGCCCGCAACGCCGCCGCGGTGCTGCACCGGGGCGAGGTGCTGGCCACCTACTTCAAGCACCACCTGCCCAACTACGGGGTGTTCGACGAGGACCGCTACTTCGTCCCCGGCGACACCCTCACGGTGGTGCGGGTCGGCGGGGTGGACGTGGCGCTGACCATCTGCGAGGACCTGTGGCAGGCCGGCGGCCCGTTCGCGGCGGCCCGGCAGGCCGGGGTGGGCCTGGTGGTCACGATCAACGGTTCGCCGTACGAGCTGAACAAGGACGACATCCGGCTGCCGCTGGTCCGCCGCCGGGCCGCCGAGGCGGGCGCATGCGTGGCGTACGTCAACATGGTCGGCGCCCAGGACGAGCTGGTCTTCGAGGGCGACTCGATGATCGTCGGCGCGGACGGCACGCTGCTGGCCCGTGCCCCGCAGTTCGTCGCCCACCTGCTCCTGCACGACGTCGAGCTGCCCTCGTCGAGCAAGCCGGCCTCCGACGACAGGGAGCTGGCCTCCCGCGACGGGGAGCTGGCCGACGGGATGCGGATCGTGCGCGCCGAGGTCGGCGACGTCCGGCCGCCCGCCCCGGGCGAGGTGGCCCTCGGCGGGATCATCGAGCCGGCGGCCGACGAGGCCGAGGTGTGGCAGGCGCTGGTGCTGGGCCTGCGTGACTACGTCGACAAGAACCGGTTCCCGTCGGTGGTGCTCGGCCTCTCCGGCGGCATCGACTCGGCGGTGGTGGCGGCCCTCGCGGTCGACGCGGTCGGCCCGGACCGGGTGGTCGGGGTGTCGCTGCCCAGCCAGCACTCCTCGGAGCACTCCCGGGCGGACGCGGAGGACCTGGCCAAGCGCACCGGGCTGGACTACCGGATCGAGCCGATCCAGCCGATGGTGGACACCTTCCTGGCGAACATGTCGCTCTCCGGGGTGGCGGTGGAGAACCTCCAGGCCCGGGTGCGTGGGGTGATCCTGATGGCGCTGTCGAACCAGGAGGGCCATCTCGTCCTCACCACCGGCAACAAGAGCGAGCTGGCGGTCGGCTACTCCACCCTCTACGGCGACTCGGTCGGCGGGTTCAACCCGATCAAGGACGTGTGGAAGACGCTGGTCTGGCGGCTGGCGAAGTGGCGTAACGCGGACGCCGCCCGCCGGGGCGAGACCCCGCCGATCCCGGAGAACTCGATCGGCAAGCCGCCGAGCGCCGAGCTGAGCCCCGGCCAGCTCGACAGCGACACGCTGCCCGACTACGACGTGCTCGACCCGATCCTGATCGGCTACGTCGACGGCGACCTCGGCCGGGCCGGACTCGTCGAGGCCGGTCACGACCCGGCCGTCATCGACCGGGTGCTGCGGATGGTGGACACCGCCGAGTACAAACGCCGGCAGTCGGCCCCGGGCACCAAAATCTCGATGAAGGCGTTCGGGCGGGACCGCCGGCTGCCGATCACCAACCGCTGGCGCGAGAACGGCTGAGGTGGCGGCTCCCCGGCCGGGGAGTGAGATCCTCCACTGCACTCTGCCGGAGCGCGGCCGCACGGTGCGACGATCGTGGCATGACCCGGGGACCGCGCAGGCGGCCTCGAGGAAGGAGAAAGTCATGGTGGAATCCACCCCGAACGAGGTGACCGCCCTCTACGGCGGCCCGGCCACCCGGCGGGTCCGCACCCGAGACCTGTTCGCCGCCAAGGAACGCGGCGAGCGATGGGCGATGCTCACCTCCTACGACCAGTACACCGCGGCGATCTTCGACCAGGCCGGTATCCCGGTGCTCCTGGTCGGCGACTCGGCGGCGAACAACGTCTTCGGCTACGAGACCACGCTGCCGGTCACCGCCGAGGAGCTGCTGCCGCTGGTGCGCGCGGTGGTCCGGGCCACCCGTACCGCGCTGATCGTCGGCGACCTGCCGTTCGGCTCGTACGAGGAAGGCCCGACCCAGGCGCTGCGGACCGCCGTACGGTTCATGAAGGAGGGCGGCTGCCACGCGGTGAAGCTGGAGGGCGGGCGCCGCTGCGCGCAGCAGATCGCCGCGATCGTCGGCGCCGGCATCCCGGTGATGGCGCACATCGGCTTCACCCCGCAGAGCGAGCACAACCTCGGCGGGTACCGGGTCCAGGGGCGCGGTGAGGCCGCCGAGGACGTCATCGCCGACGCCCGGGCGGTGGCCGAGGCCGGCGCGTTCGCGGTGGTGCTGGAGATGGTGCCTGGCGAGGTCGCCAAGCGGATCACCCACGAGCTGCGAGTGCCGACGGTGGGCATCGGCGCCGGCCCGGACACCGATGGCCAGGTGCTGGTCTGGCAGGACATGGCCGGCCTGCGCAGCGGCAGGGCGCCGCGCTTCGTGAAGCGCTACGCCGACCTGGCCGGCACCCTGGCCGAGGCCAGCCGCCTGTTCGCCGACGAGGTCCGCGGCGGCGAGTTCCCCGCCACCGAACACACCTTCTGAGCACGACGGCCCGCTGAGCATGGCGGCCTGCTGAGCACGGCGAGTGGTGCGGCCGCCGGCTGCACCACTCGCCGGGTGGGCTGATATCAGTACACGCAGAACTCGTTGTCCTCCGGATCGGCAAGATGGACCGAGTAGTAGATCCGCGACCCGGGCCAGCGTCGTACCGACGCGCTCGCCGACGTCTGCCGTCTTGTCCTGCGGAGCGACCAGTTGCCCACACCCGGCGGTGACGCCGCCCAGACACCCTCGCGCGGAGATCGTCCGGCTCAGAGGTCGGTGACCCGGATGCCGGCGTGCGCCTTGTAACGCTTGTTGATGGCGATGAGGTTGGCCGTGAACGCCTCGATCTGGTGGGCGTTGCGCAGCCGGCCGGCGTAGATGCCGCGCATGCCGGGGATGCGGGCCGCGAGCGCGCCCACGATGTCCACCAGCTCGCGGTCCTCGGTGCAGATCAGCACGTCGAGGTCGATCCGCTCGACCTCCGGGTCGGCCAGCAGCGGCGCGCTGACGTGGTTGAACGCTGCGCACACCCGGGAGTCAGGCAGCAGCCCGGCGGCTTGCTCGACGGCGCTGCCCTCCTCGACGGGCAGCGCGTACGGGCCCTGCTTGTCGAAGCCGAGCGGGTTCACGCAGTCCACGACGATCTTCCCGGCGAGCGGCCGCGCCAGGGCCGCGACGGTGGCGGCGTGGCCGTCCCACGGCACCGCGATCACCACCACGTCGCTACGGCGGGCCACCTCGTCATTGTCCGCGCCGCTGACGGTCGCACCGGACGGCACCCCGGGCAGGGCGGCGATCTCCTCGGCGGCCTGTGCGGCCCGCTCCGCGGACCGGGAGCCGATCAGCACGGTCTGCCCCGCCCGGGCGAACCGGTAAGCCAGCCCCCGACCCTGGTCGCCGGTGCCACCAATGATGCCGATGGCCAGCCCGGATACGTCGGGCAGCGTGCTCGCGTCGTATGCCATGGGCCCATCCTTCCAAACGGCCGGGCACCCTGACGGCGCCGACCGGTGTGAGAAATCCCCAAAGCCAGGATGGCGTCACGCCGCCACCCGCCGGGCCAGTCGGCGACCCATGCACCGGGCCAGTCGGCGACCCGGGTGCCGCCGGGAGCGCCCGCCGGTCTCCCCAGGCCGGCCTCAGACCAGCTCGAAAAGCACCTTCCGGGCGGCCGGGTCGGCGGTGACCAGCCGGATCCGGACCCGCTCCCCCAGCGGCAGCTCGCCGATGCAGCGGGCCCGCACCGGCGGGGCGTCCAGCGCCACCGTGCCGCCGAGCTGTCGGCCCGGCTTCGGCTGGCCGTTCGGCGGGGCGTCCACGTCGAGCACCGCGGCGTCGAACGTCTCGCCGACCCGGTGCTCCAACAGCACCGCCTCGGCCAACTCGACCGAACCCCGGGTGGCCGCGCCGGCGGTCCGATCGGTCGCGGCCATCACCTCCGGCAGCTTCGGCAGCGCCGCCCGGGCCCAGTCCGGCACCGCCCGGCCGGCATGCAGGGCCAGGCATACCTCGGTGGCGTACCGGTCAGCCAGCCGGCGCAGCGGCGCCGTGACGTGGGCGTACGCGGCCGCGACCCCGCCGTGCTCCGGCTGGTCCGGCACCACGCCGTCGAACGCCGTGTAGGCGGCGCCGCGCATCAGCTCGGCCGCTTGGTCGACGAACGCCGCCGCCCGGGGCTCCGAGGGGTCCAGCCCGGCGAGCACCTCGCCGACGCTCGCCCCCGTCGGCCAGTCGATGCCGAGCGGGGCGGCGGCGGTACGCAGCCGGGCCACCGCCTCCGGCTTCGGCGCCGGCATGGTGCGCAGCAGCCCGACCCGGCCGGCCAGCATGATGTCGGCGGCGGCCATCCCGGTGAGCAGGGAGATCTGCGCGTTGTGGTCCTCCATCGGCGCCGGCCCGCGCAACACCAGCCGCCAACCGTCGCCGTCCGCCTCGACGTCCTGCTCGGGTAGCGGCAGGTTCACCGCACCCCGGCGCAGGCCACGTGCGGTGAGCAGGGCCCCGATCTCGGGCAGCAGGGCGATCGGCTCGGGCAGCCGCCCGGCGTCGGCGTCGGCCTGGACGCCGACGTAGTCCAGCTTCGCGCGGCTGCGGACCAGAGCGCGTTCCAGCTCGACGGCGACCGTTCCGCCGTCGGAGTCGAGGTCGAGGGTCCACACCACGGCCGCCCGGTCCTCGCCCGGCAGCAGGCTGGCCGCACCCTCGCTCAGGGTGTACGGGTGCAGGGGCACGTTGCCGTCGGGCAGATACACGGTCTGCCCCCGCCGCCAGGTCTCCTCCTCCAGCGCGCCGCCGGGGCGCACGTGGGCGGCGACGTCCGCGATGGCGTACCGGACCCGGTAGCCACCGCCGGGGCGGCGGGTGAGGTGCATCGCCTGGTCGAGGTCCCGGGAGGTGGCGGGGTCAACGGTGACGAACGGGACGTCGGTGCGGTCGGCGGGAGGCCGGGGCGGCGAGCTCGCCGCCACCTCGGCCTCCCGCTGCGCCGCGGGCGGGAACTGCTCGGGCAACCCCATCTCGCGGCGCAGCGCGCCGAAGTCGATGCGGGGCGCGAGTACGCGTCGGATGACCACGGGGTCAATCCTGACAGCGGGACGGGGGATCCGCTCCCCGGCGCGACCGTCGACCCGGTTTGGACGGCCCGGGTGTCGGACGGACGGCCCGGGTGTCGGACGGCCCAGCAGGCCGGGGCCCGCACGGACGTCCCAGCGGACCGGCCCATGCGAACGGCCCACGCTGGCCGGATAGGCAGAAAGCCGGGCCCCGATGGCGCGGGTCAGCCGGTGGCCTTTCGCGCCGGTGCCCGGGCACCGCGCGGCGTGGTCGCGCGGGCCGACGCCACCCGGGGCGATGCCGTGCGGGCGGTGGTCTTCCTGGCGGCGGTGGTCTTCCTGGCCGGAGCCGTCTTCGCCGCCGCCTTCCGGGTGGTGCTCGACGAGGCGACGGTCGCCTTCCTCGCCGGGGCCTTCTTCGCGGCGGTCTTGCGGGCACCACCAGTGGGTCGAGTGGAGGCGGTCTTCTTCGCGGCGGCGGTCTTCTTCGCGGCGGCGGTCTTCGCCGCCGGGGCCTTCTTCGCCACCGGGGCCTTGGCGGCGGCAGTCTTCTTCACCACCGTGGCCTTGGCCTCAGCCGTCTTCTTCGCCGCCATGGCCTTGGCGGCGGTCGTCTTCTTCGCGGACGTACTCCCCCCGGCCGCGGTCGTCTTCTTCGCGGTAGTCCCGGCGCCCGAGGTCTTCGTGGCCGGGGCCCTCTTCGCCGGGGCCTTGGTGGCCGCGATCTTCGTCGCGGCGGCTTTCTTCGCGACCGCCTTCTTCGCCGGTACCCGCCCCGCGCCGGCTCCGGAGGCGTTCGGGGACGCCTTGGTCACGGTCGACCCGGTCGCTGCGGCGGTCGTCCCGGAGCGGCGCATAGCCGTGGCACGGGTCCCGCCCGTGGTCCGCTCGGCCGCGGTGGTCTTCTTCGCGGACGTACGTCGGGCGGCCGGCCGGGTGGTGGCCTGCTGTGCTTCGGCCATCTCGGTTCCCTCCTTGGGGACATGCTCTCGCGTGCCTCCGGGAGGGGGCACGGAGCTCCTCGACGCGGGCAGTCCCGCGCCGCCTATCTGCCCTCCCCGGCCCAACGGGCGTCCTCGGCGTCCCACGTATCGTTGCGCTCCCGCACCTTCTGCAGGGCGTTCTCCGCGTCGCCGGCCGAGGCGTATGGCCCGAGCACGTGCCGCGCCGCGCAGACGTCGGTGTCGGTCTCGACCCGGTGGTGTCGGGTGCACCAGTAGTAGTGCCCACCGCTTCCGCTGTCGCTCATGGGATCACTGTGCACCGCGAACCACCCGGCCGCCACCGGATCACGCAAAAACTCGCCGATGCCTTCCACAGTAGACGCGCTGCTCACCGGGCGGACCGGAACGGCGAAATCACCGGACGAATGTTCTGCCTCCCTGCGGACCGGGCCGCCGGGGCGTCCGATGCAGGGCCGGACGGGGCAGCCGGCCCCGCAGGACCGGGCGGTGACACTGACCGCCGAGCGGCGGCGCGGATCGGCGCGCGGCGTCGGCACGGGAGTACGAGCGGATCCGCCGAATGGCCAGCTGGGCGGGCTGAGAGGACCACCGCCCCCCGGATGCGGGGCGTTCTCCCGTGTGCGAGCCTCTTCGCAGCCTTTCACGGCGTCGCACAACCTGTCGGCGGACGGCGCCGCTCAGCAGGCAAGAATGGCGGGTATCGGCCCGTCCTACTGGGGAGAAGAACTGTGGCGAACCTGGACATCGCGCTGAAGAGCGCGATGAGTATCGATGGTGCGATCGGGGTGGCGCTCGTCGACTACAACAGCGGGATGACGCTCGGCGTGGCCGGCGGCACCGGGGAGATCGACCTGACCGTCGCCGCCGCCGGCAACACCGACGTGGTCCGCGCCAAGATGCGCACCATCGAGATGCTGAACCTGAACGACGAGATCGAGGACATCCTCATCACGCTCGGCGGCCAATATCACCTGATCCGGCCGGTGACCAGCCGCACCGGCAAGGGGCTGTTCCTCTACCTGATGCTGAGCAAGAGCCGGGCCAACCTGGCGATGGCCCGTCACCAGCTTCGCACCATCGAGGAGAGCCTGGAGCTGTGAGAGGGTCCGACGACACCGGAACGGTCCTTCCCCGCCGCGCCGCCCGGCGCCCGGACGAGCTGCCGCCGGCCCGGTCGTTCCCGCCGTCGCTGGCGGGAAACCCGGCGCTGCCGTACCCGGCGATCGGTCAGGCACTGGCCGAACTGCGCGTACAGATTCCTGGGGTGCACGGCTGCGTCCTCGGCGGTGTGGACGGCCTGATGATCACCCACAACCTGCAGACCGACGTGGACCCGAACGACCTGGCGGCGCTCGCGGCGACCACCTACGGTCTGGGCCGCCAGGTCGGCCTGCGGCTGGGGCAGGGCGACTTCCAGCAGTCCACGGTCCGCAACGCAAACGGCTACCTGAGCGTCTACGCGGTGAGCACGCAGGCCCTGCTCGCGGTGGTCGGCGAGGACACCATCAACGTGGCCCGGCTGCACCTGCACGCCCCCTCGGTGGCCGAGCGACTCGCCGCGCTGCTGGACGGCGTGACGCCCATCTCCCCGCGCTGAGCGGCGGCACGCCCGAACCGCCGCATTCGACCCGGGGCCGGCAACACCGGGCCGGCACGCCAGAATACGGCGTGGACACAGACCTGCGGCGATACCTGGCGGACCTGGTCGGGGCGGCCCGCGACGTACTCGGTGACGACCTGGTGGCGGCGTACGCGGCCGGCTCGGTCGCCCTCGGCGCGTACCAGGCGGGGCGCAGTGACGTCGACGTGGCGTTGGTCTGCGCGGACGCCCTGGCCGACGGGCGTAAGCGCGAACTGGTGGCTCGGCTGCGACACGAGGCGCTGCCCTGCCCCGCGCGGGGGTTGGAACTGGTCGTCTACCGGTGGGAGGCGGCCCGCTCCGGCACCCCGGAGCCGGGCTTCGAGGTGGAGTTGAACACCGGCGCCCGGATGCCGTTCCGGGTGACCTGGTCCGGCGCCGAGCGGCCGGCCGCAGACGGCCGGTTCTGGTACGGACTGGACCGCAGCATCCTGCACTCCGGCGGGCTGGTCCTGGCCGGGCCCCCGGCGGCGGAGACGTTCACCGACCTGGCCCCGGCCGACCTGCGCCGACTGCTGATGGACGCGCTGACCTGGTGGCTCGCCCTGCCGACACCGCCCGGTGACGCGCCGGCCGCCGGGGCCGAGGAGGCCGTACTCGGCGCCGGCCGCTGCGTGGTGCGCTGCCACGACGGGGTCTGGCTGTCCAAGGTCGCCGCCGGACGGCGGCTGATCGACCGGGGGCATCCGGACGGGGCGCTGATCGAGCGGTCGATCGCCGCCCGGCACGGCGGCCCGCCACCGAACGGCGACGCGGCCCGGGCCTTCCAGCGGGGCGTCCTCGACGATCTTCGCGCGATGCTATGACCCTTCTGATATATAGCTGACCGTGGATCCATCGATAGCCTGTCATCACGATCTCATACCGCGGACGACCAGCTCCGACGCGGTGGACGACAGAGGAGACCGACAGATGACGCTACCCCGCAAGGTCGCCGCCCTGGGCGTACTGACCGTCTCGGCGATGGCCACGACCCTGATCGGCGGCCCGGTGTCCGCAGCACCGGCAACCGGTGAGATCCGCTTCGCCGGCGGTGCCACCGCCGTACCCTCCAGCTACATCGTCGTCCTGAAGGACACCGCCGTCGGCGGCAAGGCCGGCACCCGGTCCGCCGCCGTCACCAGCTCCGCCGACAAGCTCGCCACCCGGTACGGCGGCGACGTCGCCCAGGTGTACGGCGCGGCGCTCAACGGCTTCGAGGCGCGGCTCTCCGAGGCCGCCGCCAAGCGACTCGCCGCCGACCCGTCGGTCGCCTGGGTCGAGCAGAACCACGAGGTCAGCATCGAGACCACCCAGACCAACCCGCCGTGGGGCCTGGACCGGATCGACCAGACCAGCCTGCCGCTGAACAGCGCCTACAGCTACACCAGCACCGGGTCGGGCGTCACCGCGTACATCATCGACACCGGCATCCTGACCAGCCACACCAACTTCGGTGGGCGGGCCGTCGACGGCTACGACGCGGTCGACAACGCCCTGCCGGCCGCCGACTGCAACGGCCACGGCACCCACGTCGCCGGCACCGTCGGCGGCTCGACGTACGGCGTCGCCAAGGGCGTCCGGCTGGTGGCCGTGCGGGTGCTCAACTGCGCCGGCAGCGGCACCAACGCCGGCGTCATCGCCGGGGTCAACTGGGTTACCTCCAACCACCAGGCCGGCCAGCCTGCGGTGGCGAACATGAGCCTCGGCGGCGGGCTCAACACGTCGCTGAACACCGCCGTGGCGAACTCCGTCGCCGACGGCGTCACCTACGCGGTGGCCGCCGGCAACTCCAACGCCAACGCCTGCAACTACTCGCCGGCCGCCGTGGCCAGCGCCATCACCGTCGGCGCGACGCAGAGCAACGGCGCCCGCGCGTCGTACTCGAACTACGGCACCTGCGTGGACATCTTCGCGCCGGGCACCGGCGTGCTGTCCGCCTGGTACACCAGCACCACGGCGACCAACACCATCAGCGGCACCTCGATGGCCTCCCCGCACGTGGCCGGCGGCGCCGCCCGCGTGCTGCAGAACAACCCGAGCTGGAGCCCGGCCCAGGTGGCCTCGTACCTGATCTCCACGGCCAGCACCGGCACGGTGACCAGCCCGGGCACCGGCTCCCCGAACCGCCTGCTCTACCTCTCCCCCACCAGCTGATCACCCCACCCCCGGTACGGCCCCGGAGCGCCCGATCGCTCCGGGGCCGTACCGCGTCCGGGTTCGGGGTTCGGGTCCGGGTTCGAGGTTCGGGGTTCGGGAGCCGTTCCACCCGCCGACCCCATAGCACCCCCGTTCACCTGCTGAAACAGGCGTAACCGACGCCCCCGACGGCGGGTTGATCCCGATGACGTGGGCGAATGCCCGCCGGCACGCGTCACGGCCTGGGGGTGAGCGGTGCAGCGCAGACTCCTCTCCCTCGCCCCGCTGCTCGCCTGCGTGCTCCTGTTGCACCTCGGCTTCGCCTTCGCCACGGCGCTCCCCGGACCCGCCACGACCCACACCCGGGTGTCGGACGCCGCGCCGCCCCGCACCGATCCGCCGGTCCGCACGACGCGAGACGGTGTCGCGTCGCGGTCCGATTCGGTACGGCTCGAAGCGCACCTCCCCGTGACCACCCTCGGCGCGCCGACCGGGCAGTCGCCGCAGCGGACCGTGGTGGCGAACTTCGACGGTAAGGCGTGCGGCTCGGTCACCCGCCCCGGGCGCAACAACCCGACGTCCGACCGACGCGACCCGGTGGGCCAGGAGGCATGCGCGCCGCCCGACGCGCCGCTGCGCCGGGCCAACACCGCCGACGGGCGTCCGCTGAGCACGGTCACCGGCCCCGACCCGATCCGGTCGAGCGTCCTGCGCTGCTGACCGGCGCGCGCCGCGAGCCCCGGCCGCGCCCACCGAGCCACCGCCTTCCCGAGCCACCGCCTTCCCGAGCCACCGCCTCCCCGAGCCACTGCCGGGCGGGCGGCAGCGGCGGTGCAGACCCGACCGGCTGGAGCGGGCCCCGCACACCCGTCGACCACGCGGTCGCTCGCCGACCACACGCGCCCCACCGACCCGTACCGCCGACCGAAGCCGGCGGTGCGCCCGGCCTTCCGCCGACGGTGGCGCGCCACCCGTTACTCGCCCCACCGTCTCCCGGAGTGGACCATGCCGTTTCCCGCCCAGCCCTGGCGCACCCTCCGTGCCGACCTGCCCGCCTCGCTCGTCGTCTTCCTCGTCGCGTTGCCGCTCTGCGTCGGCATCGCCGTCGCCTCCGGCGTACCCGCCGAACTGGGCCTGATCACGGGGGTGGTCGGCGGCCTGGTCGTGGGGCTCATGCCCGGCAGCAGCATGCAGGTCAGCGGCCCGGCGGCCGGCCTGACCGTGCTGGTCGCCGAGGCCGTGGACCGCTACGGCCTGGCCGGCCTCGGCATGATCGTGCTGGTCGCCGGGCTGCTCCAGGTCGCCCTGGGGCTGCTGCGGCTGGGCCGCTGGTTCCGGGCCATCTCGGTGGCCGTGGTGCAGGGCATGCTCGCCGGCATCGGCCTGCTGCTCATCGTCGGGCAGCTCTACGTCCTGGCCGGCGCCGCCACGCCGCACACCGGGCCGGGCAAGTTCACCGGCCTGCCCGGCCTGGTGGGCGGCCTCGTCACGTCCACCACGGCGCAGGTCGCGCTCTGCGTCGGCGTCGCCACCATCGTGGTCATGGTGCTCTGGGACGCCCTGCCCGGCCGGCTGGGGACGGTCCCCGGCGCGCTGGTCGCCGTCGCCGGGGCGGCCGGGGCCACCGCCCTACTCGGGCTGCCGGTGGACACGATCAGGGTCGAGGGCCTGATCGAGGCGGTGCGGCCCTCATTCGGGCACTGGGGCACGCTGGGGAACGTCGGTGTGCTCGCCACCATCGCGACGTTCACCCTGGTCGCCTCGGCGGAGAGCCTGTTCAGCGCGGCGGCGGTCGACCGGCTGCACCAGGGGCCGGGCACCGACTTCGACCGGGAACTCGTGGCGCAGGGGGCCGGGAACACCCTCTGCGGCCTGCTCGGCGCGCTGCCGATGACGGCGGTCATCGTGCGCAGCTCCGCCAACGTGCGGGCCGGCGCGCGGACGAAGGCGTCCCGGGTGCTGCACGGGGTGTGGCTGCTGCTCTTCGCCGCCGCCGCGCCCGGCCTGCTCGGGCTGATCCCGCTGCCCGCGCTGGCCGCCGTGCTCGTCCACGCCGGGGTGAAGCTGCTGCCGCTGCGGGCGGCGCCGCAGCTCTGGCGGGGGCAGCACCAGGGCGAGGTGGTGGTGCTGGCGGTGACCGCCATGGCCATCCTCACCATGGACATGTTCACCGGCGTGCTCGTCGGCCTCGGCCTGGCCATCGTCAAGACCGCCTGGGAGACGTCCCACGTGCGGGTCACCGTCCGCGACGGCGGGCCCGGCCCCGTTGATGTCGCGATCTCCGGCAACGCCACCTTCCTGCGGCTGCCCACCCTGCTCACCAAGCTGGGCGAACTGCCGGCCGACCGGACCGTACGGCTGGACCTGCACGGCCTGCGGCACGTGGACCTCGCCTGCCGGGCGGCGCTGGACTCCTGGATCGAAACGCACAACGGCAACGCGGGTGTCTGCGTGCAGATCGTCGCGCCGCGGCCGGCCGACGCCGACCAGCCCCGGACGGTCGACGTCACCGAGTGATCCCGTCCCGTGTGCCGGGCCGCGCTCAGACCGGGCCGATGTGGGCCGCCAGGACCCGCCAGCCATGATCGCCGTACGTCCACGTTCTGGTGTACCGGAGCCTCGCCGTGACCGGCACGCTGCCGAAGGTCCCCGCCACCCGCCCCAGAAAGAGCGTCACCCCGGTCGTCCCCTCGACGATCAGGTCCAGTTCGTCCTCCACCAGCTCGTCGATGATCGAGGTCCGGTCGCGGTGGGCCATCAGGTCGTCCTGCTTGGTGAACCTGTTCCCGTCCGGGCCGACGGCGATCAGGCGCTCGTCGAGCAGGCCGTCGAGGGCGGCCACGTCCCCCGCCCGCTGGGCGGCCTGAAGCCGGCGCTCGGCGTCGAGCAGCTCGGCCTCACGTTCACTGTCCGGCATCGTGCCCTCCTCCTCGGACTCTCACGACCCTATGTCAGTCGCCCGCGCCGCACGGGCCAACCGGCGGCCCCGGAAAACCGTCGGTGGGGCCTGCTTCAATGCCGGTCGGATTCGAGACGGAGAAGGTGCGGACACCATGGGAACCTGGGGCAGCGGAAATTTCGATGACGACACGGCGGCCGACCATCTGACGGACGTGACCAACCGGCTGATCGCCGAGGTCACCGAGGCGATGTCCGGCGACCCGGCCGGGATCGAGCCGGACGACTACTGGGGTGTCGCGGTGCCCTGCAATCTGGAGCTGCTCCACCTCGTCGCGCGGCAGAACTATGTCGGGGCGATCCTGCCCGACCCGGCCACCATCGCCGCATGGAAGGCCCGGTTCCTGGCCGTCTGGGACGGGGCGATCGACGGCCTGGAGCCCGGCCCGGAATACCGGGCCCAGCGGCGCGAGGTCCTGGTGCGGACCTTCGACCAGCTCGCCGAGCTGGCGATCAGCAGGAGCTGACGCGGTCGCCGTTCACCGGCGTAGAACCTGCGACGGATGACGGCGACCGGCGTCGTCGCAGCTCTCGTCGTCCGGCAGGCCGACGACCCTCACCGGGCGGAGCGAGGCCGAGGCGATGAGGGCGACAGCCCGATCACCGTCGTGGGCCAACTGCCCCAGGACGCCCTGCGCGATGGTCCCCGACATCTCGACGAGTGCCTGGGTCAGGCGTATCCGCACCGCGGAGTCCGCAGAGTGTGCGGCGAGCTCATCGACCAGTGCAGCCATGATCCGGTCCGCGCACTCGGGGTCCAGTGACAATCTTCCCAGGACCTCGGCCGCCTCGACGTCGTTCGTGCCCTCGACCACCATGCCGACGAGCGTCGGCACGGCCGCGGTCACGCCACGCGTACCCGATGCCAGCGCAGCATGCCGGCGCACCGTCGGGTCCGAGTCCCGGAGTGCGTCCGCGAGCACCGCGGTCGCCTCGTCACCGGACATCTCGGCGATCGCCAGGACCGCGCGCCGCCGGATGTCGACGTTCTCCGAGTACGCGCCGGACACCACGCTCGCCACAGCGTCACTGCCTGCCCGCGCGAGGGCCCACCGCAGGGCGCCCGCGACGTTCGGGTCGGATTCGGCGAGGACCGCCCCAGCCAGCAGCTCGGTGGGAACCCGCACGTCCTCGGCCGGGGCCAGGACGGCCTGCTGTCGGCGCGCGGCACTGGGCGAGTTGAGCCCGTGCATGAGCTCGACGATGCGCAGGACGCCCTGCCAGCCGGAGGGCGCCGAGGCGTCGACCGTACGGAGTCGCTCGAGTAGCTCCTGTTCCCGCTCCAGTCGGTCTTCGGCCCATCGAATGAGGTCGCCGACCAGTGCGGACGGCGTGCAGGCGGGATCCTCCAGAGCGCGTCCGATCTGTCGCAGCGACAATCCCAGGGACCGCAGACCTTCCACGCACAGGATCCGGCGCATGTCCTCGGCGGAGTACTCGCGGTAGCCGCCCACGGTGCGGCCCGTTGGTCGCACCAGCCCCAGGGAGTCGTAGTGCCTGAGCATCCGGGCGCTCACCCCCGATCGGCGGGCCACCTCGCCGATCAGCACGCGGTTCCCTCGATCCGTTCCGGGCCGAGCGCGACGATCCGTCTCGCCTCGTTGACGGCTGAGTCGAAACCGGCATCCGGGTCACGGAGGAGCAGCTCCGTGGCGCGGGCATGTGCACGCACCGTCGGGTCGATACTCGCCAGTCCCGACTGTAGGGCGGGCTCGATCACGTCTCCGAGTGCGACGAGTGCTTGGCTGAGACTCAGCTGCACATTCCGGTCGCCGCGACCGAGTTGTGCGGCCAGGTCCGCTGCCAGCCCTTCCTGTTCCCCGGCGGGCACGAGGACGACGGCAGCACGCCAGGCGCTTCGCGCGACCTCGTCGTCGGCGTCGTGCAGCAACGACCGCGTGATCGCGGGCCACGCATTCCCGTCCCCGATCTTCGACAGCGTATGCAATGCCTGGCTTCGGGCCTGAGCGCGCTCGGAGCGGAGCTCCGCGCGGAGTCTGGGCACCGTGATCTCCGACGGGAGGCGGGTCAACGCCCAGGTGAGCATGTCGCGCACGAAGAAGTCCGGCTCGATCGCGCACCGCGCCATGAGCACATCGACGAGGCCGGGGTCGGGGTACGTGCCAACCGCCAGGGCCGCTTGGAGCCGCGTCGAGGAGTTTCCGGCGCTCAACGCGTCTATCAGGCGGGTGTCCGGCGAACTCCGGTGGGTTGACATGATGGGAACCACCTCCTGCACCCAGTGAAGGCCCTGTCACGGTGTCAATGTCAAGTGCGTAACGCCTGGGGGCGCGCAGAAGCTCGGCCAGGAACGCCGACCGCGGGAGCACAAAGGCCCGCCGGCTCAGCTCACCCTTCGGTGGCGACTGCCGCGATGGCGGCGTGCGGCCGATGAGTGCCTTCGTTGGGCCGCTGCAGGCGCTCCAGCTCCGTGAATCCGGCTCGCGTCAATCGTTCGGAGATCTCGTCGACGGGCCAGCGATACGCGGTCACGACTTTGTGGTCGAAGGCGGCGACCTCGTCACCGTCGAAGAGACCGAGCACCAACCTGCCGGCCGGGGCCATCGCTCGCCGGAACTCAGCGAGCACGCCGTCGAGATCCTGCGGCGGCAGGTGGATCAACGAGTACCAGGCCAGGATGCCGGCGATGGAGTGGTCGGCAACATCGAGGCTTTCAATCGACCCGAGCTGGTACCTGCCGCTCGGGTGGGCCGCCCGAGCATGGGTGAGGAACTCGGGGACCATGTCGATTCCCGTTGCGTCGACGCCCAACGAGCGCAGGTAATCGGTGATATGGCCGGGCCCGCAGCCCAGATCCAGCACCGGGCCGGGTCGGTCGGCCAGATGTCGCCCGATGAAGGCGAGGTCGTCGGCGTGTACTTGCTGGCTCGTGCCGAACAGCTCGATGTAGAGCTCTGCGACGGACGCGTAAGCCCGCCTAACCCGTGCGGTGTTCACCGCGCGACTGTAGTTCTACGGGTGCGGCGATCCGTCGGTGCGGACCACGTGCTTTGCTCTGCACCTGGATCCGAAGGGGGCACGGTGGGGCGCAAAGCGATCATCTTCCACGGGACCGGCGGCAACCCGGACGTCTGCTGGTATCCCTGGCTGGCGGGGCGGCTCGCGAGCCGGGGGTACGCCGTCGAGGTGCCGCATCACCCCGGCATCAACGTCGAGCCGATCGCCACGTTCCTGCCCAAGGTGCTCAGCGGGCACCGCTTCGACGCCGACACCGTCCTCGTGGGCCACTCCGGTGGCGCGGCGCTGCTGCTCGCGCTCCTGGAGCAGGTGGACGTGACCGTCGCCCAGGCCATCCTGGTGGCCGGCTACTGCACCCGGCCCAACACCGAGCAGGAGCCGGTCCTCCAGCAGGCCTACGACTGGGCGGCGATCCGCTCGCACGTGCGGGACATCTACTTCATCAACTCCCGCGAGGACCCGTACGGCTGCGACGACCGGCAGGGACGCGCCATGTTCGAGCGGCTCGGCGGCACCCAGATCGTGCGCGACGACGGGCACTTCGGCGACCACGACCAGCCGTACGAGCGGTTTGACCTGCTGGACCGGCTCATCCCCTGACGCCACACCGACCCCGACCCCGGTCCGGCAGCGCGCCGGCCGGCCGGCGCGCGGGGGCACGATCGTCGGTGGTGTCTGCTTCAATACGCGCAGGATCGGGCGGGGCGGAAGGCGGGACACGATGGGGACCTGGAGCTGCTCCACCTCATCGGGCGGCAGCACCTCGTCGGCGTCGGCCTGCCCACCCCGGAGACCCTCGCCGAGTGGAAGAGCCGCTACCTGGCCGTCTGGGACGAGACGATCGACAGCCTGGAACCCGGGCCGGAATACAAGCAGCAGCGACGCGAGGTGCTCGTGCGGACCTTCGACCAGTTGGCCGAGTTGGCGAGGGGTTAGCCGCTGGGCCGGGCCGCTTCCGTGGAAACGCCGATCGGGGACGCGACCCGGGCCGCGACAACAAGGGCCGCCCCTTATGGTGGACCGATGGCATCGGTCAAGCAGATCCAGGTCACGTTCGACTGCGCCGAACCGGAGCGCGTCGCCCGCTTCTGGTGCGAGGTGCTGGGTTACGTCGTGCCGCCGCCACCGGAGGGCTTCGCCACCTGGGACGACTTCGATCGCTCGCTGCCGCCCGAGCAGCAGGGCTCCGCGTTCGCGTGCGTCGACCCGTCGGGGGCCGGTCCGCGGCTGTTCTTCCAGCGCGTGCCCGAGGGCAAGGTCGTCAAGAACCGGCTGCACCTCGACGTGCGGGCCGCCGCCGGGCTGGTGGGCGAAGAGCGCCTGGCCGTGCTCGAAGCCGAATCCGCGCGACTGGTCGCGCTCGGCGGGACCCGCGTACGACTGCTGCCCGCCGACGAGTTCAACGAGTCGTGCATGGTGATGCAGGACGTCGAGGGCAACGAGTTCTGCCTCGACTGACCGGCCGCGCCGGCTCGACCGGGTGACCGCGACGGGGGCGCCCGCGCACGCCGCGAACGGGCCCCTGTCGAGGCGGTGCGGCTATTCGAGGCGGTGCGGCTATTCGAAGCGGTCGGCGAGCTTCGTCAGCCTGGTGACGTACGCGGGCCAGTCGTAGCCGTCGGGGATGCCGGTGCTTTCCCGGCGCAGGCCGATCGCCGCGTCGTGCTGCTCTCGCAGGATGTCGGCGTGCCCGGCGTGCCGGGCCAGGTCGCAGGTCACGTGGGCGATGATCTGTTGCAGCGTCACGTCCTGTGCGCCCGGCCGCCACCACGACACCCGCCCCGGCGCGTCGAGGGGCAACTCTTCGATCGTCTGGTCCGCGAACGCCCCGACCCGGCGGTACAGGTCGAGCAGCCCGTCCTTCGTCTCGTCCTCGTAGGCGTAGAAGTCCGCCTGCGGGTCCTCGTCAAACGCCGTCAACGGGACCAGTTCCGCAGGCGTCGGGAACTCCCGCCCGAAGGTGGGCCCGAAGTAACCGGCCTCGACGTTGAGGCAGTGCTTGACGATGCCCAGAAAATTGTTGCCGGTCGGGGTGCGGGGCAGTCTGGCTTCGCGTTCGCTCAGCCCGTCGAGCTTCCAGAACAGACCCTCGCGAGTCTTTCGCAGGTGGTAGTGCAGCACAGCCTTCGCCTCGTCCAGGTCGGTCATCGCGCCAGCCTTCCTCATCCGCTCGCGCCGGTGTGTGCCGGTTTCCTCTTGGCGACGGTCTGGAATGCTCCACCCATGTCTTCCTACCCGCCCGCCTCCGCCGAGCAGGCCATCGACCAGCCGGCCCGGGTCCAGCTCGAGGTGTTCATCGAGGAGCACCGCAGCGCGCTCAACGGCTGCTTGGACGGCCTCACGGAGGAGCAGGCACGCCGGTCGTTGGTGGCCTCCCAGACCACGCTGCTGGGTCTGGTGAAGCACGCGACCTTCGTCGAGAGGGTCTGGTTCGACGAAGCCATCACGTGCCGGCCGCGCGCGGAGATCGGCATCCCCGCGACGCCAGATGAGTCGTTCATCCTCGATGACGACGACACGATCGCCAGCGTCCAGCACGCACACCGCGAAGCCTGCGAGGCATCACGCCGCGCGGTGTCATCCCTGGATCTGGATGACCTCCTGCGTGGGAATCGGCGGGGCCCACTTCCGCTGCGGTGGGTCTATTTCCACGTCCTGCGCGAGCTCGCCCAGCACTGCGGGCACGCCGACATTCTGCGAGAGCAGCTCGTCAACGAATAGCGCCCGGACGGTCCGCACGGGGTCACCCTCGGGTCAGGCCGAGGGTGGCGGCAAGGCGGGCCACGTCGGCGGCGGCGGGGCCGTCGCGGAACACGGCGGTCAGCACCGTACGGGCGGCGGGGCGGAGCCGGGTTTCGGCGGGGGCGATCCGGTCGGCGGTCAGCAGGGCGCGGCCGGCGGCGCGGGGGTCGGCGGCATCGAGGTGTACGCGGGCCATGCCGATCAGGTGGGCCGCCCGCTGCTCGGCGGGGAGCCGCTGCCAGTCGTCCTGGCCGGTGGCGCGCGTGTGGATGGTGATGGCCTGAGGGGCGTCGCCCAGTTCGGCGGTGACCAGGGCGCGGGCCAGCTCGACCACGAGCGGGCCGTACCCGATGTCGTCGGTGTCGTGGGCCTCGGCGGGCCGGGCCGCCTGGGGCTCGGCGGGCCCGGTGGCCGGGGCTTCGGCGAGGCGGGTGGCGTGGGCGAGGAGGTCGCGGGCGGCGGCGTGGTCGCGGTAGGTGGCAGCGGCGAGGGCGGCCTCGACCAGCAGCGTGCCGGCGAGGGCACGGTGGCGCGGCGGATGATCGACGGTGGGTGGCGGGCTCAGTCGGCGCGCGGCGACGGTGGCGGCGGTCATCGCCAGCCGGCTCTGGCCGAGGGCGCGCAGCGCCTGCGCGAGGGGGACCGCTGCGAGGGCCGCGCGGCGGGGATCGCCTGCGGCGGCGGCCATCGCCCGGTCGGCGGCGAGCCAGGCCAAACTGGGTTCGCCGAGCTTGACGAGAAGCTGCGCGGCGAGCCGGTAGGCACCGACCAGCAACTCGGCGGCGCCCGCCGCGCCGGGCGCACCACCCGCCTCGCCGGCCCGCCGGGCGTCGCCGAGCAGGTCCGGCAGCATCCGCAACACCTGGTGGTGGTCGGCGTGCCGGTACGCCGTCCAGGCGTACGCCACCTGACGCTCGATCTCGCCGAGGGGCGGCGGCGGTCGCCAGTCGGGATCGCCGGGCTCCGCAACGTGGTAGGAGGCCAGCGCCGCCCGCATCCGGGCGATGGCCTCGGGTACGGCGGCGGCCGGCTCCCCGCGTCGGGTTCCCTTGCCCAACAGCACTTCCGGGGTGACGCCGAGCACCCCGGCCACCGTCTCGATGACGGAGAGTCGGTCGAGGGTGCGTAGGCCACGTTCGACCTTGTCCACCCAGCTCTTCGACCTGCCGACCCGGCTGGCGAAGATCTGCTGGGTCATGCCGCGCCGTGCCCGCAGCCGCGCGATCCGCCGCCCGACCGGCAGTTCCGCGCCGCCGCGCTGGTTGCGCCCGGTCACCGCTCCCCCAGGTGGTGCATGGCCTCGGTGGACGCGCCGCAGCGCGGACACCACCGCGACTTGACCCGGAAGGCCAGGAGCCCGAGCAGGAACCCGGGGACCAGACCCCCGAACACGAGTGGTACGACTTCGTCGATCACGATGACTTTCACCTTCTGGCAAGGCGAGGCGGGGACTACCCCGTCTCGGCTCTTAGTGGAAAGGGCTGTCGCCCCGCCAGAGCAAGTTAGCGCACTAGCTTGAGAGAAGTAAAGAGAGTGATTGCGCTTACTTATCGGTCATGAAGACTCGCCTCGTTTGCTGTCCCTCGGGTGCCATGGTCGACTTGAAGCAAGCAGGTGCTTCCACTCGAAGGGGTTGTCCATGCCCGACAAGGAACCGCCCAACTACCAGCGCGTCGTAGACGACCTGCGCTGGCGGATCCTCTCTGGCGAACTGGCCCCCGGCGACAAGCTGCCCACAGAGAAGGACCTCCAGGAGAGCTGGGGTTTCTCGACCACGATCGTCAAGCACGCCCTCACGCTGCTCCGCAGCGAAGGACTCATCGAGGGCCGGCGCGGCTCCGGCAACTACGTACGAGACCGAACCCAGCTCGTGCGCCGCGCCCACTCCCGCGACCTGCGCAGGCGCATCGGCAGCACGTCACCGTTCGCCCGGGACAGTGAAGCCGCAGGCAAGCAACCGAGCTGGGAGTCGGAGAGCAAGAAGGTCGCCGCAACGCCCCGCACCGCCGAACGGCTCAGAATCCAGCCCGGCGACCTGGTCATGCACACCAGGTACCGCTACCTGGCCGACGGGGCCCCGATCCAGCTCGCCCACTCGTACGAGCCCTTGGCCATCACCGGCGGCACGCCGGTCGAGCACCCCGAGCAAGGGCCGATCATCGGCGTCGTCGCCCGCATGGACTCCATCGGCGTCGCCATCGACCGATTCGTGGAAGAGGTCACCACCCGACCGGCAATGCCGGAAGAGGCCGACGCCCTCGAACTCGACCGACGCGGCGGCAGGTGGGTGATCGCGGTGGAGCGCACCTACTATGCCGGGCAGACCCCGGTGGAGGCCGCCGACATCGTGTTCCCCGGTGACCGTTACCGGCTCGTCTACGAGATGCCCGTCGACCCGTGGTCACCACCCGACGCGACCGACGTGCCCTGACAGTCAGGCAGGGCAGGACCGGAGCCCCGTGTGGTTGAAATTGGAGTGAACCAAGGTCGGCCTGGAACTGCCCTGGTCCCCGGCCGGAGCCTTGCAGGCCGCCGTGGTGGTGAACGAACCTGAGAACATGATGCAGCGACGGATGTTCCTCGCTCTGCTCGGTTCCGCACTGACCTCGCCGGCCCATGAATGGCTGATCACCCAGCCGCCGCAGAGCGTCGCCTCGGCCACCGGCCGGCCGATCTCCGGGGGCGTCGTCGACCACTTCGACGCCGTGACGGCCAGCCTGCGGCGCATGGACGACCACCTTGGCAGCGGGCAGGCCCTCGGCCTGGTACGTCAACGCGTGGGGCGGGGGCCAACTTTGACGTCCTCCTACTAATGAGTCTCTGCCGACTGCTAGTCGGCCTACCGGGTCCGTTTGCCGAGAAGGTTAGCTCAGATTTGGCGCGAGCAGAATGAGTATTTCATGAAGTACGAATCTTACCTTCGTCATCTGCGTATCGACAGCGAACGCCTCGCTGCTCTCGCGGCCGATTTCCCGGATCGTCGGGTCCCGACTTGTCCGGGCTGGAACGTACTCGGCGTCGTCCGACACCTAGCCGAGGTCTACGAACATAAGATCCTCTGTATGGAGTTGGGTAGAGATCCCGTCGACGGGGAGCGGTCTCCGGTGCCGGAGACCGTCTCAGAGGTGCTGGCGCGATATCTCGATGAACGTGATGCTTTGTTCACGCTGCTCTCATCTCGTAATCCGAATGACATGTCATACACCTGGTTTCCGCCGGATCAGTCCGTTGGATTCTGGTACCGACGGATGGCTCACGAGACGGTGATCCACCGCGTCGACGTTGAACTCGCCTGCGGTCGGAAAACCCCGCTGGATCCGGGTTTGGCGACTGATGGCATAGCCGAGCTTCTCGGATTCCTTACACACTCCACCGATCGGCCGCCTCGGCAAGGCTGTCCCCATCGGACAGTGGAATTGCGTTCTGGTGGTCAGTCATGGTACGTCTCGCTTCGAGAACGCGATGTGCAGCGTCCGGCTGGTACTCCAGTGATTGACGCGTGCCTCGAAGGCGAGCCGGAGGATCTACTGCTCGCTCTTTGGGGACGGCATCCGCTCGACTCGGCCCCCATACGCGTGACGGGTGACGCCTCCACGATCGCCGAGCTTCAGATCCGGCTCCGCGAGGAGACCTGAGTCAGGAAGCCGGTCAGGCGGTAAGCCGCTGTTGTGCCCTCCTCGTAGCGTGGAGGCCTGTAGGGGCTCTCTAGTTCCCATGTGCCGTTAACCAGGCACGGCCGCACCGGGCCCTGAACCTGTCACCGCTACGCCCACCGGCCACCGTCATCGACCTTGCCAAGCAGCGCCGGATACGGCGAACACCGATCCTCGACGGGCTTATCAACGAGTACGAACGAGCCGCGTAGATCCTCAAGAAGCAGCACGGTAGTTGTCAAGTCAAACTGAGACGGTTTGTTCCTGTTGGGTCGGCTGGTTGATCCAGGCATGGTCGGGCAGCTTCGGTGCGCGCGGCCGGCGATTGAGGTGATCTCAACAAGATTCCGGTAGCCACCCGTATTCGAAGTGGGTGAGGTGGAGGGCGGCGCGGACGATGTCGCCGGTTCGGCGAGGGCTGGCGGTGGTGTGTCGTAGCGTTCGCCATAGGCCGAGCAGGATCGCGAAGCCGCGTTCTCCGAGGCATCGCATCGAGCGAAGTGTGCTGTTGTAGACGCGGTGGTCGATCGCGAGGCGCCTGCCGTCGGTGGGCTGCTTGTACGGGGTGTGGATGCCCAGGCCAGCGCCGTCCTAGCCGGAGTCGGCCAGGGTCGGTAACCGCAGTTCGGAGGCCGCCCAGTACAAGGCTCCCGTGATGTTCAGGTGTTGGGCGCAGGTCAGGTCGTGCAGGTGTCCGGGCATCGCGTCCGAGGTCCAGATCGGTAGCCCGTCCGGGCGCATGACGGCCTGGACGTTCGCGCCGAAGTCGCGGTGTTTGCCGGAGTGCCAGGCGTCGATCGTCTGCCTTTCACGCTGGTGGTCGTCTCGGCCAGTCGGTCGGTGTCGAACAGCTTCCCGTCGAGGATCACGTGCGGCCATCCCTGGTCGGCGACGCGTCGTAACGCGTCGTGCTAAGCGGACGCTGCCCCTGGTTGCGCGACCCACCCGGCGATGAGCGCAAGTCCGGAGTGGCGGTGCCTGGCCACGAACGCGAATGGCCGGTCCAGCAGCAGCCGCACCTGCAGTGAGCGCTTCGACGGTGGCGCGCCGGTGTACTGGATCCCGATCGCGGTCGCCACGACCGCCTCGAACCCTTCCACGGTGAACGACGCGGTCAGGTCTTGTGCTGCCGCGCCGACGCCCAACGGGAGGTCACTCATGCCTGGTCGTAGAGCACCCCGACGGCGCCGGCCGGCAGGCTGTCTCGCCAGCGGGCTTTCAAATCCAGCTCCAGGCGGGCGCGGCCCGCAGGCCGGGCGTCGATCGCAGCAGCCCGACCAGTGCCGCCGCTGTGGACGCAGCGTCGTCGGTTGACACCCCCGTCGTCGCCGTCAACTCGTCGCGGCCTGGACCGTCGGCGGCCGGGGCCAGATAGGCAAGCAGTGGCCACACCCCGGCCCCGGACACCGCAACCGAGGCTTCGGAGCCGAGCGTGTCCACCCACCGACGCGTCAGTGCGTTCGCGCCCGCCACCGCTTTGTCGATCACGGTGACACCGTGCGCCTTTAGGGCAACGCCCGGCGCTGCCCGCCTCGCTGCTTCAGTCCGCCTCGCTGACCGTGACGCCACGCGCTCGCAGCTGCGCGATCTGGTGCTCGGGCAGTACGGCGAGCGGGGTGATTTTCAGCTCGCGCAGGTTGCGCAGCGCCTCTACGCCTGCCAGCGATCGAATGCGGAACTCGTCGGACTCGCCGTCCCACTGCTGCCACACCATGTGCGCCGTGAGGTGCCCACCCCCGAGCCAGCTGAGGGATTCGACGGTGTCGAGCGCCGCCTGGGGTATCACGACCGTCATCAGCCGGGCCAGGTTGCCTTCGTCGAACTCGAATTCGTCGAAGAAGTACATCGGCGGCAGCTCGACCGAGCCCATCAATCTATCGAGCACTGCCAGTTTCAGGATTGGATCACTGAATGGTGCCGCCGCCTTGACCGGGTCTGGCAGGAAGTTGTCCACCTGGACTCCGCGCGCGGCCAGCGCCGCGAGCACCTTGTGGCCCGCTGGGTGCAGCACGGCCGCACAGCCGATGTGCACCCGCTTGAGCTGATCGCAGGCCAGCAGCGGGGTCAGGTCCGCGTCCGGCGGCACACCGACCCACAGCAGCTCCAGCGCAGGCAACGCGGTGAGCGGTCCGAGATCACTGACCTCGGACTCGAGCAGGTTCAGGGTGCGCAGGCCAGGAAAGCCCTCGATGCCGGTCAGCGACCGGATCGTGCCGTCGGCGCCGTCCGGCAGCGCGTCCCACAGATCCGCCTCGTCGGTCCAGGACGCCTGATCTGCGTCCGCCAGGACTTCCAACGCGAGCACCTCGGCATACCGGGCTTTGAGCTCCTCGACCGGACGTTCGCGGATCTTGGCGACCGCGTCGTTGAGATAGTCGGCCTCAAGCAGTGCCAAGTGCAGGCAGGGATCCACGCAGGCAACCTACCTGACCGTTTGGGCTGCCTCCCGCCGGAGGCGCGTGCCTCAGACGAGCCGGGAACGGACGAGCTTGACCTGACGCGAGACATGGACCCAGCCCGCGTCGAAGTCGATGGCGTCAACGCCAAGGCCAAGAATCTCCCCCTGCCGCAACCCGCAGCCGGCAGCCGGCAGCCAGGTCGACCATCGCGCGATACCGCTGGGCGAGGCCACCGCGGATTGCCGAAACCTGGTCGTACCGCCACGGCACTACCCGGCGCTGAACCGGTCGCGGCGGCGTGACCGACGTTGCCGAACAGGGGTTCTTGGCAATCCGTCCGTCGTCGACCGCCGCGCCGAGGATGGTCCGCAGGTGCGCGAAGACGACGGCCCGGGTTGCCGGAGCCAGCCTGCCGACCATCCCGGCGTCCCACTCCCGGATGTGGCCCGGCTTGATCGATGCCAGTTGCCGAGAGCCGAAGAACGGCAGCAGGTGCTTCCGTACCCGGAACTCCGTGCTCTCCCGGGTCGACTCGTCGAACGAGCGCGTCCGTAGCCAGGTTTCGGCGTACTCGGCGAAGGCCATCCGGCCGGCGACCGGGCCGAGGTAGGAGCCCGGAGCTTGTCCGTCTCGCTCGAGACAAGGAATGCCTCAGCGTCCCGCTTGGCCCGATCAGGAAACGACTGGCTACGCTCCCGGCCATCCGGTCCGATGTCGCGGACGCGGTACCGCAGGCCCTTACCGAACCGCTCGGACTTCACCCGCTCCGTACGGCCGCCAGGATGCCGGAGGACGTTGTACCAACGATCATTTACATGTGCCATCAGGCCGCCGCCGCCTGCTCACGGAACCACGACCGGACCGCTTCCGGCTCGTACAGCAGGTGCCGACCGACCCGCACCCCTTTGACCAGGGGCGGAACCTCGCGAAGGCCGCTGCAGGCCGCCGCCAGGCCGTCAGGCGTCGCAGGTACGGCGATTGCATGTCGTCGGTTGTCACACGGACGGGTCCCAGGCGGCGAGCTGATCGAAGATACGACGGGCGCCTTCGAACTTCAGCGAATCCAGCGGTATGCGGCCGTAGAAGAACAGGACCAGGTCGCTTGCCGTACCCCGGGCGGAGGCATCGGCCGTTTCGGTGTCCTCGCCGGCAGCGGGCGTGAAGCGGGCGACCTGTGCCCCGTCGTGGGAAAGCCGAAGGCGCCAGGAGTGGCCCTCGGTGGCGTGGTAATCGACGATGGCAGGGTCGTGTGGCCAGGCGACCGTGGTTGCGCAGAGGGTGAACTGGCAGTCATCAAAACCGTCGAGGGCGACCTCCTCCGACAGCGGCTGCGGGGCACCCACCGTGAGCTGGGCATCGTAGGTGTACACCGCGATCTCGGGGACCTGTCGCCGCGCCCAAGCACCAGAGGTTTGCGGTGACGGCGAGTCATCCCACCACGTCCAACAACTGCGATCCGGACCGGCTTCACGCAGCGCGCTCGTCAGTTGCTCGATGGATTCGGTCCACCAGGCCAGCAGTGCCTCGCGTTCGCGAGGCGCACCCATGCCGTCGTCCCAAGCTGACTTCGCCGGGGGCGCGTCTGCCGGCCCTGCGGCGACGATAGCGGCTGATTTGCGGCGGCCCATGCCCGCTTGCTGCACGAGATCGAACAGCGTCCGTTCGGGATGGGTCGGCACCTGCAGGCCGAGGCTGGGTGCTGCGGCGAGCGCAGCGCGGAAGGCGGCCGACCGTTCGTTGATCAGCCGCAGATGATCAGAGAACGTGAGAGTCCTGTGCATCCGGCTTTCTACCACTGTGCTCCGACGACCGGACAGCGAATTTCGCAGCCCACGCGGGGGCCGCCCCGGCACTGATACATGTCGGCCTGATCGCGTGGCTGGGGCTTCCGGCTACCGCGCCAGTCCAACCCCGGGATCGGCTTGCCACCGGGTCGCGGCACCAGTTCCACCGGAAGGACGTGCCCGCCGTCTCCCCGCAGCCACCAGCCCCGACCAGCACCCCGGCGGTCTGCCGCTACCCGGTCCCGCCGTGGACAGCGAGGTCGTCGCCGCTGAATACGACACAGTCCAGGATGCCGGCCAAGACTGCCCGCTGAACGGGTGTCAGGGCGTTCACGAAGATCGCGGCATCGACGTCCCCCTGTCGGCAGGCATCGGCGATCTCCCGGACCTTGCCGTGTGTCAGCAGCGTCCGGCGAGAGAAGGACCGCGACATCCGGGCGGCCCCACCGGGACGTTCCTTCCACCGGTCGGAGACACCCCGGCGTTGAACGTATCGACCCACCACCCGACCACCACGCGCCTCGACTACGGCGGCAAGCTCGTCGAGCCGGACCTCGTAATCCCTTTCCTTGGCCGAGAACAGACCGACGACTACGACATCAGCGCCGTTGAGCGGGTCATCGAGGCTCCGGTACTGCTTCACCCCGACATGATGGCCTTCACCACGCCCCCGAGCTACTGCCTTCTGGACCGTTCCCACCAGAGCGTTCGCCCGGGACAGCCTGAAAAAGGCTCATAGAACCAGCTCAGAGCGTTGACCAGGTCTCTGAGCTGGTGGGCGACGGACGAGTCGACCTGTACGCCGGATTTTGTGCCCGGCGCGTACCCCTCGCGGGGTGCGCGCCAGCGGCGGCCATCCATCTAGGCCTGCCGTCGCCGGCAGGCTCGTGCGGCCTACCCGCAGACTCGGGCGGGCAGCCCTCAAGCGTCTGCGCTGGGTCGCCATCTTGCGATGACGACCCATTTTGGCCTTGCTCCGGGTGGGGTTTACCTAGCCATCCCGGTCACCCGGGATGCTGGTGGGCTCTTACCCCACCGTTTCACCCTTACCGTCCCCGTTAAGGGTCGGCGGTCTGTTTTCTGTGGCACTGTCCCGCGGGTCGCCCCGGGTTGCCGTTAACAACCACCCTGCCCTGTGGAGTCCGGACGTTCCTCGGCGACAGGCCGAAGCCCGTCAACGCGACCGCCCGGTCGACTCGTCCGTCGCACTTCCCATCCTAACGACGTGGCATCCGCGTCTATTGCCCCACCCTATGAGAGGGGTGACGCCTCTCAGCGGATGCCGATCGTCACGACGCCCAGCGCCGCGTACGCCGGCCGGGGTAGGCGGCACGTGCCGACCGGAGCCGACTACCCGGCCGGCCCGGTCGAGCGCCCTCAGGCTGACCTGCGTCCCCACCGGCAGGGTGAGCTGCGCGGCTCCGTCGCGTACCGAAGCGGTTGTCTGGACGGGCAAAGGGTGAGTCTGCGGTGGCGCGGATCCTTCCGGGGCGTACTAGCCTCGGGGTTCATGGATCTCCCCCACGCCGCGCTCCTGGTCACCGCCGGTCTCGCCGCGGGCACGGTGAACGCGGTGGCCGGGGGCGGCTCGCTGATCACCTTCCCGGCCCTGATCGCGATCGGGCTCCCGCCGGTGCCGGCGAACGTCAGCAACTCGGTCTCGGTCTTCCCCGGGTACCTGGCCAGCGTGGCGGGCAGCCGGGCAGACCTGCCGCGCGGGCGGTCGCTGTGGCTGCTGCTGCCCACCACGGTCGCGGGCACGATCGTCGGGTGCCTGCTGCTGCTGGCCACCCCGGCGCGGGCATTCGAGCTGGTGGTGCCGTTCCTGGTGCTGGGGGCCACCGCGGTGCTCGCGTTCCAGGGTCCGCTACGCCGTCTCGTCGGGCACCCGGCCGACCTGGCGCCGCGCCGTCGTACCGTCACGGTGCAGGCCATGGTCGCGGTCGGCGCGGTGTACGGCGGCTACTTCGGCGCGGCGCTGGGGGTGATGTTGGTGGCCGGCCTGGCCCTGGTGCTGGACGCGACGCTGGCCCGGGTGTCGGCGGTCAAGAATCTACTCTCGGGCGTGGTCGGGCTGACCACGCTGGTGGTGTTCGCGCTGTTCGGGCCGGTGAACTGGGCGGCCGTCGCGGTGGTCGCCCCGGCAACCCTGGTCGGCGGGTACGCGGGCGCCCGGCTGGCCCGCCGGCTCCCGCCGGTGGTGTTGAAGGCGCTGATCGTGGTGTTCGGCACCGCCATCGGGCTGTACCTGCTCTGGCGCGCGCTGCGCTGAACCGCCCCCCCGCCGCCCCGGGGTGCGCCGGGGTGCGAGTTGTTAGGAAGGGCACCTTATACAACAGAATGCGTTAACAAGGTGCCCTTCCTTACTCGCCGTCAGGCGACCGGTTCCGGGGTGGCGTCGGTGCCCCGGCGGGGGCCGGGGGTGACGCGCGGGTCGCCCTCGTCGGCGAAGTAGTCGCCGGGGGTGGTGCCGTCGGTGCCGTCGGCCACCTTCCCGGCCCGCAGGGCCAGGGTGACCAGCGCGGCGACGACCAGATTCGCCAGCACGGCCACGATGCCGACGTAGATCGTCTTCGTGGTGTCGAAGCCGAACTCGCTCAGCGGGAACGCGGAGCCGGCGAAGTGCTTCTTGCCGGTGGCCGGGTTACCGATCTGGTAGAGCATCCACATGCCCAGGCCCATGCCGGCCGCCCAGCCGGCGATCAGGGCGCCCCGGTGGAACCAGCGGGTGTAGAGGCCCAGGGCCACCGCCGGCAGCGTCTGGAGGATGATCACGCCGCCGATGAGCTGAAGGTCGATGGAGAACTGCGGGTCGAGGAAGACGATGCAGGCCACCGCGCCGACCTTCACCACCAGCGAGGTGATCTTCGAGACGTTCGCCTCCTGCGCCGGGGTGGCGTCCCGCTTCAGGTACTCCTTGTAGATGTTGCGGGTGAACAGGTTCGCCGCCGCGATCGACATGATCGCCGCCGGCACCAGCGCCCCGATGCCGATGGCCGCGTACGCGACCCCGGCGAACCAGTCCGGGAACTGCTGGTCGAAGAGCACCGGCACGATGGTGTTCACATCGGAACTGCCGGCCGTCGACCCCGGCAGCGGCTTCACCCCGGCCGCGATCGCCATGAAGCCGAGCAGCGCGATCAACCCCAACACCAGGCTGTACGCCGGCAGCGCCGACATGTTCCGCTTGATCACGTCCCGGTTCCGGCTGGCCAGCACACCGGTGATGCTGTGCGGGTACAGGAACAGCGCCAGCGCCGAACCGAACGCCAGGGTGATGTACTGGAGCTGGTTGTTGGCGTTGAGCAGGATGCCGTCGTTCGGGTTCGGCGACGCCGCGAACTTGGCCTCGGCGGCGTCGAAGATGCTGCCCCAGCCGCCCAGCTTCTGCGGCAGCCAGATCACCGCCACCAGGATCACGATGTAGATCAGGGCGTCCTTGACGAAGGCGATCAGCGCCGGCGCACGCAGCCCCGACTGGTACGTGTACGCGGCCAGGATCGCGAACGCGATGATGATCGGCAGGTGTCGGGCCACCGCGTTGTCGCCGGTCACCCCCATCGTCTTGAGTACCGCCTCGATGCCGACGAGCTGCAACGCGATGTACGGCATGGTGGCCACGATGCCGGTGATCGCCACGATCAGCGCCAGCACCGGCGAGTCGAATCGACTGCGGACGAAGTCAGCCGGGGTGACGAAGCCGTGCCGGTGCGAGACCGACCAGAGCCGGCAGAGCACCAGGAAGACCAGCGGGTAGATAATGATCGTGTACGGCACGGCGAAGAAGCCCATCGCGCCGGCACCGAACATCAGCGCCGGCACCGCCACAAAGGTGTACGCGGTGTAGAGGTCGCCGCCGACGAGGAACCAGGTGATCCAGCCGCCGAAGCTGCGCCCGCCCAGTCCCCACTCGTCGAGGTGGGCCATGTCCTTCGGGGCGCGCCACCGGGCGGCCACGAAGCCCATGACGCTGACCAGCAGGAACAGCGCCGAGAAGACGATGATCTCGGTGAGGTGGTCGCGCCACATCAGCGGCCACCCCGCTTCTTCGTCAGCTGGTACACCAGCGTGGTGGTGGCCACGCCGAGCAGGATGTAGGCCAGTTGTAGCCAGTAGAAGCGCGGGAAACCAAGCACACGCGGCGCGTCGGCGTTGAACAACGCCGGGATCAGCGGCACCACGATCGGGATGAACAACAACCAGTTCCAGGGGCTGTGGTCCTTCGCCCTGGACGACGCCGAGCCGGGCGTCTCCGGTTCGGGTGCAGCCATCCGACACACCTCCGGGAATTCGCATCTCGTCATGTGACGGCCGGAGGTTACGACCCCGTGCCGCCCATCACCTCCCATCGGCGGCGGACAATGCGCCAAGCGGCCCCCCACCTGCGCCCAACGGCCCCACCCCTCCACCCACCCGTTCCTCACCCCCGCCCGCACCCCGCACCCCGCCCGCACCCCCCGTGTCCCCGCAAATACCCGGAAAGAGTGGCCATTCGCCGAGGAATGGCCACTCTTTCCGTGTATTTGCGCCCGGTGGGGTGGGGTTTAGAGGGGGGTCAGGTGGGCGGTGTCGTTGATCGAGCGGACCGCGATGCCGCCGTCGGGCCAGCGGTCCAGCACGGAGATGCCAGCCGCGTCGAGGTAGAGCCGGTGCAGGAACGCGTCTTCGGCGGCGAGGGCCTCCCGCAGCACCAGCTTGATCGGCGAGACGTGGGTGACCACCACCACGGTCTCCCCGGGGTACGCCTCGAGCAGCGCGTCCGTGGCCCGGGCCACCCGGGCGGCGACCTCGGTGAACGACTCCCCGTCGGGCGGGGCGAGCCGGGTCGAGGCGAGCCAGGCGTCCAACTCCCCCGGCCAGCCGGCACGCACCTCGGCGAAGGTGTGCCCCTCCCATGCGCCGAAGTCGCACTCGATCAGGTCGTCCACCGTGCGCACCGGGACGTCACCGATGGCCCTGGCGATCGCCCGTGCGGTAGCCGTACACCGGGCCAGGGGCGAGCTGACGACGGCCGCGACGGTCGGGGCGAGGGCGGCCACCCGGGCGGCCGTGGCCCGCGCCTGGGTCCGGCCCCGCGCGGAGAGCGGTACGTCGCCGCGGCCGGAGTAGCGGCGCTGCGCGGTGAACTCGGTCTCGCCGTGCCGGACCAGGATCAGTCGGGTGGCGGTGTCGCTGGGCCGCGACTCCCAGGACGCGGGGGTGGTGGCCGGGTCGGAACCGGCGCCCCGGGTGGCGGCGCGGGCGGCGGCCTCGCGGGCCAGCGCCCGGGCGGGCGAGTCCGGGGCGGCCACCTCGCGCGGGGATTCGACGCCCTGAGAAGGCTCGACGGCACGAGAAAGTCCGGCGGCGCGAGAAGGCTCGACGGCGCGGGGCGGGGCGGAGGCGCGGGGCGGCTTGCCGGCGGCGGCGTCCATGGCGGCGTTGGCGAGGGCGTCGGCGTGCCGGTTGCGCTCCCGGGGGATCCACTGGAAGCGCACCGCGGCGAACCGGCCGACCAGGGCCGCCGCCTGCGCGGCGAGCGGGCGCAGGCCCGGGTGCTTGATCTGCCAGCGGCCGCACATCTGCTCGACCACCAGCTTGGAGTCCATCCGGGCGTCGACCTCGGCCGCGCCCAGTTCGGCGGCGGCCTCCAGGCCGGCGATCAACCCCCGGTACTCGGCGACGTTGTTGGTCGCCGTGCCGATCGCCTCGGACCGCTCGGCCAGCACCTCGCCGCTGGCCAGGTCCCGGATCACCGCGCCGTAGCCGGCCGGACCGGGGTTGCCCCGGGACCCACCGTCGGCCTCGAGGACGACCGTGCGCACCGCCATCGGGGCTACAGCCCCGACTCGTTGGTGCGGACCATGATCCGGCGGCACTCCTCGCAGCGGACCACTTCGTCCGGCGCGGCCTTGCGGATGCGGGCCATGTCGGCGCCGTAGAGCTCCAGCCGGCAGCCGCCGCAGCGGGCGCCGGTCAGCAGCGCCGCACCGAGGCCGGTGTCCTCGCGGATCTTGTCGTAGAGGGTGACCAGGTCGGCCGGCAGGTCGCCGGCGAGGGGCTGGCGGGAGGTCCGTTTGAACTCCTCCTCCTTGGCGATCGTGGCGAGGGCCTCGTCGCGGCGCTGCTCGGCCGCCGCGCGTCGCTCGCGTGCCTCGGTCGCGCGCCGCTCGATGTCGTCGAGGACGCCCTGGGCGGTCTCCCGCTGCTCCATGAACTCCAGCTCGGCGTCCTCCAGGTCGCTCTGCCGACGGTTGAGCGAGACGAGTTCGTGCTGGAGCGCCTCCAGCTCACGGGCCGGGCCGGTGCCGGCGGTCAGCCGGGCCTCGTCCTTGCTCTTGCGGGCCCGGACCTGCTCGACGTCCTTCTCCAGCCGGGTGATGTCCCGGTCCAGGTCGTCGACGGCCACCTGGGCCCGGACCCGCTCGTCCTCCAGCGCGGACAGTTCCCGGGCCAGGGCCTCCAGCTCGGCCCGCTCGGGCAGGATCCGGCGGCGGTGGGCGAGCTGGGCGAGGGCGGTGTCGATCGCCTGAAGGTCGAGCAGGCGGCGCTGGACCTTGGGGTCAGCCTTCACGGTCGGGGCTCCTTGTCGTCCGCGGCGGGTGCGGGGTCGGGGTCGGCGGTGGGTGCCGGGGCGGAGGCGGGCGCGGTGCCGGAGGCGGGCGCGGGTGCCGGGGCGGAGGCGGAAGTGGTGCCGGCGGCGGTGGCGGGTGCCCGGTCGGAGTGGAGCGCGGCGGCGTGCACCGTCCACGGGTCGGTGTCCAGATCCGAAACCGTGGTCTCGACACCCAGCTCGGCCCGCAGTACGGCGGCCAGATCGTCCAGCCAGGGTCGTTCGGTCGCCCAGTGGGCGGCGTCCAGCAGTGCGGGGCCGCCTGCGGCGAGGTGCTCGCCGGCGGGGTGGTGCCGCAGGTCAGCGGTGAGGTAGGCGTCGACCCCGGCCGCGGTCGCCGCGCCGAGGAAGCCGTCCCCCGAGCCGCCGCTGACCGCAAGGGTACGCACCATCAGCTCGGGGTCGCCAGCGGCGCGGACGCCCCAGGCGGTGGCAGGCAGCACGGCGGCGGCGTGCCGGGTCAGCTCGGCGAGGGTCATCGGGCGGGGCAGCTCGCCGATCCGGCCGATGCCCCGGCCCGCGCCGGCGGCCGGCGCGTTCGGGGCCGGGGGGTGCAGCGGGCGCAGCCCGGTGAGCCCGAAGCAGGCCGCCAGGGCGTCGGAGACCCCGGGGTCGGCCACGTCGGCATTGGTGTGCGCCACGTACAGCGCCACGTCCGCCTTGATCAGTTGGTGGACGATCCGCCCCTTGTACGTCGTCGGGGCGACCGAGGAGACACCGCGCAGCAACAGCGGATGGTGGGCGACGATCATGTCCGCCCCGGCGGCGAGGGCCTCGGCGACCGTCTCGGGGACGACGTCGACGACGCAGGCCACCCGGTGCACCGTGGCGGTGGGCTCACCGAGCACCAGCCCGACCCGGTCCCACTCCTCCGCCCAGGACGGCGGGTAGCGCCGCTCCAGCGTCGCCACCACGTCGGCCACCGTCGGCGGTGTCGCTGTTGTGCTCACGGCGGGCCACTCTACCGGCGCGGCCGGTACGCCCGGGGCGCGGCCGTTGTAAGGGGCCCCTTGCACAACGGCATCCGTCAACAAGGGGCCCCTGCTTCTCGTCAGGCGGCGGGGGTGACCGGGCAGCGCCGGTCGCGGAGCGCGGCCAGGCCGGCGCCCCAGGGGAACGCGTGCAGGTTTCGCTCGCCGGTGCCGGGTGGGTGCAGCGGGACGACGTGGTCGCCGAAGACCACGTGCACCCCCCATGCGGCGAGGCGGGTCAGGCTGTCCCGGAAGGCCGGGTGGACGGCCATCGCGGCGTTGGTGAACGGCACCGCCACGATCGGCACGCCCCTGCCCTGCGCCTCGACCAGCAGGCCGAGGGCGAGGGTGTCGGTGATCCCGACCGCCCACTTGTTGACCGTGTTCACCGTGGCCGGGCAGACGATCATCGCGTCGGCCG
Source organism: Micromonospora sp. RTGN7 (assembly GCF_033804645.1). Classification (NCBI taxonomy): domain Bacteria; kingdom Bacillati; phylum Actinomycetota; class Actinomycetes; order Micromonosporales; family Micromonosporaceae; genus Micromonospora; species Micromonospora sp. RTGN7. The sequence continues at coordinate 276,125 of NZ_JAPZLF010000007.1, read as the reverse complement.
GCGGCAGCACGTCCGGATCGCCCGGGTTCTTGTAGCGGCTGCGGACCGGATGGCCGGTCTGCCGGGCCAGCGCCGGCCGGTCGACGAACTTCGCGCCGTCCGGCGTGGTGATCACGCAGACCTCCCAGCCCTCTCGCTGGGCCAGCTCGACGAGTCGGCCGACGTGACCGGCCAGCGGCGACCCGCAGGCGACGACGTGGAGCACCCCGTGGCGCTCGCTGTTGCGGTACGGGCCGTTCGTGCCGACCCCTGCCGCGCTCATACTCCCACTCCCATGTGCTCAGCCAACTCCGCAATCGGCGCAGGCGGCGCACCCCGTGTGCGACGTAGGACGTCGGACATCACCTCATGGGCGATCGGGCGGCAGCGGATCTCCGAGGGCGCGAGCCGGTCGCCGCGCAGCAGCATCTCCCCGGCGGTGGCCACGTCGCCGATCTGGGCCATGCCCCGGGCGATGTCGAGCAGGTGGTGGGCCCGGCGCTCGGGCAGCAGGGCGTTGAAGGAGGGCTCGGCGATGCGTCGGCGGTGCACCTCCACCGCCCGCCCGCCGTCGCCCAGTTCCACCGCGGCGGCGGCCCGGTGCAGCTCGACGTTCGTCGGGCCGAAGGAGGTCCAGTAGTGGTTGTGGTCGCCGCCGAGCAGGACGGCCACCTCCCCGGCTCCGTTGATCAGGTCGTCGACGGTCGAGGGGTCGCCGAGCCGGGCCGCGGCCATCGCGCCCTGCAGCAGCAACATCCCGTAGACGGAGAGCCGCTCGGGGCTGGCGTCGTTGAGGCCGCCGGGGGCCAGCCGGTTGGCGATGTTGACGTTGAGTTCGAGCGCGGGGCGGAACCGGCCCATGGCGACCATCGCGTTGCAGACCCGGGTGGTGGCGATCCCGGCCAGCAGTGGGTCGTCGGCCCGCTGGGCGACCGCCATCGACCGGTCGGCGGCCAGCCAGGCCAGGTCGCACTCGCCAAGCTTGCGCAGCACCGAGGAGGCGATCTGGTACACCTGGCCGAGCAGGTGGGCCGCCTCCCGGGACTGGTCGCCGCCGTGCCCCGCATCGGCCGCCTGGGCGTCGCGCAGCAGCTTCGGCAGCGCCCGGATGAGTATCCCGTAGCGGCCGTACTGGTAGGTGAGCCAGGCGTGGTTGACCGCCTTGCGCATGTCCGCCAGCGGCGGCGGGAGCGGGGCCGCGTCGAAGTAGGCGCTCATCGAGTCGTACCGCTCCAGGGCTGCCCGGATCTCCTGAATCTCGACCTGGTCGATGCAGTTCAGCGCATCGGTACGCCGCTCCGGGTCCTTGCCGAGCAGGAGTTGCACGTCGATCTGGAGGATGTCGGCGATTTCGTAGAGGACGGAGAACTTGTCCAGCCGGCGCACCCCGCGCTCGACCTTGTCCACCCAGCTCTTGGACTTGCCGAGCCGGTCGGCGAAGACCTGTTGGGACATCTTGCGCCGCCCGCGCCAGTACGCCACCCGCCGGCCGATGGGTAATTCGTCCATCTCCCCATTCCTCCCCTTGCCGGAGCCGGTCGGTCTCGGCGGTGACCGCGCGGACGGAGCCGTGGTCCGTTCGTCTTCAGGTTTTCGCTGGTCGCACAGCAGGTACGTCGGCCGTGCGGACAGTCCTCATAGCTTTCGTGCAAGTTGCACCAACTGTTTGTTCAGGTCAACGACGCCGGGTTATGGCAGTGACGGCGCTCAGCCGACCTGACACCTACCGGTCCGGACGAGAGGAGTTCGTACGAATGTGGAGGAACGTCGGGCCGCGGGTCGCGCAATTGTCGCCCCTGGAACGGGTCCGGATGCGCCGGGTCGCCGTCCGCTACGCCACGCACGGCTGGGAAGTGACCCCGGGCGCCTGTCTGGCCCGCAGCCGCTTCGTGTGCGGCCGGGCGGGCTGCCCCACCGTCGGCTGCCACCCCGCCCTGGAGGAGTGGGAGCGGGCGGCCACCACGGACGCCGCGCGGGTAGCAACGTGGTGGCGCAGCCGCCCGCACGGAGTGCTGCTGCCCACCGGACGGGCGTTCGACGTCCTGGAGGTGCCGACCCAACTCGGGCGGGGCGTCCTCGACGCGGTGGCGACGCACCCGGCCGGGTTCGGGGTCCGCGGCCCGGTGCTGGTGACCCCGACCGGGCGGTGGATGTTCCTGGTCCGCCCCGGTGATCCGTTGCGCCCCGAGCTGGAGCACTGCTTCCATGTGGTCCGGCATGGCGTCGGCTCGTGGATCCCGGCGCCGCCGACCCGGCTGCCGGAGGGCGCGGTCCGTTGGGCGGTTGCCCCGGAACAGACACGCTGGCAACTCCCGGACTCCTACCTGGTGCAGAACGCGTTGATCGACGCACTGCGCGCCACCGGCGTGACGCTCGCCCCCGAGGTGCTCCCCGGTCACCTGCCGCTGCCCCGCCGCGGCTGGTGACCGGGCCCGCCCCGTCGGCCCGGAGCGATCGGGCAGCGGTGTCGGGGAGCCGACGAGGGCCGGCTAGCGTCCCGGCGGCCCAGGGCGTCGTTGACCCGGACGAGGGGGCGACAACGCCCCGAGCGGGGGTGTGATGTCCAGCAGGGATGACGCGGCACGCCGACCCGACGGCGCGGAACCGCCGCCGCACCAACGACACGGGCACCGCTGGCCGCCCACCCGCCCGTCCGGCTCGCGCCCCGGCCGACCCCGGCCCGCGGGCTCCCATCCGGCCGGCAGCCGCCGCCCCGCCCGCTGACCCCTGACTCCCGGCGCGATCCTGCGTAGACCACCCGGGCAGGGTGGGGCAAAAGACACGTTCCGGCGCCACGATCGCATGGTCACCGCACACCGCCGGGCCCACGGCCGTCAGTCGGCGAGCGGGAGGCGGGTGGAGTGCAGGCAGCGCCCGCCGTCCGTGATCACCGCGTGCGGATGGTCGGGGAGGCCGTCGAGCCAGCCGATGCCGGCCACCCCCATCGCCACCGCCGCCGTGGCGTACGCGTCGGCGACCCCGAGGTCCCGGCCGACCACGGTGACCGAGCGCAGGCCGGTGGCCGGGGCGCCCCGGCGCGGGTCGAGCACGTGGTGCCCGCGCTCGTAGACGCCGGAGGTCGCCACGGCCAGGTCGGTGCCGGTGAGCACCAGGCAGGTCGACATCGCGTCCCACGGGTGCCGCACGCCGATCCGCCACGGCCGGCCGGTCGCCGAGCACCCACGCACGCGAACGTCCCCGCCGGCGTTCAGGCAGTGGTTCGTCGCGCCGGCGGCGATCAGCCGGTCCGAGGCGACCTGCGCGGCCCAGCCCTTCACGTAGCCGGACGGATCCAACTGCCCGGTGGCGTACGCGTCGAAGAAGCCGTCCGTGTCGCCCCACAGATCGGCGCAGCGCTCCAGGACGGCCCGCAACTGCGCCGATGCCTCCGACAGCAGCACCTCGCCCCGGTCGAACCGGCACACCTCGCTGTCGGACCGGTACGTGCTGAACCGCGCGTCCACCTCTCGCAGCCAGCCGAAGACGTCGTCGGCCAGCTCGTGCAGCCGCGCCGGGGGCAGGTCGTCGGCGAGGTCGAGGCTGATCGCCGTACCCATGACCTGCTCGACCCGGCGCAGGCCGGGGCGGATCAGCGACCCGGACATCTCAGCCGGCCCGGTCGATGGCGGCCTGCAACGACTGCCGGTACGAGTTGCTGGTGGCGGTCGCCCCGGAGACCGTGTCCAGGTCGGCGCTCTGCCGCTGCACCACCTGCCCGGAGGTGCCGCTGTACCGGCCCTCGACCTCCTCGTTGCGCCGCTCGGACTGCACGAACTTCTGGGGCAGCTCCAGCGCCACCGCCCTGACGATCCGGTCCCCGGAGACGACGATCTGCACCTGCACGTTGCCGTACTCGTTGGAGACCACCGTGCCGGTCACGGTCCGGGTGGTCGACTTCGGCGGCGCGGCGGTGGTGGTGCGTGGGGCTGAGCTGGGCCGCGCCGTGCTGGGCCGGGCCGAGGCGCTGGTCCGCGAGCCCGGGGCGCGGGTGGCGGTGGCGCGGGGCCTCGGGGTGGCGGCGCCCGTAGTCGGGGCGGCCGACGACGACCCGGTGGCGGAGAGCGACGGGACGGCGGACGACGACGGCGCGGCGGGCAGATTCTGGGCGACCTGGCTGGCCTGCGGAGAGCCCTTGAGCACCACCAGCGCGGTGGTGCCGGCCGCGAGGCCGGTGATCGCGAGCAGCACGCGACGCATGGTGCAGCCTTTCCTACAGCTCGAAGGTGGTGAGGTGGATCTGTCGGCGGGGCACACCGGCAGCGCGCAGCGCCCGGACAGCCCGCGCGACCAGACCGGGCGGGCCGCACAGGTAGGCGTCCCGGCGGGCCACGTCGGGCACCAGCCGGCGCAGGCCATCGGCGCTCATCAGCTGTCGTGGCCCCGGGTCGTCGCGGGAGCCGATGACGTACCAGACTTCGGTGCCCCGCTCCTCGGCCAGCCAGTCCAGCTCCCGCTGCAACAGCACGTCGGCGGGGGTACGGGCGCGGTAGATCAGCGCCGCGCCGGGCGGCAGCTCCTCCAGCATGGCCCGCAGCGGGGTGATTCCGCTGCCGCCGGCGATCAGCAGGGCCCGCTCCCGGGTCCGGTGGGCGGCGGTGAACGTGCCCGACGGGCCCTCCGCCCAGACCCGGGTGCCCTGCTCCAGGTCACGCAGGTCGGCGGTGTGCCGGCCGACCACCTTGACGGTCAGCCGCAGCCACCGGCCGTTCGCCGCGGCGGAGACGGAGAACGGGTGCGACTGCCACCAGCAGCCAGGGGCGAGGAACCGCCAGCGGAAGTACTGCCCGCCGAGCAGGTCGAGGTGGGCGAGTCGGCCGCCGGTCAGGTAGACCGAGACCGTGTCCGGGCTCTCGGCGACCACGTCGGCCACCCGCAGCCGGTGCCGCAGGTTGAACCGCAGCGGGGCGATCACCCGGCCCCAGAGCACAGCGGCGGCGACCAGCACGTACGCGGTGATCCAGCCGGTGCGCACCGGCCCATGCGGGAAGAGCTGGACGCCGTTGCTGAACTGGTGGGAGAAGCCCAGCAGGAGGATCAGGTAGCTGGTCAGGTGCAGGTGGTGCCAGAGCTCGTAGGGCAGGACGGTGCGGATCGCCCGGATGCTGGTGAGACCGACCAGCACCAGGATCCCGGCGGCGCAGAACGCCGCGACCATGTCCTCGTAGTCGCGCAGCAGCTCGCCGGCCTGGCCGAGCACGGACCGCCGGCCGGAGGCGGCGTAGCCGACCACGATCAGCGACAGGTGGGCCAGCACGGCGACCAGCAGGGTCGCGCCGACGTCGCGGTGCCAGCGGGAGATTCGCTCGCCGGCCAGCCGCCCCAGCACCCCGAGGCGGCTCATCATCAGCACCTGCACCAGCAGCAGGTAGCCGGAGACCAGGCCGATGATCCGGCCGGCGGAGGTCACCGTCGCAGCGGTGGTGTCCAGCGAGCCGGACGGGGTGTCCAGCCACCAGGGCGCCACGGCGGCGAGCAGGCCCACCCAGAACAGGGCGGTCAGGGCCCGTCGGCCGGCCGGCCCGCGCCGGGGCACCGCCGGCGGTGGTACGCGAGCAGCCGACCGGCCGCCGTGCCGGGACTCCGTCCCGGTGCGGCGGCCGGCAGCGTGGGTGTGCTGGTGCGTCACGCGTACAGCTTCATCGGGGTGTACTTCTGCCGGGGGAAGATCTTGTCGACCTCGGCGGTGGTCAGCCCGAACCGGCCCTGGGCGACGGAGCCGTACACGTTGAACATGTTGTTGTACTCGGGCACGTCGCCGGAGTCCAGCTTGTCCAGGCCGTTCCAGGCGCCGAGCACCGAGCCGGCGAGCTTGCGGCCGGAGAGGATGGTGACCACGTTGCCGTGGCCGTGGTCGGTGCCGCCACCGTTGGAGGAGACCCGCCGGCCGAACTCGCTGGACACCATGATCGTCACGTCGTCGGCCCGGTCGCCCAGGTCGGTGAAGAACGCGGCCATCGCGCCGGCCAGCTCGCCCAGCCGCCGGTGCAGCTGACCGCCGGCGCGGGTGCCCTGGTTCTCGTGGGTGTCGTAACCACCCATGCCGACGGTGGCGACCCGGACGTTCGCCCCGCCCTTGATGAGCTGCGCGAGCTGCTGGAACGCGTTCCCGACGCCCTCGTACTTGACGCCCTCGGCCGGCTCGTACGGCTTCGCCGCCAGCTTCTGCGCGGTGGTCAGCGCGCCGAGGCCGTCCTGCACGGCCTCCTGGACCGGGTGGTTGATCCCGGTGAACAGGCCCCGGATCGCCTTCTCGGTGGCGGCCCGGTACTTGTCGTCGCCGTTGAGCCGCAGCGAGCCGACGCTGTTCATGGAGATCGCACCGTTGTTGCCGACCAGCGACCGGGGCAGGGTGCTGCCGATACCGACGCTGCGGAAGGCGGTGCCCTTGCCGAGGTTGTCGACGAGGCTGTCCAGCCAGCCCCGGCCGCCGGTCTCGCTGGGCAGGCCGCCGAGGTTGCAGGCGTCCGCGGCCTGGAAATGGCTGCGGGACAGCCGCTCGTCGGAGGCCGCCGGGACGAAACCGAGCTGGCCGGCCTTGAGCAGGCCCTCCAGCGGCTTGAACGCGCTGGTCAGCTTGAATCCGCGACCGAGGGCCAGGGAGTCGTCGCCGAGCAGCAGGTCGGGGCGGGCCTTGGCCAGCACCGGGTCGTCGGCCGGGGCGACCAGGCTCAGCCCGTCCAGCCCGCCGTAGAGGAAGACGTGGATCAGGGTGCCGGTCTTCGTGGCGGCGAACGAGGCGGAGGTGGTGACGAACTGGGCGGTGGCCAGCGCGGTGGCGGTGGCGGCGGCACCGGCGACGAAGGTACGCCGGGTGACCCCCCGGCCGTCCTGCTGGGCCTCCTCCAGATTCTCCAGCCGGCGATAGCGGTCGGCCTCGGCGGCGTTCTCGGCGGCGACGATGTCGGCCTCCGCCCGCAGCAGCGCCTCGGCCGGGTTCTCGGCCAGCCGCCGCACGTCGGGGCATTCGGGGTGCAGGGGGAACGAGTGCACAGTCTTCTCCATCGGATGCCTCACCGGAGGTGGTGCTGGGGGGACGCGAGGATCGCCCGCGCGACGGCGGCGACGGCCCCGTTGAACGTGGCGTCGACCCTGGTGCTCGCCGAGACCCCGGCGACGTCGAGAATCAGCTCCCGCTCCCGGGCGCTGAGCTTCTGGTGCACCAGGCGCAGGGCCAGCGCGTCCACGTACGCCCCGGCGGTCGCTGGCGGCCTGGCCACCAGTTTCTCCGGCTTGGTGTACGTGAACTGGGTGCGCCCGCCGCCGATCAGCTCGCCGGCCTCGTTCCAGCCGTTGACCATGGTGCCGGCCGAGGTCCAGGCGACGTAGACGTCCGGGTAGCCGTCCGGGGTGGGCTGGCCCATCGGGTACTGGCCCAGCGCACGCATCTTGTCCTGGACCTGCCGTAGTCCCTGGGCGAACGCGGTGCGCTTGCTGTCGCCCTGCATGAATGCGGGCGCCGCCTGCGGGGAGACGCCGAGGGTCCGGTACGTGGCGACCAGGTACTCCATCGGTCGGCGTACCTTCTGCCCGACGGACGCCCAGAACTCCGAGGAGCTGAAGAGCGTCATCAGCATCGGCTTGATCATGCCCTTGTTCGCCGCGTACGTCTTGGCGAGCCGGTCCACCAGGGACTTCGGCGGGGTGTCCGAGACGAACCGGGTGGCCAGGCTCTGCGCGACGTACTTCGCCGTCGACGGGTGCAACGCGATGTACGCGATGTACGCGTCGATGGCCGCGTCGGCCTTCTTCGGGTCGTCGGAGTTGTTCGGGTGGGTGAAGTTGAGGATCTTCACCTTGCCCAGGTAGTGCCGATCGGCGCGGAAGACGTACTTGCCGTCGTTGACGCCCCGGCCGGTCTGCAGCAGGGCGGCCTGCCGCACGTCCTTCTCGGTGTAGCCGCCGTCGACGCCCACCGAGTACAGCTCCAGGTTCTCCCGGGCCAGGTTCTCGTTGACCGCGTCGGCACGGGAGTCGTTCTGGCTCAGGTAGAGCAGCAGCGCGGGGTGCTTGTTCGCGGCGACCAGCATCTCCGGGTAGCTGCCCAGCGCGTGCTTGCGCACCACGTCGGTGTCGAACGAGGACCGGTACACCTCGCCGCCGTCGAAGTCGGCGGCGACGTGCAGGAAGTCGTTCCAGAAGTCGACCATCACCTCGAGGAGCTGACGCTCCGACCAGATCTGCCGGGCGATGGTGGCGTCGACCAGCTCCCGCTCCGGCTGGGCGCCCCGCTCGTTGAGCGCCTCGCGCTGGGCGCGCAGCTGCTGCGGGTTGAGCTTGAGGGTGGGCAGGTCGGCGAGCTTCAGCTCCGCCGCGCCGGGAGCGATCTTGTCGGGCTCCAGCTGCTGACGGATCCACCCGTCGATGCCGAGCCGCCTGATGTCGGCGAGCACCTTCGGGTTGGCCCCGAAGGTCGCCCGGCTGGCCAGGTGCCGCACCGGGTCCTTGGCGAGCACGGTCTTCACCGTCACCTGGGTGGCCTCGGCAGCGGCGGCCGGGCCGGAGAAGGTACGGCCCCCGGTGGGGCTGTTCTTCTTCAGCGCCGTCCCGGCCCGGGAGCCCATGTAGCTCTCGTTCTGCTCGGTGTAGGTGCGCACCGTGCTCGGCTGCTGGCCGCTGGGACGAGCGGGGGTGCCGTCGGTGACCGTGGTGCCGGTGGCGTCGCCGGCCGGGGCGTCACCACCGCCGAAGAGCCCGCGTACCTGCGGGGTCATGGCCAGGGCCGCGCCGCCGGCGACCACTGCGGCGGTGCCACCGAGGGCCGCGAGGGCGCGCCGCCGGCCCACCCGGCGGCCCGGGTCGTTGTCGTCGTCCAGATTGGGCAGTCCGTAGCCGGGCGTGGCGGCCTGGGCCGGCCGGCCGAGGCCTTCCGGGCCGACCCACTGGGGGCCGCGGCGGGCCGGCGCGGGGCCGGCGGCGGGCGCGTACCCGGGGTACGGGGTCGCCGGGACGGGCTGACCGCCGGGGTACGGGTGGTTCGGCTGGTGGCCGGTCGGGCCATTGGGGGCGGACGTGTCGTGGTCGGGGTAACCGTCCGGGGTGGGGTGCTGTCGTCCGTCCCAGCCACGGTCGTCCCGCGGGCGACGTGGTGGCACATTCTGGTCGGCCATGTACCAATCCCGTTTTCGTCGAGCGCCGGCACGGCTGTGCCCGGGGGTGGGGCGGTGCGGCGACTACTGCCTGAGGCGTTGCTACGGGAAGGTAACCGGGGCGTGGAGAGCCTTCAAGGTGCCCGAAACCGCCCATCGACGGCACTTAAGACGGGGCTCAACGGTTCACCCGGGCGGCTGCGTATCGGTCGGTGCCGGTGGGGTTGCCCCGAGCAGCGCGAACCCGTGCCGACCCGGCCCCGGCGCGAGGTTTCGCCGCGTCCCGGCCCCGCGCACGTCCTTTGACGGCACAGGGAAATTTAAGGTGGAGATAAGGCAGCGCTCAGGTAGCCCGTTCTGCGCGGGGCCACCGGGTTGCTCCGGGCGGCGGGCCGCTGCCCGCCGCGCTGCGCAAGCCCGCTCGCACCGCCGCTATCCGGCGGTCGCGTCGAAAGTAGCAGCAGCAGGAGCGCGTGAGTCGCCGCCACAGCGGGTATGCCGCCGAACCGCTGAACGCGTGAGGGGAAGGCGCCGCCATGCTCAGCAAAGAGGATCAGCGCAGGTTCGAAGAGATCACCCGTCAGCTCCGGGAGAGCGACCCACGGTTCTTCGCTCGACTGGACCACCGAACCCGGGCCCGTCGCGGCCGCTATCTGATGTTGTTGACCATCGTGCTGTGGGCCTCGCTGCCGGCGGCGACCGTCGTCGCCGGCGGTCTGGCCGGGGCGATCTTCGCGGTGGTGCTGCTGGCCAACGCCGCGCTCATGTGGCGATTCCGTCGCCGCTGGCTGTGACGCGGACGGTCGATGGTCCACGCTGGACGGCAGAGTCCACCTCGGGGCGGACACGGCCGAACTCCCGGTACGCCCGGTGTAGCCGTTCGACCAGGCCGGGCCCGCCGAGCGCGGGCGCGGGCGCACCGAGCTGCCGAAGCAGCAGGTCCGGCCCGGTCGACAGATTCGGCGGCCGGTCCGGCAGCGGCACCGGGGGCACCCAGAACCGGTCGACCGCGTCGGCCAGCGGCGCCGCGGGCAGCGAGACGAGCGCCCGCGCCGCGCCGACGGCCGGGCCCGCCCGGCCGGGGCCGCCAACCGTGGACGTCGGGCCCGCCCCGTCGACGCCATCCGCCGTGGAGGGCGACCGGGCGGTGGAGGGCGAGTCCGTCGCGCTGCCGTCGTCCGGCAGGGACGGTGCGCCGTGCCGGCCACCGGTGGGTGAGCCGTGGTCGTCCGCCGCGGCGGTGCCGCGCAGGGCGCGCAGCCGGTCCAGCAGGTCCGCGCGTCGCCTGCCCCGCCAGTGCAGCAGCTCGAACGGGTCGGCGTCGAAAGCCTCCGCGAGCAGGTAGAACGTCGCCGCCAGGTGTTTGCACGGGACGGCGAAGTCGGGGCAGCTGCACCGCTGGCTCAACTCGTCGACCCCGGCGGGGAAGAGCGGCGCACCGGCCCCGACGCACAGCTCCTCCAGCTCGGCCGGGAGGTCGCCGGCGAGCAGCCGGGCGCTGAAGAACGCCTGCGCCGCGAGTTCCGCCTCGACCCGCTGCCACAGCTGCGCCGGGAACGGCTCCAGCGCGACCCGCACCTCGTACGGCCGGGGTCGGGAGCCCTGCACGCGGGCGGTGACCACCCCGGGGGCGATGTCGAGGCTGAGCACCTGCCCCGCCCGCGCGTACGACCGGCCTCGGGTGAGCCGGGTGCCCAACGCGAACGACTCCAGCACCTCCAGGAACCGGCGGGACCACCAGGACCTGCCGATCGCGCCCCGGGTGCTGCGGGCCCGCAGCCCGCCGTCGACCCGCAGCGGCGGGCCGTAGTCGGCGAACCGGTCGGTCGACGCCGGCCCGGCCGGGGACGGGCCGGTCACTCCACCACCGCCCCGGCCTCCAGCGCGAACAGCTCGCGCAGTCGGTCGGTGGAGAGCTCGGTGACCCACTGTTCACCGGCGCCCACCACGGACGCCGCCAGGCTCCGCTTCTCGGCGATCATCGCGGCCACCTTCTCCTCCACCGTGCCGGCGCAGACGAACTTGCGGACCTGCACCCGCCGCCGCTGGCCGATCCGGAACGCCCGGTCGGTGGCCTGGTCCTCGACGGCCGGGTTCCACCACCGGTCGACGTGGACCACGTGGTTGGCGGCGGTGAGGGTGAGCCCGGTGCCGCCAGCCTTGAGCGAGAGCACGAACAGCGGCGGGCCGTCGGCGGACTGGAACCGGGTCACCATGGCGTCCCGGTCGTCCTTGCTCACCCCGCCGTGCAGGAAGAGCACCTCGCGGCCGAACCGGGCGGAGAGGTGCCCGCGCAGCATTCCGCCGAACTCGGCGTACTGGGTGAAGAGCAGGGCACGCTCCCCCGCCGCGAGCACCTCGTCGAGGATTTCCTCCAGCCGGGCCAGCTTGCCGGAGCGGCCGGGCAGCGCGGAACCGTCGTGCAGCAGCTGGGCGGGATGGTTGCAGACCTGCTTGAGTCGGGTCATCGCCGACAGCACCAGGCCGCGCCGCTCGATGCCGTCGCTGGAGGCGATCCGCGCCAGCATGTCGTCCACGACCGCCTGGTAGAGCGCCGCCTGCTCGGCGGTGAGGTTGCAGAGCACCTCCATCTCCAACTTCTCGGGCAGGTCGGAGATGATCGACGAGTCGGTCTTGAGCCGGCGCAGCACGAACGGGCCGGTCATCCGGCGCAGCCGCTCGGCAGCCTCGGCGTCGCCGTGCCGCTCGATCGGCTCGGCGTACGCCTTCCTGAAGCTGGCGGCCGGGCCGAGCAGGCCCGGGTTCGCGAACTGCATGATGGACCACAGGTCGGCGAGCCGGTTCTCCACCGGCGTGCCGGTGACCGCGACCCGGTGCCGGGCGGGCAGCGACCGGACGGCCTCCGCCTGCCGGGTGGAGGCGTTCTTGATCGCCTGCGCCTCGTCCACCACCACCCGGTGCCAGTCGATCCCGGCGAGGTCGACCGCGTCCCGGGCCGCCACCGAGTAGGTGGTGAGGACCAGGTCCGCCGCGTGTACGTCCGCCGCGAAGTCGTCGCCCCTCGCCCGCTCGGCACCATGGTGCACGTGTACGCGCAGCTTCGGGGCGAACCGGGCCGCCTCCCGCTGCCAGTTGCCGACCAGCGACATCGGACAGACCAGCAGGGTCGGCCCGGCGTCGGGCGGGTCCCCGGCAAAGAGCGCGAGCAGCTGCACCGTCTTGCCCAGCCCCATGTCGTCGGCGAGCACCCCGCCGAGGCCCAGCGACTGGAGAAACGCCAGCCAGGCCAGCCCACGCCGCTGGTACGGCCGCAGCGTCCCGGCGAACGACGGCGGCGGGTCCAGCGGGGTGAGCCGCCGCTCGGCCTGCCCGGCGAGGAGGTCACCGAGCGCACCGTCGGCGGCGACCTCCAGCACCGGCAGCACGTCGTCGGAGTCCGCGTCGGCGAGGCCGAGCCGGAGCAGGTCGGCCACGGTCAGCTCGCCGGCCGACCGCAGCAGCCGCAGCCCGGCGGCGAGCCGCCCCGGGTCCAGCTCGACCCAGCGCCCCCGCAGCCGGACCAGCGGGGTCTTCAGCTCCGCCAGCGCGGCCAACTCCTCGGCCGAGATCGGCTCGTCGCCGAGCGCCACCTCCCACCGGTAGTCGACCAGTGCGGTCAGGCCGAACCCGCCGTCGGCGGCGGCCACGGTGCCGGGCGCGGTGCGGCTGCGGGCCTGCAACCGCGCCCCCAGCCGGGACGAGGGCCGCCGCCACCAGCCCGGCAGCAGCACGCCGAACCCGGCGGCGTGCAGCACCGGGGCGCCCTCGCGCAGGAACCGGTGCGCGCCCTCGACGTCCAGCTCCAGGGCCTCCGGGGTGGCGGTGCGCAGGGCGGTGTCCAGCTCCGGCCAGAGTCGGCTGGCCCGGCCCAGCTCGGCGAGGAGGGTCTCCTGCGGGGAGTCCAGCCAGCCGGCGAGGGCGGGCACGGTGTGCGGGGACCGCCAGACCTGCCCGGCGTCGACAACCAGACTCGGCTCGTCGGCGGCCTGGAGCCCGAACTCGACCCGCCAGCGGCCGGTTCCGGCCGGAGCGGCTTCCGTGTCGTGGGCACCCGGGGCCACGCCCGGCTCGGCGGCCGGGACGGTCTCCGCGTCGCGGCTACCCGGGGCCACGCCCGGCTCGGCGGCCAGGGCGTCGGCGAGCGGGTCGACGGCCGGCTCCACCAGGCGGAAGCTGGCCCGGACCGCGCCGCCGGCCGCGTCGCGCTGCCAGTCGTCCAGCTCGGCGGCGAGGGCGGCGAGAGCAGCCGGGTCGGCGGCGAACCCACCGTCCGGCCCGGTCAGCGCCGCCAGCCAGGCCGGCACCGCGCCGGTCGCCCGGCCGGCCCGGGTCAGCGAGGCGTGGGTGAGGGCGGCCCGGGCGGCGACGTCGGTGAGCGCGTCGAGGGCGTCGGCGACCAACTCGCCCGGGGGCAGGTCGGCGGCGGCCCGGGCGGCCGGGGGCAGGGCCAGTGCCAGGGACCGCGCCCAGGCCGCGTCGGGGCCGGTGAGCAGCGGCCGCCAGCTGGCCCGCGCCGCGACGAGCCCCGCCGACCGGGAACGACTCGGTGCCCCGCCCGGGCGGGAGCCCCTCGACGCTCCGGCCGGGCGGACTTCGGTCGGGAAGTCGGTCGGGCGGGCATCCGTCGAGCGGGCATCCGTCGAGCGGGCATCCGTCGGGGAGTCGGTCGGGCGGAAGGCGGTCGGCCGGGGCCCGGGGTTCGGGGCGAGGCCGGGCAGGAGCCGGCCGCGGCGGACCAGGTCGGCGGCGAACTCGGCCACCTCGGCCAGGTGCCGCAGGGTGGCCCCGGGCACGGCGGCGTGGTCACCGGCAGCGCGCAGCAGCGCGGGCGCGTCCGCCGGGGCGTACCGGAGGGCGGGTGCCCGCCAGCCGGCGAGGGTGACCGGCCCGCGGCCCGGCTCGACGACGGCGGCCCGGACCAGCTCCGGCGACTCGGCCGGCGTGCCCGCCCGGGTGGGCAGGCGCAGCAGCACCGACCCGGCCTCGGCGATCTCCGGACCGGCGTCGAGGGCGGCGGCCAGGGTGGCGTGGTCGGCGGCGAACGGGTGAGGGCGCTCGCGGGGGGCCCGGCCGGGGCGGCGGGGCGCCCGGGGCGGCAGGGCGCTCTCCTCGGCCCAGACGACGAGCCCCGCACCGGGCAGCCACGACCCGTGGATGACCAGCACCGCTCCCCCTCCGGCCGACGACACCCGAGGATAGCCGGGCCCCGGCCCGGCCCCGGAGCACCGGTCTCGGCGGGTCAACCGGCCAGGCGTCAGGCCCGGTGCCGGCCCTCCTCGTGCCAGGCGACCTGGAGGTGGATCTGCGGGTGAACGGGTCAGAGCGCGCCGGTCGAGCCGTCCGTCAGCTCCCGCAGGATGTCGGCGTGGCCGGCGTGCCGGGCGGTCTCCTCGATCAGGTGCGTCAGGATCCAGCGCAGCGAGACCTCGCCGAGCAGCGGGTGCGGGTGCGGCACCACATGGTCGAGGTCGAAGCGCGCGGCGACCGCGCGGGACCGGGCGCAGGCCCGCTCGTAGCCGGCCAGGAGCGACTGCACCGTGTCGGCGTCGTCGAGGATGAAGCCCGCCGCCGCCTTCTCCTCGGTGTGCTGGTAGACCTCGCCGGGCTCCGGCGCGAGCAGGCCGGAAAACCAGTTCCGCTCGACCAGCGTCAGGTGCTTCACCAGGCCGGCGAGGGTGGTCAGGGAGGGCACCAGCCGGCGCCGGGCGTCAACGTCGGCCAGGCCGTGCAGTTTGCGCATCACGATGGCGCGGTGGAAGTCGAGGAACGATTCGAGCACCGCGCGCTCATCGCCGGTGCGGGCCAGTATCGGCCCGAGGGTGGGGTCGATCGCGATCTCCGCCATCTACGGACCCTAACCGTCAAGTTCCCGATCACGCTGCCCCGCTCGCCTGCGCCTCGCGGCGGTTCAGTCCCGGTGGGGCGGGCCTCTTCGGCCGAGATATCACCCGTCCCCACGAGCGCGGCACAGAGCGAGCGCGGCCGGCTATCTCCTGCGGAGCGGCGGTCCCCCCGGGCAGGATTGGCCTCATGGCAGCAACGGTAGAGATCCCGCTGGCGGGCGGCACCGCCGACGGGCAGACGGTCACGGTCGGGCTGGACAGCAACGGCCGACCGCCGCTGACCCACCACCACCTCGGCGAGCATGGGCTGGCCGAGGCCGAGATCTACGAGCTGGAGTCGGTGCCCGACGGTGGCCGGGGGTGGCTCTACAGTTGGCGCGGGCCGGCCGCCTGACGAGCGGCCCGGTCAGGCGACCCCGGCCCGCTTCGAAGCCTGCGTGCGCAGGCTCTCCAGCACCGCGCCGGTCACCCGCGAGGTGCCCCGGGCCTGTTCACAGACCTCGGCCACCCGGCGGGCCGTCTCCTCGGCGCGGGCCTCCCGCTCGTCCCACAGCCGGTCGACCTCGGCCAGCAGCGGCCCCTCCACCTCACGTTCCACGCCACGCAGCGCGGGCACGCCGAGCCGCTGGGCGAGATCGAAGACCTTCCCGGCGTACGGCAGGGGCAGGAACGGGGTACCGACCATCGCGGCGAAGATCAGGAAGTGCAGTCGCATGCCCACGGCCAGGTCGAAGTGCCGCATCAGCCCGAGCACCTGCCGGGGCGAGTAGTCGCCGTGCAGGATGCGGCCCCGTTCGGCGGACGTCATGTGCGACATCACCCCGTGGGCGTGCCGGATGTCGTCGCGTTCCATGGGCACGAAGAGCACGTGCGCGTCGATCCGGTGGATCAGGAAGTCAGCGATCTGGGCGATCAGCCGGTGATATCCGTCGATGTCGAGCCGTTCGGCGGCCCGGCCCGGCTCCCGGACGCTGAGCCCGACCAGCCGCGTACCGCCAGGCACCCCCTCCTCGCGCAGGAACCGGTCGGGGAACTCCTCCGGCGTGAGCAGGAACGCCGGGTCGGCGGTCACCGTGATGGGGTTGAACAGCCCGGCCTCCTCCAGCATCATCCGGGACTCCTGGTCCCGCACGGTCACCTCGACGGCGCCGCCCAGGGTCTCCCGCACCATCCCCATGTCCACCGCGTCGCTCAGCGGCCCCACCCCCACCGCGTAGGTGAGCAGGGGCAGACCCCGTTCCTGGGCGACCCGGACCACCCGCAGATAGCGGCGGGCCTCGCGGTCGTAGAGGATGCCGCCGCCGCCGAGAATCAGCAGGTCCAGCTCGGCCAACACCTCCGCCGAGTCGACCCGGCTCACCCCTTCCCAGGGCACCGCCTCCACGTCGGGGTGCGCCCGGACGGTGTGCGCCGGGTTCCGGGAGAAGACGATGATCCGCGCCTGCGGCTCGTGCGAACGCAGGTCGGCCAGGAGGCCGGTCAGGATCGCCTCGTCGCCGAGGTTGCGTCCGCCGTACGAGCCCAGCACACCGATCGTCAGTGCGGTGCGGTCCCCCATCGCCACGCTCCTCCCGGTAATGCGTCCGGGCAGGGTTCCCGCTGCGTGCGGGGGCACACCTGGGGCGGTCAGCCCCTCGGCTCGCGCTCCGGGCCGATCCGCTTGCTCATCTGTTGGGCGTCCACCCGGAAGCCGAGGCGCTCGTATAGCCGGACCGCCACGGTGTTGTCGGCGAAGACGTTCAACCCGAGCCGGTCGAAGCCCAGTCGGGCGAGCTCGACCTCGACGAGCCCGATCATCCGCCCGGCGTGGCCACGGCCCTGGTGCGCGGGATAAACCTCGATGTTGTGGATCCACGACATGCTCGGGCCGTCGGGGCGGGGCAGGGTGACCCAGATCCAGCCGACCTCCACGCCGTCGACCAGGGCCAGCCGCAGCAGCGCGTCCGGGGTGGCCAGCCCGTCGGGCAGCAGTTGGGCCAGCTGCAGGGAGGAGGTGGCCAGGGCCGCCTCCAGCGACAGATGCCGGGCCTCGGCCAGGTTTTCGGCGTACGACTGCTCCAGCCCCATCCGCAGGCTTGCGAACCGGTCGGCGGTCATCGGGGCGAGGGTGAGCGGCATGGTGACTCCTCGGGGCAGGCCGCCGTCAGGCGTGCGGTGCCGGCCCCGCGTCGGCCGGTTGCGGGGTGGCGCCGCCGACCAGGCGGGACACCAGGGCGGAAACCACCTCCTCGACGTCGAAGCCGGCGTCGAGGGAGGCGGTGGGCAGGTCGAGCAGCAACCCGTCCACCGCATAGTGCAGCAAAGCGATCTCGAACGCGCCACCCGGTAATCCGACGGCCACCACCGCGCCCGGCCCAGGCCGGCGCCCCGGTCAGGCCGGGGCACGGACCTGGGTGGTGAGGAACGGGATCACCGCGGCCGGCAGCGCCGGCGACGTGAGGATGTCGTAGTGGGTGAGGCCGGGCAGGACGGCCAGGCGCGACGCGGGACGGTCCGTGCCGTCCCAGCCGGCGTCGCGGTGACCGCCCCCGAGCAGCCCGAAGAACTCCGCCACGTGGCTGGTCGGGATCGAGTCCGCGTCGGCGAAGACCAGCAGGGTGGGCAGGACCAGAGCGGCTACCTCGGCGGACCAGTCGTAGTCGCGGCGGAGCAGGTCGCCGGTCTTGGCCCAGAGCGCCGGCCAGTCCTGCGGGCGGGGAGCGACCCGGGCGTACAGCTCATGCGGCGGGGTGCCGCGCATCCGCTCGCCCGTCCGCTCGCCCTGGGTGGCCATCGCGGCCAGCACCTCCGGGTACCAGCCCTGCCTGCGACAGGGGGTAGAGACCAGCACCAGCCGGCGCACCAATTCCGGGTGCTGGATCGCGAGCCGCAGGGCGACGCCGCCGCCCAGCGAGTAACCCAGCACGTCGGTCTCGCCCAGGCCGAGCTGGCGGATCAGCGCGGCGACATCGTCGGCCATCGACTCGTACCGCAGTGGGCGGTCGACGTCGGCGGTGCGGCCGTGGCCCTGGAGGTCGACCCCGATCACCCGCCGGCGCTCGGCGAGGGCGGGCAGCACCGGGGCGAACATCTCCACCGCGCCGTACCCGCCGTGCAGCAGCACCAACGGCCGGCCGGTGCCGTGGACCTCGTGCCACAGCCGCAGGCCGTTGACGTCCGCGTAACTCACCCGTGCACCTCCCGCGCCGCCCGGTCCAACCGGTCACCCCGATCCAACACCAGCGGTACGACATCCCGGCGCGGATCGCCCACGATCACGCAGGCGTTCGATCACGGGCCGGTGGTGGCCCGGTGGAGCGGCAACCCGGTGCTCTCCGCCGACGTGCCCCATCCCCCGTACGAACTGGTCGTGTCCCTCGACTCTTCTCTTCAATCCTCAACCGTCATCGCCCGCAGCGTCGTCGGCAGCGGTTCAGTCGAGCAACCAGTGGTGCAGTTGCGTGCCGTACGGAGACAGCGCCAGTGCCCCCAGGGCCAGCCACGATCCCGTGTGAACGGCGAGCCGGGCGAATGTCCTCCGGTCACCGATCCGCCAGGTCCGGATCAGGGACGGCACTCCGACGACAAGAGCCGCGATCACCAGTGGATAGACGTACATCGCCGCCACCCGACTGATTTCGAAGACCCAGAGCAGCGGATTCCACAGCGAGTCGGGACCGGCCGGCGGGAGGGAGTCCTTCGGATCACCCAGCCTCTCCAGGCCTGGATCGAGCACGGCCGCGAGATCGCCGGTGCGCCAGACGGCCGCGAGAAGCACACCGAAGCTGCCGATCATGCATATGACCAGGAACAGCAACTGCGTCGACGCCACCCGGTCCGACAGGGAGTCGACCCGAGCCTGGTCGTCTTGGCGCATCGGTGCAACGTACTCACAGGCCGTCGCCCGTTGCAAGACTCGGGACGACCCGGCGGTCCCGGGATCTCGCCCCGACGGCCCTGGGGATCACATCGCCGTGCCGGCACGCCGGAGCCGTCCCGGCTATCCCGGCCGTACGCACGGGTCGGTGATCGTGTAGTTCGGGCTCTGCGCCGTACGGCCGTCCACGGCGGTCGCCCGCACCGACCAGGTCAGTGCCGTCGCGCGTAGCCCGTCGACGGTCGCCCGGGCGGCCGATCCGTCCGCGGTCATGGCCCGGGACGCCGTCCTGCCCCCGGCAGGCGTCCAACGAACCTGGGCACTGCCGAGGGTGGCGCTGCCGGTGGCCCGCGCCACGAGGCTGTACGTGTCTGCACCGCACCGCACCCGCGCGGTGCCGGAGACCGTGAACGGCGCGGCGATCTGCGGTGCGACGGCCGGCCGGGACACGGTCGGCGGCCGGGCCGGTGTCGCGGTCGGTGCCGGTGAGCCGCCGCCCGGCACGGCACCGGGCTCGGCAGTCGGTACGGCACCGGGCTCGGCAGTCGGCACGGCGCCGTCCGCCGGCACGGCAGCGCCTCCGGCCGCCGGACCAGAGGCCCCGGCCGGCGCCGGTCGGTCGGCAGCCTTGGTGCCGGCTTCCGTGGCCGTGACGGACGCCGGCAGCGCACTGGTCGGTGTGCCGAGCGCCTCGGCCACTGGGCGGCCGGAGCCGTCCCGCGCGGCGGTCGGGCGGCCGGGTCCCAGCGCCCAGGTGCCGAGCACGGCGAGGAGGATCAGCGCAGCCACGGTCGCGGCCGCCCGCCGACGGCGCCGGTCGCGGTCTGCTTTCGAGGCCGTCCGCACGACGTGCGTCGCACCGCCCGGTGCTGCCGTCGAGCCAAGGGACACCGCCACGCCGCCCCGGATCACCGCCCCACCGACCGATCGGTACGCAGTCCCGGCGTCACCCGGCCCGGCGTCACCCGGCCCGGCGTCACCCGGCCCGGCGTCACCCGATCCGGTGGGCTCGTTGGCCGCCGGTGCCAGATCGGCCGCCGGGTCGGCCGTGACCTGACTCGCCGGGTCGGGCAGCGCGTCGGTCAGGGGGTCGTTCGCGCGGGCCTCGGCCAGTCTCGGCCACACCGTGTCGGCGACAACCAGGAAAGCCGGTGCCGTGTACGCCGACAGCAGTGCGGCCGGGCTGAGCTGTTCCCGCCGCAACAGCCCGCACACCACGCAGCTCTCGATGTGCCGCGAGACCCGCTTGCGCAGGGTCGGGGTGAGCCGGCCCTGCCAGCCGTCGATCAGGTCGGCAAGGGTGGGGCAGTCCCGGGCCCCGGTGCGGGCCACCAGCAGCGCCCCCAGCGCCCGTTCGAGCTGCGTGCGGGCGCGCGACAGGCGGGCGTGCGCATGGTTGGCGGGCACCCCGAGGGCCGCGCCGATGTCGGCGGAGGACAGGTCGTGCCGGATAGCCAGGTGGACCACCTCACGGTCGCCCGGGTTCAGCGCGTCGGCCGCCGTGTGCACCAGCTCGCGTACCTGCTCGGCGTTGACGCCCACGGTCGGGTCGGCGATGTCGGCCACCGGCTCGCCGGCCTCCTCCAGCGGCCGGGAGCGGGACCGTTCCCGGAGCTGCCGCAGGCACTCGTTGCGCACGATCGCGTACAACCAGGAGCGCAGCCGGTCGGGCTCGCGGAGCTGGTCGATGCGCTGGCCGGCGGTGAGAAACGCGTCGTGCACGGCGTCCGCGGCGGCCTCCGGCTCGCGCAGCATGGTCCGGGCGTACGTGTAGAGCCGGTCGGCGTACCGCCGGTACATGCCCTCCAGCCCGGCCCGCTCACCGCGACGCACCGCCTCGACCAGCGCGATGTCGTCCTGTGCCGTCGTGTCCATCGTGTCCCCCGCTGCTCGTCAACCGTGCCAGTAAAGCCGCAGATTTTTTTCTTCGGGGCTTTCTGTTGGCATCCCGACCCGACCGCGCTCCTACCGGTGTCTGAAACACCTCCGGGAAAAAGGAAGACACCATGCGAGAAGGATCGAACCGTAGCCGTTGGTCGCGTCGGCTGGCCGCCGTGGGCGGGAGCACGCTGAGCGTGCTCGTGCTCGGCCAGGTGGCCCTGACCGGGCCGGTGGCGGCGGTGCCCGGCCTGAGCATCAAGACGGCCACCGGCCTCAGCAACAGCGTCGCGAAGTCGCAGAACGCGACCTGCCCGACCGGCACCAAGGTCATCGGTGGGGGCGGCGCGATCACCGGTTCCGGCCTCGGGCAGGTCGGCATGGACATCATGCTGCCGGTGAGCGGCGGAACCACGTACTCGGTGACCGGCCGCGAGGACGAGAACGGCGTCGCCGGCAACTGGGCGGTCACGGCGAGCGCGCTGTGCGCCACGCCGCCCCCGGGCCTGGTGACCGTCTCCGGCAGTTCGGCGCCCAGCCCGGGCACGTCGAACTGGTTCGAGAAGTTCTGCCCCGCCGGCAAACACGCCATCGGGGTCGGCGGCGCGGTCGTCGGGGCGGCGAACAGCGAGGTAGTCCTGGAGGATCTGCGCATCAACCAGAACAGCGTCGTGGTGGCGGGCGCCGAGGACGGCACCGGCTTCGCCGGCACCTGGTGGCTGGACGCCACCGCGATCTGCGCCGACCCGCTCCCCGGCGAGCAGCGGGTGATCGACGACAGCGCCTACAGCTCCACCGCCACCCAGGTGATCACGGCCACCTGCCCGGCCGGCACCCGCGTACACGGGGTGGGCGGCGAGATCGTCGGCGGCGAGGGCCAGGTGCGCCTGACCGAGATGCGGGCCACGTCCTCGACCGTCGTCACCGTCCGCGCCGCGGAGGACGAGAACGGTTTCAGCGACACCTGGAAGGTGCGCGCGTACGCCGTCTGCGCGAGCTGACCGGCGTTTCCGTGGTCCCGCGCCGGAGGTCCGGCGCGGGGCCACCGCCGCTCGGCCCGATCCGGTGGATCGGCCGGATGACTGCCACGAAACTCCGTGCCCGCATCAGCCGGGCTTGATCGCGTGGATGCGTTCCACGCTGCCGGCCTTGAGCCGCTCGACCTCGACAATCTCGAAGCCGACCGCTTGCACCAGGGGCAGTTGACGGCGGGTGAAATGTTCGCCGGCGGCGGGGACGGTGATCCGTTCAAGCAGCCACTGGGCGGCGTACACGGGCGGCCAGGTGCTGCCGATGTGGTCGAGCAGGAGCAAACGTCCGCCGGGGACCAGAACGCGGTGCATCTCACGGATGGCGGCGGCCGGATCGGGGATCGTGCACAGCGACAGGGCGCAGACGGCCGTGTCGAAGGAACCGCTGGCGAAGGGCAGGCGCTCGGCGTCGCCTTCGTGCAGGTCGAGGGCGCGGCCGAGGTCGCTGGCCCGCTGTTGGGCGATGGCGAGCATGGCGGGGCTGAGTTCGACCCCGGTGACCGTAGCGCCGGGCGGGTAGTGGGGCAGATTGCGGCCGGTGCCGATGGCCACGTCGAGGATCCGGCCACGGACGCGGGCACCGAGCCATTCCCGGCCGCCCCCGAACTGGAGCTTCTCCAAGAGGGCGATCTGCTTGTCGTAGCTGGGCGCAGCCTTGTCCCAGACCCGCCGTGCCTTGGCGGTCTGATCC
Source organism: Micromonospora sp. RTGN7 (assembly GCF_033804645.1). NCBI lineage: Bacteria > Bacillati > Actinomycetota > Actinomycetes > Micromonosporales > Micromonosporaceae > Micromonospora > Micromonospora sp. RTGN7. The sequence goes on along the minus strand of NZ_JAPZLF010000007.1, from coordinate 253,761 downwards.
GGTGCGGCGGTCACGGTACCTCCAGCGGCCAGGAAGCGGTGCCGGCCAGGTGACAGGTCGCCGGCAGTTCAGGCCGGACGGCGGCCGGAACTTAGTCGGGCTGTCCGCATCGGACGACCTGGGCTGCTCACCCAGCTTGCGGGCCCCCACCTACCGTAACGGCTGCGGCAACTCACCCCTGGGTAGCCGGCAGGTAAGCCGTCGGGCCTCCGCAGCCGGACCAACACCTGTCGTCACCCCAGAACCGGCTACAGCTGGTGGCGGACGGTGCCACGTTGTTCGTCGAAGACGACATGGACGAGGGCGATGAGATCCGGTCGAGAGGACCACCGGCAGCCTGCCGATCCAGCCGAGAAGATCGCTCGCGCCGCGCGACACCCCCGCTATGTAAGCTCTGCGCAATTCGTCCGGGGGCGGTCCGCGCGGCGCCCTCCGAAGTACGACACTGCCCCGCCGCTCGCCATACGCTTCGCATCCTCGTACGCCGAACCGCCCGGCCAGCCCCTGAAATCGCCCGGCTTGCCGAGATCCTACGAATAGCCGTCTGAACCACCACGACAACCCGCCATTCGGATCCGTGTCGACCGGATACGGGGCGGTGCCGGCGACCAAGCGGGACCACAGGAAAGGGTGGCAACGCCGTTGCACACCACGGTATTTGGCTTGCCAAACGCCAAGGGCGCGGGACGATGGCCGGGTCAAGCCGCCGTCCGACGGGTGTCGTGACGCTCAGCAGATCCGGAGGTCAAGCAATGACCAGCAAGGCCTATCAGGTCATCGTGCGCGGCAAGTTCGCGCCGCTCGATGCCGAGCAGCGGGCGGAACTGCTCGCTCGGGCCGACGAGCACGACGTGTTCGCGGCCAGGTTCACCGAGGAGGGCACGGTGACCTACGAGCGCTCCCTGCTCACGTTCACCTTCCGCTGCATCGTCCCGGCCACGGCGGAGGACAGGGAGGATGTCGTGATCGGCCGGACGGAAACGCTCGCCGCCGCCGCCGTCCGGGGACTGGGCGCCGACTACCGCGACCTCAGGTCGGTGTCGACCGACCTCGACAGCATCAAGGTCCGCCAGCGGGGGCGCTGAACCGTGCCAAGGTCACGCCGCCCACACGCTCACTGATCAACCGGATACGCGGCGGGCCTGCCACTCGGGCTGGGCGAGCCGCAAACACGGCAACCGAAAAATCCGGCACGATGGGATCGTGGGTATCAGCATGCGGGTGCATTTCAGCGGCCGCGTTGTCGAGCAACTTGGACGGCCCGCGTGAGTGTGCTTCCGGCGATGCCGAAGAGCCGGGCGAGCAGGTCATGGGTGCCGATCTTGCGCAGGCAGAGGACGGCGGCCAGGATCCCGTCCGCATCGGAGAGCTTGTCCTTGGCGCCCGCGCCTCGCGCGCGGAGTCGCTCGCTGCCCCGGCGTTCGTGGCGAAGCCGCTCACGTTGGTGTGCCAGCGCCGGGATCAACGAGCCGATCAGAGCATCCAGTTACTCGATGGCGATGCCCGTCAGCTCCGGGTCGCGGAGCAGGGAGGTGCTGAGTCCATCCGGGCATCCGGGCTGCTCGGCGGTGATCGCGGCGGCGGCTTGCGGTTCTGCCTCTCGGTCGTCGGCCGGCTGGGGCCCGACGGACTGGAGCGTGTAGTTCCAGTCGCCGTGGAAACGGTGGCGGGCGGCTGTCTCCGCTGCTCCGATCCAGCCCTCGCCCGGGTAGTGGGGTGAGTGGAGGATACCGATGTGGGCCTATTACGGATAGCGTCCTCGACCACACTGTCCGCTCTCCTGAAGGGTTTCGCTATGGCCTTTGGTCATCGATGGCGGTCGCGAACAGTCGCCGCCGCGCTACTCCTCCTCGCCGGGATGGCTACCCCCGCCGGCCCCGCCTCGGCAGCGGATACGGGTGCGAAGTTCACGTTCGATCTGACCGGTACGACGATTCCGCTGGGGGTCGAAAAGAAGAGGGTCCACCTGAAACTCACCAACCTGACCGACAAGACCCCGAGAGAGATCATTTTCTACGTCCGCCCCCTCGAACTGGACTGGTCGAACAAAGTCTCACTCGCGTGGCCGGAGGGCGGTGGCTCCGGCGAGTGCGACGGCGACGCCGGGGGTTGGTACTGCCGTGTCGAATCGAGCCTGTTGCCGGAGCTACTGCCGGCACCCGGCGGGACGGTGGATCTTCCCATTGATATTCACATCCGCGAGGATCAGGAGCCTTACGAAGGCAGGTTCCACGTCGAGGCTGGCATGGCCTGGGGTGAGGACAGGATGCAACTCAGTGCCAGCAAATGGTTCACGCTCAAGTTGGTCGACGACCCCGAAGCCGACCTGTCGGTGGTGGCGCCGGACGTGAAGCAGTCGGTGCGGGTCGGTGCGGGCGGCAGGCTCGAACCCACCGGGACGTTGAACCCGGGTGAGACGGGCGCGGTGCGGTACCGGGTCGTCAACCAGGGCCGGAAGGCGGTTAGCGGCGTCAAGGTCACGCTGCACCTACCCAAGCGGGTGACGTTCACCCGACCGCCGGAGGAGTGTGCGGTCGGCAAAGACAAACGGTCGGCGGTTTGCACCTACGACACGCTCGCGCTCATACCGGCCGGTCAGGACACCGACCCAGATGACAGCATTTACTCCGCTGTCGAGTTGCACAATCTGGTGACGGTATCAGCCTCCATCAAGGCACCCGGCACATTGGAGGGCGGCACTGTGCAGGTCGAGGGCTTGACCGAGCGAACGGATGCCCGCTCCGGCCCGGAGCGTACCGATCTGCCGGCGAACGCTGTCGCCGTAAGCGCAGCCGATGTGGACGACAGCGACAACCGGAACGGGTTCGCCGTCGTGGTCGCCGCGAGCAGCAGTGGCGGGGACGGCGACGGTGGCAGCGGGGGCGGCGGGGGTGGTTTGCCGGTCACCGGGCCACAGACCGGGCTGATCGCCGGAACCGGTCTCGCCATGGCGGCGGGTGGCGGCATCATGTTGCTCCTCGCCCGGCGCCGCCGCACGGTCCCGGTGATCCCCGGGGGCGAGACGCCCGTTGTCTGATTTGTCATCATCCACCGGACCGCGAGGGCGTTCACGTAGACAGGCGGGAGTTCGGCTGGGCCCCCGACGATGAGGATGACGACGAGATCGGGATCGTGGAGGGCCGCAGCGACGAGTAGCGCGCGACGAGGCCGCCACACCCTGACTGCGGGTGTGGCGGCCTCGTCGTTGCTGCAGCCAGGTCCAGTCGTCGACCCGTCCGGACGGGCGGCAAGAAACCCGCCCCACCCAACCGGGCCGGGCGACCAATAGGAGAGTCCTGTCCGAAGGATTAAGCCTTTCCAACCAGACTCACCTACCGGCATTTCCGCTGGTGGGGGCGGGTTGGTGGGCGCGGCAGGTTTCGAACCTGCGACCCCTCGCTTGTAAGGCGAGTGCTCTCCCACTGAGCTACGCGCCCCGGACGCCCGCACGGCGGGCCGGAGTCCGGCAAGTTTACCCTGCCGGCCCCGGCCCGACGCGCCGGTGTGCCTGGGGTGGATCAGGCGGCGACGGCCTCGGCGAGGGCCTTGCGCCAGCCCTGCTGGTCGCGCGCCTCGCCGGGCATGTTCATCTCGGCGAACCGGACGACGCCGGCCCTGTCGATCACGAACGTGCCCCGGTTGGCGATCCCGGCGACGTCGTTGAAGACGCCGTACGCCTGGGCCACCGCGCCGTGCGGCCAGAAGTCGGCCAGCAGCGGGAACTGGTAGCCCTCCTTGTCGGCCCAGATCTTGTGGCTGTAGGCCGAGTCCACGCTGACGGTGAGCACCTGCACATCGTCGTTGACGTACTCGTTGAGGTTGTCCCGCACCTCGCAGAGCTCGCCCTGGCAGATGCCGGTGAAGGCGAGCGGGTAGAAGACCAGCAGCACGGTGCGCTTGCCACGGAAGTCCGACAGCCGGACCTCCTGGTTGTTCTGGTCCTTGAGCACGAAGTCCGGCGCCTCTGCGCCAACATCGATCGGCATGCAAGCTCCTCAAGTCGGGTCGGGGTGACATCAGCCTGCCACACCCGGCGGCCGAGGCGACCGGGTGTGGCAGGCGGACGCTGCTGCTACTTCTTGGCCTTGGTGCCCCGGCGCAGCACCAGACGGGCACCGCTCCAGTCCTGGCCGGCGTTGACCGTGGACGTCTGCTGGAGGCCAGCGGTGGGCGCGGACTCCGCGACCTCGCTCGGCTCGACGTGACCCTCCCGCCCGGCCTTGGGCGTCAGCAACCACACGACGCCGTTCTCGGCCAGCGGGCCGAGGGCGTCGACGAGGAGTTCGAAGAGGTCACCGTCACCGTCGCGGTACCACACCAGAACGGCGTCGACCACCTCGTCGGTGTCCTCGTCGACCAGATCTCCACAGCGGTCGGTCAGAGCGTCCCGGAGATCCTGGTCGACGTCTTCGTCGTACCCCATCTCCATGACGACCATCCCCGGCTCGATCCCGAACCGGTCCGCCAGGAGACGTACCCCGTCGGCGGCCTGACCAGCGGTCGCGCTCACTGTCGCGTGCCTCCTCATCTCATCCCTGCTCGCGGCATCGCTGCGACGCCGTCAGGCAAAGTCCACACACTCGTGGCCCCCCGCGCAAGTGGCGCACCGGGTGGAACGGAATTTACCGTGCCAGCAGCGTACGGGCACCCTGGGTGATGGCTTCCTCGGAGACCAGTACGTGGCGCGCCGCCGGACCTAATGGTACAAAAGAATCTATTCCAGCCACCCGCAGCGCCGTACCGACGTACCCGCCGTCGACCAGCGCCGCGATCACCCCCTCGCCCACCCCGCCGGAGCGGCGTGTCTCGTCCACGACCAGCACCCGGCCGGTCGCCGAGGCCTCCCGGACGATGTCCGCGACCGGCAGCGGCGCGATCCAACGCAGGTCCACCACGCGGACGCCGACTCCCTCGTCGGCGAGGGCGGAGGCGGCCCGCAACGACATACGCACGCCGTTACCGAAGGTGACGATGGTGACATCCTCGGCCGAGCCCACGCCGTACACCCGGGCCCGCCCGATCGGGACGTGGCCGGCCGCCCAGTCCTCGGGTTCCGGGTAGCCCGCCAGCCACTCGCCGTCGCCCTCGGTGTACAGGTCGCGGGTGTGGTACAGCGCGATCGGCTCGACGAAGGCGCAGATGCTGCCGTCCACCGCCGCGCCGGCCAGGCAGGCACGCAGCATCGGCGCGGCGTCGTCCGGACGGGCCGGCACCGCGATCACCAGCCCCGGCACGTCGCGGAGCACCGCGAGGGAGTTGTCGTTGTGGAAGTGCCCGCCGAAGCCCTGCTGGTACGCCAGGCCGGGCACCCGGACCACCATCGGGTTGCGGAACGCGCCGGAGGAGAAGAACCGCATGGTGGCTGCCTCGCCGCGCAGCTGGTCCTCGGCGTTGTGCAGGTACGCCAGGTACTGGATCTCCGGCACCGGCAGCAGCCCGGCCAGCCCGGCACCCAGCCCGAGCCCGAGGATCGAGGTCTCGTCGAGCAGCGTGTCGAAGACCCGGGCCGCGCCGAACCGGTCGCGCAATCCCTTGGTGACCCCGTACACCCCGCCCTTGGCCGCGACGTCCTCGCCGAAGACCACCATCCCGGGGTGGTCGAGCATGCCGTCGGCGAGGGCGGCGTTGATGCTCTGGGCCAGGGTGAGCGGGCCGTCCCGCTCGGGCGGCCGGCGGCCGAACGCCTCGGCCCGGCCGCCCGCGCCGGGCCCGGCGGCCCGAGTGGCCGCGTCGGCCACCGCGCGGGCGACCCGGGCCGGCCGCCGGGGCGCGATCTCGGCGACCACCTCGGCCGCGGAGGCGAGTTTCGGCTCGCCGAGCACCTCCTCGGCGATCCGGCGTACCTGCCAACCGCGCTCGTCGTACCGGGCCAGCAGTTCCTCGGCGGTGGCCACGCCGGCGGAGACCAGCAGCCGCGCGGTGGCCGACACCGGGTCCCGGGCCAGGTCTGCGGCGATCTGGTCGGTGCTGCGGTACGCGGCCTCCGCATCCGCGCCGGCGTGCCCCATCAGCCGTACGGTGGACAGGTGCAGCACGGCCGGCCGCCGGTGCCGGCGCACCCAGCCGGCCGCCTCGACCGCCACCTCGTACGCCTCGACCGGGTCGGTCCCGTCGGCGGCGAAGTAGCGAATGCCGGGCTTGGCCCGCAGCGTCGCCTGCACCCAGCCCTTCGGCGAGCGGACGCTGATGCCGAGCCCGTTGTCCTCGCAGACGAAGAGCACCGGAATGCGCAGCCCGGTGTGGTCGTACCAGCCGGCGGTGTTGAACGCGGCGGTGGCGGTGGCGTGGTTGACCGAGGCGTCACCGAACGAGCAGACCACGATGGCATCCGGCGGCCACGGCGAGCGGGGCTGCTGTCCGATATCGCCGATCGGGGCTGCGCCGGCCCGCCGCCCGGCCGATTCCCGCCGGCGCAGCCGCTCCAGGGCCAGGCCCACGCCGACCGCCCGGGGCAGGTGCGAGGCGATGGTGGAGGTGATCGGGACGACGGCGAGGTCGGCCCGGCCGAAGACCTTGTGTCGGCCACCGGCGATCGGCTCCCGTGCGGAGGCGACCATGCCGCGCAGCACGTCCCGGACCGCCCCGGCGTACGCGTCCTCCGGGTCGGTTCCCTCGGCGGGCTCGCCTCCCTCGGCGGCTCCGGGGGTGCCCACCGGCGCGGCGGTGACCCCGACTTCGGCCGGCACGGCGGCAACGACCGTTACCTCGGAGCGGACCGGCGGACCGGCCGGGCTGGTCGGATCGGCCAGGTCGGCCAAGTCGGCCGGGTCGGCCAAGTCACTCCGGCCGGTCCGGTCACTCCGGCCGGTCTGGCCGGTCTGGCCGGTCTGGCCGGTGCCGGTTGCCGGCCCGTCGCCCGCCGGGCTGCCCGCCGACGCGGCCGAAACAGCCGATCCGGAATCGTCGGCGACCCCGGCGGTCTCGTGGTCGGCGGCCTCCGGGCGGCCGGGATCCCGGCGGTCGCCCACGTCGTCCGGGCCGGTGGTTTCGGCCGGGTCGGGGAAGGCTGTCCGGCCGGCGGCCAGCGCGGCGCGCAGGCAGTAGAACGCGCCCGAGCGGTAGTGCAGCAGGGCGGGGTCGTCGGAACGCAGCGCGGCGGCGACCGCTGCGTTGCCCTCGTGACCCGCGGAACCGATCGTGTAGAACCCCTCGTCGAAGCTGCGCAGCCAGCGCCCGGCGAGGTCGAGCTGCCGGCTGGTGATCTGGGCGTCGAAGAGGTCCAGCAGTTGCGCCCCGGTCAGCGTCGTGCCGTCGCGTACGGGCTCGGCAGGGTCACGTCGCCGGGGCGCGGCGGCGAGCCCGGCGAGGGTTTCCCGGAACCGGTCGTCGAGGTCTTGCGGGGTGGTCACGTCGACAGCATTACCGACGCGACGCCCACTCGACCACTCAGACACGATCCGCCCAGGGCAACCCAGTCCGTCGCGCACCGCTCCGGGCTGCCGCCGTCGGAGACTTTCCGCACCAGGTCACGCAGGGCTGGCCGACGCCCCGTCGGTGAGCCCGACGAGCAGTCGGGAGTCGGACATCACCTGGTGGACCCGGTTTTCGCATTCGCCGGCCGCCACCTCCGGTCAGCCCGGCAGGAACGAGAAGCGGACCTTGCGGGTGGGATTGTCGCCGTTGGTGTCGACCAGGCAGATCGACTGCCAGGTGCCCAGCGCGAGCCGCCCGTCGACCACCGGCAGGGTCGCGTACGGCGGAACGAAGGCGGGCAGCACGTGGTCGCGCCCGTGACCGGGTGAGCCGTGTCGGTGCCGCCAACGGTCGTCGGTGGGCAGCAGGTCGTCCAGCGCGCGGAGCAGGTCGTCGTCGGAGCCGGACCCGGTCTCGATCACCGCCAGGCCGGCGGTGGCGTGCGGCACGAAGACGTGCAGCAGGCCGTCACCCTGACCGGAGACGAACCGCTCGGCCTCAGCGGTGATGTCCCGGACGGTCGGTCGGCTCCCGGTCTGGACGTCGATCACCTCGGTGCGCATACGGCGCATTCTGCCCCAGGTGTGGCTGGCACGCGGGCAACCACGGGCCACGGGCCTGCGGGAGCAGCACCAGACCCGCCGCCAGCAGGGCCAAGCCGATCAACCCGACCGGGGCCATCCCGAGGTCGCCGCCGGCGAGCCCGGAGAGCGCCAGCAGGAGGGAGATCCCGCCGACCAGTACGAGTGCGCTCGCCGCCGCTCGCCGCATCGTCATGCCCCGACGGTAGGAGACGCGGGCAACCGCGATCCGGGCACCCCGGCAAGCGCTGTCCCGGCGCCCGGACCGGCCCACCGCGGCCGGGCGGACCCCCGCTGCGGCCAGAGACGCAGGTGGGGCGGTCACCCAAAGTTACCGGCGGGTACGTGTGTTCAGCGTCGCGTCTGGGGGAGGGAGACGTGACGGCTGCTGCCGGTAGGGGGCAGGATGGCGTCCAGAGACCTATCCCACACACAACCGAGGGAAAGCCTGTGGCCACGGAACGCAAGCGCCCGGTGATCACCGCCGGTCTGCCGAGCCAGCTTCCGGACATCGACCCCGAAGAGACCGGCGAGTGGGTCGAGTCGCTCGACGGAGTGATCGACGAGCGAGGGACCAAGCGCGCCCGCTACGTCATGCTGCGTCTGCTGGAGCGCGCGCGCGAGCGCCAGGTCGGGGTGCCGTCGCTGACCACCACCGACTACATCAACACCATCCCGCCGGAGCGCGAGCCGTGGTTCCCCGGTGACGAACACATCGAGCGGCGGATCCGGGCGTACGTCCGGTGGAACGCGGCGATGCTGGTGCACCGTGCGCAGCGCCCCGAGATCGGCGTCGGCGGGCACATCTCCACCTTCGCCAGCTCGGCCTCGCTCTATGAGGTGGGCTTCAACCACTTCTTCCGGGGCAAGGACCACCCGGGCGGCGGCGACCACATCTTCTACCAGGGCCACGCCTCCCCCGGCATGTACGCGCGCGCGTTCATGGAGGGGCGGCTGAGCGAGAACCAGCTCGACGGGTTCCGCCAGGAGCTGTCCCACCCGGGCGGCGGGCTGCCGTCGTACCCGCACCCGCGGCTGATGCCGGACTTCTGGGAGTTCCCCACCGTCTCGATGGGCCTCGGCCCGCTGAACGCGATCTACCAGGCCCGGTTCAACCGGTACCTGCAGCACCGCGGCATCAAGGACACCTCCCAGCAGCACGTCTGGGCGTTCCTCGGCGACGGCGAGATGGACGAGGTCGAGTCGCTCGGCGCGATCGGCGTGGCCGCCCGCGAGGAGCTGGACAACCTCACCTTCGTGATCAACTGCAACCTCCAGCGGCTCGACGGGCCGGTGCGCGGCAACGGCAAGGTCATGCAGGAGCTGGAGGCGTTCTTCCGGGGCGCCGGCTGGAACGTCATCAAGGTGGTCTGGGGCCGTGAGTGGGACCCGCTGCTCGCCGCCGACACCGACGGCGCGCTGGTCAACCTGATGAACACCACGCCCGACGGCGACTACCAGACCTACAAGGCGGAGTCCGGGGCGTACGTGCGGGAGCACTTCTTCGGCCGCGACCAGCGGACCCGCAAGATGGTCGACGGGCTGACCGACGACGAGATCTGGAACCTCAAGCGGGGCGGCCACGACTACCGCAAGCTCTACGCGGCCTACAAGGCGGCGACGGAGCACACCGGCCAGCCGACGGTGATCCTGGCCAAGACGATCAAGGGCTGGACGCTCGGCTCGCACTTCGAGGGCCGCAACGCCACGCACCAGATGAAGAAGCTGACGCTGGATGATCTGAAGCTCTTCCGCGACCGGCTCTACCTGGACATCTCGGACAAGACACTGGAGGAGAACCCCTACCTCCCGCCGTACTACCAGCCGGACGAGTCCTCCGACGAGCTGGCGTACCTCAAGGAGCGGCGCCAGCAGCTCGGCGGGTACCTCCCCTCCCGGCGGACCACCGGCAAGCGGCTGGCGATCCCGGGCACCGAGCGGTTCTCCGACGTCAAGCGGGGCTCCGGCAAGCAGAAGGTGGCCACCACGATGGCCTTCGTCCGCCTGCTCAAGGACGTGATGAAGGACAAGGAGTTCGGCAAGCGTTTCGTGCCGATCATCCCGGACGAGGCCCGCACCTTCGGCATGGACTCGCTCTTCCCGACGCAGAAGATCTACTCGCCGCACGGCCAGCGGTACACCTCGGTCGACCGGGAGCTGTTCCTGTCGTACCAGGAATCGACGACCGGGCAGATCCTGCACGAGGGCATCAACGAGGCCGGCTCGGTGGCGTCGTTCACCGCCGCCGGCAGCGCGTACGCCACCCACGGCGAGCCGATGATCCCGCTGTACATCTTCTACTCGATGTTCGGCTTCCAGCGCACCGGCGACGGCTTCTGGGCGGCGGCCGACCAGATGGCCCGGGGCTTCGTGCTCGGCGCGACCGCGGGACGGACCACGCTCAACGGTGAGGGCCTCCAGCACGAGGACGGCCACTCGCTGCTGCTCGCGGCCACCAACCCGGCGGTGGTCTCCTACGACGCGGCGTTCGCGTTCGAGCTGGCGCACATCTTCGAGAACGGCCTGCACCGGATGTACGGGGAGCGGCCGGAGAACATCTTCTACTACCTGACGATCTACAACGAGCCGATCCACCAGCCGGCGGAGCCGGCGGGCGTGGACGTGGAGGGCCTACTCAAGGGCATCTACCGCTACTCCCCCGCCCCGTCGGTGGGTGACGACGCGCCGAAGGCCAACATCCTGGCCTCAGGCACCGGCATGCAGTGGGCGCTCAAGGCCCAGCAGTTGCTCGCCCAGGACTGGGGGGTGGCCGCCGACGTCTGGTCGGTGACCTCCTGGTCCGAGCTGCGCCGGGACGCGGTGGAGTGCGAGGAGCACAACCTGCTCAACCCGGGCGGCGAGGAGCGGGTGCCGTACATCCAGCAGAAGCTGGCCGACGCCGACGGCCCGAAGGTGGCGGTCAGCGACTGGATGCGCGCGGTACCGGACCTGATCGCCCGTTGGGTGCCGGGCGACTACACCTCGCTGGGCACCGACGGGTTCGGCATGTCCGACACCCGGCACGCGCTGCGCCGGCACTTCCACGTCGACGCCGAGTCGGTGGCGGTCGCGACGCTGCGGCAGCTCGCGCGGCGCGGCGTGGTGCCGGCCACGGTTCCGGCCGAGGCGGCCAAGAAGTACGCGATCGACGACGTCCGCGCGGCCCCGGTGGGCGAGACCGGCGGCGACAGCTAGGACGTACCCGACTGAGGGCCCGGCGCGAGGTGCGCCGGGCCCTCAGTCGTGTTCCGGCGGCGGCACGACGCCACCGCACCTGCCGGCCCAGGTGGTGGCCCTCCCGTGACCGCCCGCAAGACCACACAGGACGGCGGTGGCCTGGACGCCCCTGGCGGGAACCTCCGGACCACCGCCGTCGCGGATGGCGCCGTGGGACGCGACCCTCAACCGACGGCGGCCAGGTCGGTGAGCCGGGCCAGCGAGTCCTCCAGGTCGGCGCCGACCCGCCGCAACCCGAGCCGGAGCAGGGCGGCCTTGACCGGGCCGGCCGGCCAGCGTACGACGATGAGCCGCACGACGGTCCCGCCCTCCTGCTCGTCCCCGGTGAGCTGGACGTAGATCTCGGTGCGGGCCTCGGACCGGGCGCCGGCGCCCCTGGCCCGTTCCCGCCAGCCGATCAGGGTCGGCTCCTGGTAGGCGATCACCTCGGCCTCGTGCGCCGACCCGCGCCCGGCCTGGACCAGCTGCCGGCGACCGAAGCCCTCCCCCGAGAGCACCTCGGCCGCACGGACCCCCGCCAGCCAGGCCGGCAACTGCTCGGCCCGCTGGACGACTTCCCAGACCGCTTCCACCGGCGCCATCACGTGCGCACTGCGTTCCACGAGGATCATTTTTGTTCTTTCCCCCACTGAGGACATCCGCGATATTCCGCACTCTATGCATGAAAACGGACTTACCAGGACTTCTTCGGAAAAGACACGCCGAAAACCCTTGCGCGCCGATCGCCGGCCACCTATGGCGCGATCGACGGTCGGGGGCCTAGAGTCCGAACACGTTTCGCGTTTCGCGGGCGTCCTGCGGGTCGCGCTCCCGGCGACCCCGCGGACCCGCGAGCGCCGTCGGTTCTCGACCCGCCTGGAGGGTGCATGACCACCGAGCCGCTGCCCGAGTTCCCGGCCGGATTCCGCTGGGGCGTCGCCACCGCCGCCTACCAGATCGAGGGGGCACCGACGGCCGCCGGCCGGGGGACGTCCATCTGGGACACCTTCGCGCACACCCCGGGGCGGATCGCCGACGGCAGCACCGGCGACGTCGCCTGCGACCACTGGCACCGGCCCGGCGAGGACGTCGCGCTGATGGCCGGGCTCGGCGTGTCGGCGTACCGGTTCTCGGTGGCCTGGCCCCGGGTCCAGCCCGGCGGCACCGGCCCGGCCAACACCGCCGGCCTGGACTTCTACGACCGGCTCGTCGACGACCTGGCCGCCGCCGGAATCGACCCGGTCGCCACCCTGTACCACTGGGACCTGCCGCAGCCTTTGGAGGACGCGGGCGGCTGGCTCAACCGGGACACCGCCGCCCGGTTCGCGGAGTACGCCGATCTGGTCGCCGCCCGGCTCGGCGACCGGGTGCGGCTCTGGATCACCCTCAACGAGCCGTTCGTGCAGATGAGCCTCGGCTACGGCACCGGCCAGCACGCCCCCGGCCGAACCCTGCTCTTCGACGCGTTCCCGGTGGCCCACCACCAACTCCTCGGGCACGGGCTGGCCGTGGCCGCGCTGCGCGCCCGCACCACCGCCCCGATCGCGCTCACCAACAACTACTCCCCGGTGCGGGTGGCCGGCGACAGCGAGGCCGACCGGGCCGCCGCGGACGCCTACGACGCGCTGCACAACCGGCTCTTCACCGACCCGCTGCTCGGTCTCGGCCACCCGGAGATCCTCGACGTCGACTCCGGGACCGTCCGCGACGGCGACCTCGCGGTCATCGCCGCGCCGATCGACATGCTCGGGGTCAACTACTACAACCCGACCGGCGTCCGAGCCCCCGACGAGGACTCCCCGCTGCCGTTCGAGCTGGTCGAGCTGGCCGGGTACCCGCGCACCGCGTTCGGCTGGCCGGTCGCGCCGGAGGGGCTGCGCGAGCTGCTCACCGGCCTGCGCGACCGGTACGGCGACCGGCTGCCGCCGATCCAGATCACCGAGAGCGGCTGCGCGTACGACGACGTACCGGACGCCGACGGCCGGGTCCACGACCCGGAGCGGATCGCCTACCTCGACGGGCACCTGCGCGCCGTGCGCGCGGCGATCGACGACGGGGTGGACGTCACCGGGTACTTCGTCTGGTCGCTGCTGGACAACTGGGAGTGGGCCGAGGGCTTCACCAAGCGCTTCGGTCTGGTGCACGTCGACTTCGCCACGCAGGCCCGCACGCCCAAGTCCTCGTACGCCTGGTTCCGGGACGCCGTCACCCGGCCGGCGGGCCGCGCGGTCGGCGGCGAGGAGTAGGGCGGTGACCACCGTCGACCCGCCGCCGACCGCGCTGCCGGCGGCGCTCGCCGAGCCGACCACGCCGGTCCGGCGGGGCTGGATCGCGCTGCTCTTCGCGGCGAACCTCGGGGTGTGGATGGCCTTCTTCACCCCCATCCAGGTGCTGCTGCCCCAGCAGATCGAACGGATCTCGCCCGGCAACAAGGAGGCCATGTTCGCCGTGGTCACCGGCTTCGGCGCGCTCGCCGCCGTGCTGGCCAACCCCCTCGCCGGGGCGCTGTCGGACCGGACCAATCTGCGCCTTCTCGACCGGGAACGGGGCCGTCGGCACGTCTGGACGGCCGGCGGCGCGGTGCTCGGGGCGATCGCCCTGGTGCTGCTGGCCCGGCAGGACACGATCATCGGGGTGACGGTCGGCTGGGTCGCCGCCCAGGTCTGCTTCAACACCATGCTGGCCAGCCTCACCGCCGGCATCCCCGACCGGGTGCCGGTGGTCCAGCGCGGCGGCGTCTCCGGCTGGGTGGGCATTCCGCAGGCGCTCGGCCTCGTCGTCGGCGTGGTGCTGGTGACCGCCGTGGTGACCGGCAACGCCGCCGGGTACGCCGTAATCGCGGGGGCGGTGCTGCTGCTGTCGCTGCCGTTCGCACTGCTCACCGCCGACGACCCGCTGCCCCGGGGGCACCGGCCGGCGCTGCGGGCGCGCACGCTGCTCGCCTCGATGTGGATCAGCCCGCGCCGGCACCCGGACTTCGCCTGGGCCTGGATCACCCGGTTCCTGGTGCAGCTCGGCAACGCGCTGGGCACCCTGTATCTGCTGTATTTCCTCACCGACGGGGTCCACCATCCCGACCCGGCGGGCGGGCTGCTGGTGCTGATCCTGCTCTACACCCTCGGGATGATGCTCACCGCCGTGATCTCCGGCCGGCTCTCCGACCGCTCCGGCCGGCGGAAGGTCTATGTGATCACCTCCGGGCTGGTCATGGCCGTGGCCGCGCTGCTGCTCGCCGTCGCGCCGGTGTGGTCGACGGCCGTGGTCGCCGCCCTGCTCCTCGGCGCGGGCTACGGCGTCTACCTGTCGGTCGACGCGGCGCTGATCACCGAGGTGCTGCCGACGGCCACCGACCGGGCCAAGGACCTCGGAGTGATCAACATCGCCAACTCCGCGCCGCAGGTGCTCGGCCCGGCACTGTCCGCCCCGATCGTGGTGCACCTGGGCGGCTACCCGACCCTGTACGCGGTCACCGCGGCGGTCACCCTGCTCGGCAGCGCGCTGGTGGTCAAGATCCGCGGCGTGTCCTAAGGCCGGGGGCTGCCGGCGCTTGTTAGGAGGGTGCCCTTCCTATACCGAAAGCGTTAACAAGGGGCCCTTCCTTGCCCGCCGGACGGCGGCCGTAGGCTGGGGTGCGTGACAGTACGGGTACGCTTCGCCCCTTCTCCGACCGGCATGTTCCACGTCGGCGGCGCCCGCTCGGCCCTACAGAACTGGATCTACGCCAAGCAGCAGGGCGGGGTGTTCGTGCTCCGCATCGAGGACACCGACGCGGCGCGCAACAAGCCCGAGTGGACCGAGGGCATCCTCTCCGCGATGGAGTGGATCGGCATCAACCGGGACAGCTACGAGGGCCCGTACTTCCAATCGTCGTACGCGGGCGAGCACCGCGCCGCCGCCCAGCGGCTGCACGAGGGCGGCCGGGCGTACTACTGCGACTGCACCCGTGACGCCGTGCAGGCCCGTACCCGCTCGCAGTACTCCGGCTACGACGGCTTCTGCCGGGACCGGGGCCTGGAGCCGGGCGAGGGGCGGGCGCTGCGCTTCCGCACCCCCGACTCCGGCGAGACCGTGGTGGTGGACCTGATCCGGGGCAAGCCGACGTTCGAGAACAAGCTGATCGAAGACTTCGTCATCGCCCGGGCCGACGGGTCGCCGGTCTTCCTGCTCGCCAACGTGGTCGACGACATGACCATGGGGATCACCCACGTGATCCGGGCGGAGGAACACCTGCCCAACACCCCGAAGCAGCAACTGCTCTGGGACGCCCTCGGGGTCACCCCGCCAATCTGGGCGCACGTGCCCGTGGTGGTCAACGAGAAGCGGCAGAAGCTGTCCAAGCGGCGGGACAAGGTCGCCCTGGAGGCGTTCCGGGACGAGGGGTACCTCGCCGATGCGATGCGCAACTACCTGATGCTGCTGGGCTGGGCGCCGTCGGGCGACCGGGAGATCCTGCCGTGGCCGGTGATCGAGGCGGAGTTCCGGCTGGAGGACGTCAACCCCTCCCCCGCGTTCTTCGACGAGAAGAAGCTGCGCTCGTTCAACGGCGACTACATCCGGGCGCTGCCGGTGGACGAGTTCGTCGCGGCCTGCCAGCCGTGGCTGGCCGGCACCGCCACCATCGCCCCGCCGCCGTGGCAGCCGGAGGAGTTCGACGCCGACGCGTTCGCCGCCGTCGCCCCGCTGGCCCAGACCCGGATCGCCGTGCTCAGCGAGATCGTGCCGAACGTCGACTTCCTCTTCGTGGCCTCGCCGCTGATCGAGGAGGCGGCCTGGGCCAAGGCGATGAAGGGGGCCGCGGCCGAACTGCTGGACGCGGCCATCGCCGCGTACGAGGCGCTCGAGCCGTGGGACGCGGAGTCGCTGAAGGCGACGCTGGAGGCGGTGGGCGCGGAGCACGGCCTCAAGCTCGGCAAGGCCCAGGCGCCGGTCCGGGTCGCGGTCACCGGCCGCACCGTCGGCCTGCCGCTGTTCGAGTCGCTGGAGGTGCTCGGCCGCGAGCGCACTCTCACCCGGCTGCGCGCCGCCCGCCTCCGCCTGCCCTGATCCGGGCCGGCGAGGTCCCGGCTCGGCCGGGCGGTCGCGGGTTCGGCCGGCGCGACCTCGGCTCGGCCGTCCTGGGCCGACGGCGGCAGGGCCGCCGTCGGCCGGAGGTCCGGTCAGGAACACCGTCGGCCGGAGGTCCGGTCAGGTACGCGTGGTACGGCGGCGCGTGACGAGTACGGTCGCGGCGGCGGCGAGCAGCAGGACCCCGCCGCCGAGCATCCAGAGCCAGCCGGGCGGGCCATCGTCTGACGTCTCGACGGCGGCCGGCGCCGCAGTGCCGGGCCCGGCCGACGACAGCGCGCCGGTCGACGTGCCACCCGACGGCGTAGCGGCACCCGACGACGGTGCGGCCTCCGAGGGCGCGGCGGCTGACGACGGGGGCTGGGCGGGGGTGCCGGTGGTGAGGGTGAACCGCACCTCGCCGGTGATCGGGTGGCCGTCGGCGGAGGCGACCTGGTACCCGACGATGTAGAGGCCGGCGGCGCCGGGCGCGAACGGCACGCTCACCCGGCTGCCGGAGAAGGTCGCCTCGCCGCCCGCGGCGGCCACGTTGTCCGGCCCGGTGATTGTGATCTTCGTCGTACCCGGGTCGGGCTTCGACAGGAAGCGGAGCTCGACCCGGGTCGGCGCGTCGGCCACCCTCGCCCCGTCCTTCGGATTGCTCCCCGTCAGCGAGTTGTGCGCGGCGGCCGGCGACGCCGGCAGTGCCAGCGACACACCGAGCGCCACGCCGAGAACCACTACCCAGGTACGCGCCACGTGCCGGAACCTGCCCCCCATGAACCCCTCCGCAAAGGTACTATCCGCCCGCTGATCAATGGCTCTGACTGATTAGTCGGGCCGAGATCGCAGATAGTTCCAATTTCCGATCCAACAGCTGCAACTGATCGACGTTCTGCGCAGTCTTAGAGGTGGGCACCCGTCCTGGGGCATGGTCACCTCCGTCGACCGACCAACGCGTGACCTGCAGCGAAGCCATCCAAATCGAACGGGGCGAGGAGGCGGCGATGATCCGACAGGTGGGGCGGCTGATCGCGACGGCCGTAGGCGTACTGCTGGCGGCAGGGCTGGTGGCGGTTCACCCGGGGCCGGCCAACGCCGACGCCGCGGCGAGGACCACCGGCGCCGGCCAGGCACAGGCTGCGGCGGCAGGCCTTGCGCGGGCCGCCGCGCTGGCCCGCCCGGGGCGCGCCGCGCCGAAGCTGGCACCCGCCGGGGTGGACATCAGCGGCGACCAGCTGACCGAGCCGCTGCGGCTGCGGGCCGCCACCCATCCCGCCGAGGTGGGCGCGGTCATCGACCAGGTGAACTGGCTCAGCGGCGTCGGCGCATCCGCCGGCCCGGCGAAGAACGCCCTGGGCCCGAAGTACACCGTCGTCGTGCTCTCCGGGGACGTCGCGACCCAGACGTACGACCTCTATCCGCTGGCCAAGGGCGGCCCTCGGGTATACCGGCCGGCGAAGCAGCCGGACGCCTCCCGCCGGGTCAAGGCGGGCTGGTTCCTCGGCCGGCTGAACATGCCGGAGACCCTGCGGACGGCCGGGGTGCCGCTGGAGCAACAGGTCGACACGGTCGGCGGCGGCGGTGGCGTCGGCGGCGGCGAGCGGGTGGCCTCGGACGAGGCGCTGAAGCCGGGCGGGAACATCGACGAGGCCCTGGGCGAGTTGCAGCGGCTGCTGCTGCTCAACGTCGGGGTGATGCTGGTGATCACCCTCGGGCTGGCCGGGATCGCGCTGCTGATCCGCCGCCGCACCCGCTGAGGCCACCGCACCCACTGAGGCCACCGCGCCGTCGAGCACCGCGCCGTCGAGGACCGCCCCATCGAGGACCGTCGCGGCCGGCGCCCGCCGAGGGCGGGGGCGGCGGGACGGCCGGCTCAGACCTCCAGAACCACCTTGCCCCGGACGTGTCCCCGTTCGACCAGGCGATGCGCCTCGGCAGCCTGGTCGAGCGGGAAGACTCGTGCCACGTGGACGGTGAGCCGACCGGCGTCGACCAGCCCGGCCAGGACGCTCAGGTCCGCCGTGGACGGCTTGACGAACAGGTAGCTCCCGCCGAGCCGGGTGACGTGCTCCGCGTCGGCGGTGGAGACCAGCCGGGCGGGGCGGGTCAGCAGCTCGGCCGAGACGTCCAGCGCCGCCCCGCCGAAGAGGTCGAGGGCCACGTCCACCCCGTCCGGGGCGACCGCACGGACCCGGTCGAGCAGCCCGTCGCCGTAGCTGACCGGCTCCGCGCCGAGCGACCGGACGAAGTCGTGGTTAGCCTCGCCGGCCGTGCCGATCACCTTGTCGGCGCCGAGCGCCCGGGCGAGCTGGACGGCGAGGTGCCCGACCCCGCCGGCCGCGCCGTGCACCAGCACGGTGTCCCCGGCTCCGGTGCGGGTGAGCTGGAGCGCCTGGTACGCCGTCAGCCCGGCCAGCGGCAGCCCCGCGGCCTCGGCCCAGGACGCCCGCACCGGCTTGTCGGCAACAGTCCGCTCCGGGGCCGGCACCAGCTCCGCGTACGTGCCGTGCTGGAGGTCGTCGCGGCGGACGTACCCGATCACCTCGTCGCCCACGGCGAACCCGGCCACCGCCGGGCCCACCGCCGCCACCACACCGGCCGCGTCCCAGCCGGGCACCAGCGGGAAGTGGGTGGGGATGGCAGCGTCGAGGTGGCCCTCGCGGACCTTCCAGTCGACCGGGTTGACGCCGGCCGCACGCACCCGCACCAGCACCGTGTCCGGCCCGACCGGCGGGTCGGGCAGCTCCCGCACGGCGAGCAGGTCGGCGGAGCCGTACGCGTCGATAGCGATCGCCTTCACCCTGCTCACGCTAGCCGCTGCGGGATCGCCCCGGGGCGGCACGGGCGGAGCAGGTCCACGGGGGCGGACCGACGGCGGGCCGTCAGGCCGCTGTCAGCACCAGCGGCGCGGCGGGCGCTCGCGGCCGACCGCCCGGTGCCGGGGGCGAACCGGGCCGTGCCGGTGCGCGCCGGCCCAGCCGGGCAGATCGCTGCAGCAGGCCGCGGCGCGGCCCAACTCGTCGGCGGGCAGCTCGGGGGTGCGCTGGCGGGGCACCGGCGCGTCGTCCTCGGCCCGCTCGGCGGCCCGGCCGGAGGTCGGCTCGACGGGGTGGACCGGACCGGCGACCCGGCGGTGGTGCTTGGTCGTCGGCTGGGGATCGTGGTAGCCCGGTCGGCAGCTCTCCCCCTGGGCGCAGCCGTGCTCGGCCTCCCCGTGCACCATCCCCGGTCTCCTCACGCTCGCAGTCGCGCCTGGCCGGTCGCGGCCCGCGTGCCCTGTCACCGTACTGGGGCGGGCCGACGGGTCGTGCGGCGCGTACCCCACCTCAGCGCTTGGGGCGACGCGGGAAGATCGTCTCCCAGACCGGGAAGGCGGCCAGCCAGATCACGATGCCGAGGGTGAGCTTCTGGATCCAGTTCCACAGCTCACGGGTGCGTTCGGCGTCGTCCACGTAGAGGATCGCGGCACCGAGCAGCGCGCAGGCGACGGCCCAGCCCAGCAGCCCCTTGCCCCACTCCCGCCACTCGTGCCGGGTGCGCGCCCAGCCGTGCCGGGGCGGCCGGACCGGGGGCGGGCCGCCGGCGAACCGGTGGGCGAAGCGCTGGTCGGCCCAGCGGACCATCGAGTGTCCGAAGGCCACCGAGAAGCCCAGGTAGGCGGCGGCCAGGCCGTGGGTGACGTCCGCGGTGGTGCCGCGCCGCAGGTCCAGCGCGGTCGCCACGAGCAGCACCAGGTCGACCAGGGGTACGCAGACCAGCAGCGCCGCGCCGAGGCGCGGTCTACGCAGCGGGTAGCGGGCCACCAGCCCCGCCGCGAGCACCACCCAGAACCCGATCTCGCACCCGATGATGACCGCGACCAGCACGCCGACCTCCCCGTTCGTCGAAGTCCAGCATGCCGCCCGTCGCGGGCCCCGGCGTCGGCGCGGACGGTGAGATCCGGGTCCGCCGAAGGATGGACCCGGTCAGGCGCGCAGGAGCCGCCAGGCGGCCAGGGCGGCCCGGGGGTGCCGGTGGCAAGCCAGTGGTCGATGACCCCGACCAGGGCGCCGGCGAGCCAGGCGGCGTGCACGTCGGCCTGGACGTCAGCGGCGGCGGGCGGGCGGGTGCCGGCGGCGAAGCGAGCGGCCAGCTCGGCGACGGCGTCCTCCATCGCGTCGGTGAGCGGCCTTACCGGATCGACCCGACCGCCCCGGAGGTGGCCGAGCCGCTCGACGAGGCGCTGCGCGACCCGGGTCGTGGACGGCGCGTTGCGCCGCTGCGCGCCCGGGCTCTCCCCCTCCGCGAGCTGCTGCTGCGCTGGGCGCGCTGACCCTGCTCGGCCCGCTGCTGGCCGAGCACGGCGACGACCGGGGGGATCCGCCTGGTCGCCGCCCGCGCGTACGTCGGCTCGGCGCAGCTCGGCCGGGCCCGGGCGGTGCTGGAGCGGCTGGGGGTGTGGTGGGATCGGGCCATGCGACCGCCACCCTGGCTCGGCTCCGGGACCCTCGGCCGGGACCTGGCGCTGGCCGGCGCGTCCCTCGCAGGCGGGCTGGCGCTGCTCAGCCTCGGCGTGCACCTGGCGATCACCCCGCCCGCCGACGTCCCGACGGCGGCCTTCCTGCCGTCGCTGCTGGCCGTGTCGGTGGCGGTCGGCCTGCGCCGGGTGGCCACCCGCACCGGCCTGGCCCTCGGCACGGCGGCGCTGGTCGTCGATGTCGCCCTCGGCGCCACCCTCGGCACCGCGCTGATCTACACCCAGGTGCTCTACGACTCCTGCGTGTACGGCCCGCCCCGGCGGTGGCGGTGGCTGTTACGGGTCACCGTGGCGCTCAGCCTGCTCGCCGCCGGCGGCGGGACGCTGCTGTCCGGCCACTGGCAGGGGGTGGCGCTCGCCGTGCCAGTGGTGCTGGTCATGGTCCTGCCGGTGCTGACCGGCATCAGTGTGCGGCAGTACCGGGACCAGGCCGCGGCCGACCGGGCCCGGGCCGAGCAGACCGCCCGGCTCGCCGAGCTCGACCGGCGGGAGGCGGTCCGCGCCGAGCGGTCCCGGATGGCCAGGGAGCTGCACGACGTGGTGGCCAACCACCTCAGCGCGGTGGCCATCCACGCCACCGCCGCGCTCTCCGTGCCGGGGCTGGACCGGGCACAGGTGAACTCGGCGCTGCGGGTCATCCGGGAGAGCAGCGTGCAGGGCATGGCGGAGATGCGCCAGCTCATCGGGCTGCTGCGGGAGCCAACGCCGGGGACGGCGGACCCGGCCGAGGAGGCGACCCGGGTCCGCCTCGACGAGCTGGACCTGCTGGTGGACCGGATGCGGGCCGCCGGGCTGACGGTGCGGGCCGAGGTGGCCGGCGGGCCGCGTCCGCTGCCGGTGGGGGTGGACCTGGCGGCGTACCGGATCGTGCAGGAGTCGTTGACCAACGCGCTGAAGCACGGCGCGGGCGAGGCGGAGTTGATCGTGGCGTACCGGCCGGTGGAGGTGGTGGTGACCGTGACGAACTCGGTCGGCGCGGACGACAGCGAGCTGGCCGGGGCTGGTGTCGGCCTGATCGGGATGCGCGAGCGCGCGGTGCTGCTGGGCGGCGAGTTCGCCGCCGGCCCGGCCGACGGGGGCTGGCGGGTACGGGCGGCGCTGCCCACCGGGGAGCCTGCGTGAGCGGCCCGGACGCGGCCGGCCCCGGTCGAGGGGGCGACGCCGCAGGCGGCCCGGACGCGGCCGGCCCCGGCAGGCGGGGAGACAGCCCGGTGCGGGTGGTCCTGGCCGACGACCAGGCAGCGGTGCGGGCCGGGCTGGCGCTGATCCTGGCCGGCACGCCGGGGATCACGTTGGTCGGCGAGGCCGCCGACGGGGAGGAGGCGGTGCGGCTCTGCGCCGAGCTGCGCCCCGACGTCGCCGTGCTGGACGTGCGGATGCCCCGCCTGGACGGCATCTCCGCCACCCGGGAGATCGTCGCCGGCCGGCTCGCCGACGTGCTGGTGCTGACGACCTTCGACCTCGACGAGTACGTGTTCGGGGCGCTGCGGGCCGGGGCGGCCGGCTTCCTACTCAAGGACACCGACGCGGACACCCTGGTCGCCGCCGTCCGGACGGTGGCCCGGGGCGAGGGATTCATCGCCCCAGCGGTGACCCGGCGGCTGATCAGCGCGTTCGCGGCCACCGCCCCGGGGGCCTCGGCCGCCGTCCGGGCGGCGGTGGCCGGCCTGACCGCCCGGGAGCAGGACGTGCTGGCCTGCCTCGGGCTGGGCCTGTCCAACCAGCAGCTCGCCGACCGGCTGGCGATGGCGGAGAGCACCGCGAAGACCCACGTCAGCCGGATCCTGGCCAAGCTCGATCTGCGCAGCCGCGTCCAAGCCGCGATCCTGGCGCAGGAGCTGGCCCTGCCGGCCCCGCCCGCCGGGGCGCCGTCGACCCCGCCGCCGAGCGGGTGAGCGCCCACGCCACCGGTGCCGTTGACCGGGGCCCCCCGCCTTCTGGAAGGCTGGGGGGGTGAGCGAGCCGGGCGGGATCGAGCTCTCGGCCACGCTGCGCCGCATCGAGCGGGCGGCGGGGGCGCTGGCCTCCGCCAGCGTGGCCCGGATGGACGAGACGCTGCCCTGGTTCCGGGCCCTCCCGGCCGACCAGCGCTCCTGGGTGATGCTGGTGGCCCAGGCCGGCGCCCAGTCGCTGGTGCAGTGGTTGCGCCAGGGCGGCGGCACGGCCGACAGCACCCAGGAGGTCTCCGACGAGGTCTTCGCCACCGCGCCGCAGGCGCTGGCCCTCTCGATCAGCCTCCAGCACACGGTGGAGCTGATCAAGGTGACCATCGCGGTGGTCGAGGAGCAGGTCGGCACCCTGGCCGCCGAGGGCGAGGAGCAGCAGCTACGGGAGGTGGTGCTGCGGTTCTCCCGGGAGATCGCCTTCGCCGCAGCCCGGGCGTACGCACGGGCCGCCGAGTCGCGCGGCTCCTGGGACGCCCGGTTGCAGGCCCTGCTGGTGGACGCGTTGCTGCGTGGGGACTCCCCGGACGTGCTGGCCAGCCGCGCCGCGGCGCTGGGCTGGTCGGACGCCCCGCCGGTGTCGGTGACGGTGGGTCGCTCCCCCGGCGGCGAGGTGGCCGCCGTGCTGCACACGGTGTACCGGCTGGCCCGGCGGATCGGCGTCGAGATGATCGGTGGGGTGCACGGCGACCGGCTGGTGATCGTGCTCGGCGGGGCGCCGGATCCCCTCGCCGCCGCCGGGAAGCTGCTGCCGGCGTTCGGGGACGGCCCGGTGGTGGTGGGCCCGGCGGTGCCGAGCCTGGACGAGGCGACGGACTCGGCCCGCGCCGCGCTGGCCGGATTCCGGGCGGCCCCGGCCTGGCCGACCGCACCGCGCCCGGTGCCGGCGGCCGACCTGCTGCCCGAGCGGGCCCTCGCCGGCGACGCCGAGGCCCGGCGGCTGCTGCGCCACGACGTGTACGCGCCGCTGGCCCGGGCCGGCGGCGAGCTGTTGGGGACGCTGGACGCGTTCTTCGCCGCCGGCGGCACCCTGGAGAGCGCCGCCCGGGCGCTGTTCGTGCACCCCAACACGGTGCGCTACCGGCTGCGCCGGATCGCCGAGGTGACCGGGTTCTCGCCGCTGACTCCCCGGGACGCGTTCGCCCTCCAGGTGGCCCTGACCGTGGGTCGGCTGGACCCGGTGGCGCCGGTGGCGCAAAATCAGACGACAAACCCCATAGCCCGCCACAAAGCCACATAACGATGATCACGGTCACCTATTTTTGTAGGTTTCCTCCAAAGGTTCTAGTGCGGTTTGGTGCCGGTCGGTAACGCCCTGACTGGCCGGTATCCGGAAGAGTTATAGCCGTGCTCGCCGTACTCTCGCCCGGCCAGGGTTCCCAGAAACCCGGCTTCCTGACCCCCTGGCTCGACCTGACCGGCGCCGAGGCACGACTGCGCTGGTGGTCCGCGCTGGCGGGCGTCGACCTGATCCACCTCGGCACGGCGGCCGACGCCGACGAGATCAAGGACACCGCCCGCACGCAGCCGCTGCTGGTCGCCGCGGCGCTGCTCGCCGCCGAGCACCTGCCCATGCACGATGTCACACTCACCGCCGGACACAGCGTCGGCGAGCTGGGGGCGGCGGCGCTCGCCGGTGTCCTCCCCGCCGAGACCGCGATCACCCTCGCCGGGGTGCGCGGCCGGGAGATGGCCGCAGCCTGCGCCCTGGAGCCGACCGGCATGGCCGCCGTGCTGGGCGGGGAGACCGACGAGGTGCTCGCCGTCCTCGACACCCACGGGCTCGCTCCGGCCAACCGCAACGGCGCCGGGCAGATCGTCGCCGCCGGGTCGATGGCCGGGCTGGACAAGCTCGTCGCCGAGCCGCCCGCGAAGGCCCGGGTTGTCCGGCTGAAGGTGGCCGGCGCGTTCCACACTCCGTACATGGCCCCGGCCGAGGCCGCGCTGGGCGCGGTGGCCGCCGGGATCACCCCGGCCGACGCGAACCGGATCCTGCTGTCCAACCTCGACGGCGCGGCGGTGACCCACGGCCGGGAGATGATGCGACGGCTGGTCCGCCAGGTCACCTCGCCGGTGCGCTGGGACCTCTGCGTACGCGCCCTCGCCGACCTCGGCGTCACCGGGGTCATCGAACTACCGCCGGCCGGCACCCTCGCCGGCCTGATCAAGCGGGAGCTCAAGGAGTCGGGCATCCCCGAGATCGTCACCCTGAACACGCCGAACGACCTGCCGGCAGCACGCGACCTGATCGCCCGCCACGGAATGGCCCCGAGCCACCAGCCGACCATGCAGTTCCGGGTGGTGGTGGCCCCCGCGGCGGGCACCTTCGCGCCGGCCGAGGGGCTGGCCGAGGGCGAGCCGCTGCACACCGGCCAGGTGATCGGGCACGTCGCCACCCGGCAGGGCCCGGTCGAGGTGACCGCGCACGACAGCGGCCTGCTCACCGAGTGGCTCGCCCACCACGAGAACCCGGTCGCACCGGGCCAACCGCTCGCCCGAATCGGGGGTCAACACTGATGACTGGCAGCCGGATTCTCGCGCTGGGGCACTACCAGCCGTCCCGGGTCGTCACCAACGACGACATCGCCCAAATCGTCGACACCAACGACGAGTGGATCCGGGACCGGGTCGGCATCGTCAGCCGCCGGATCGCCGGCGACGAGACGGTGGCCGACATGGCGACGGCCGCCGCCGGCAAGGCCCTGGCGAACGCCGGCCTCACCGCCGCCGACATCGACCTCGTCGTGGTGGCCACCTGCACCTCGATCGACCGCAGCCCGAACGTGGCCTGCCGGGTCGCCGCGAAGCTCGGCATCACGGCGCCGGCCGCGTACGACGTCAACACCGCCTGCTCCGGCTTCGCGTACGCGCTGGGCACCGTCGACCACGCGATCCGGGCCGGGGCGTCGCGCAACGCGCTCGTCATCGGGGCGGAGAAGCTCTCCGACGTCATCGACTGGACCGACCGCTCCACCTGCATCATCTTCGCCGACGGCGCCGGCGCCGCGGTGGTCACCGCGACCGCCGAGGGCGAGCCGTCCGGGGTCGGCCCGGTGGTCTGGGGCTCGGTGCCGGAGAAGGGCGACGCCGTACGCATCGAGGGCTGGCGCCCCTACGTCAAGCAGGAGGGACAGGCGGTCTTCCGCTGGGCGACCACGGAATTGGCCCCGCTGGCCCTGCAGGCATGCGAGCGCGCCGGGGTCCACCCGTCCGAGCTCGCCGCGTTCGTGCCGCACCAGGCCAACACCCGGATCATCGACGGCATCGCCAAGCGGCTCGGCATCCCCAACGCGATCATCGCGAAGGACCTCGTCGAGTCGGGAAACACCTCAGCGGCGAGCATCCCGCTGGCGCTGTCCAAGCTCATCGAGCGGCGGGAGGTGCCTTCGGGTGCCCCGGTCCTGCTCTTCGGATTCGGCGGTGGCCTGACCTACGCCGGTCAGGTAATCCGCTGTCCCTGACGTCCGGCCCCCCTACCGGGCCGTTCGCCCGCCGCCGGCACGCGCCGCGCGGCGAGTCCCCCACCGAAAGGAACGCACCAACCATGACCCGTGACGAGATCACCGCCGGCCTCGCCGAGATCCTCGAAGAGGTTGCCGGGGTGAGCCCGGACGACGTGGCCGAGGGCAAGTCCTTCACCGACGACCTCGACGTCGACTCGCTCTCCATGGTGGAGGTCGTGGTCGCCGCCGAGGAGAAGTTCGGCGTCAAGATCCCCGACAACGAGGTGCAGAACCTGAAGACCGTTGGCGACGCCGTCAGCTTCATCGAGGCGCAGTCCTGATCATGGCTCACACAGACGTCGTCGTCACCGGGCTCGGCGCGACCACCCCGCTGGGCGGGGACGTCGCGTCGACCTGGGACGCCATGCTCGCCGGCCGCTCCGGGGTGGGTCCGCTCACCCAGGAGTGGGCCGCGCAACTGCCCGTTCGGATCGCCGCGCAGCTCGCCGTCGACCCGTCCGAGGTGCTGGACCGGATCAAGCTGCGCCGGCTCGACCGCTGCGAGGCGATCGCGATCATCGCGGCGCGTCAGGCCTGGGCGGACTCCAGTCTGGCCGACTCCGGGCTGGACCCGGAGCGGCTGGCCGTCAGCGTCGGCTCCGGCATCGGCGGAGCCACCACCCTGCTCACCCAGGACGACATCCTGGAGGCGTCCGGTCCCCGGCGGGTGTCCCCGCACACCATCCCGATGCTGATGCCCAACGGCCCCGCCGCCTGGGTGGGGCTGGAGGTGGGCGCGAAGGCCGGCGTGCACGCGGTGGCCAGCGCCTGCGCCACCGGCGCGGAGGCGATCGCACTCGGCCTGGACATCATTCGCTCGGGCCGGGCCGACGTGGTGCTGGCCGGCGGCACCGAGGCGGTCATCCACCGGCTGCCGATCGCCGGGTTCGCCTCGATGCGGGCCATGTCGACCCGCAACGACTCCCCGGAGCGGGCCTCCCGACCGTGGGACACCGGCCGGGACGGCTTCGTGCTCGGCGAGGGCGCGGGCGTGCTGGTCCTGGAGCGGGCCGAGCACGCCGCCGCCCGGGGCGCCCGGGTGTACGCGCGGCTGGCCGGCGCCGGCATCACCTCCGACGCGTACGACATCGTGCAGCCGCACGCGGAGGGCGAGGGCGCGATCCGGGCGGTCAGGAAGGCCATCGAGGACGCCGACATCGCGAAGATCGACATCGTGCACGTCAACGCGCACGCCACCTCGACCCCGGTCGGCGACATGCTGGAGATCGGCGCGCTGCGTGCCGCGCTCGGCGACCACCCGGTGATCACCGCCACCAAGTCGATGACCGGCCACCTGCTCGGTGCGGCCGGGGCACTGGAGTCGATCGCCACCATCCTGGCCATCCGCGACAGTGTCGTCCCCCCGACGATCAACCTGGACGACCCGGAGGCCGGCCTCGATCTGGACGTGGTCGCCCACAAGGCGCGGCACATGGACATCCCCGCCGCGTTGAACAACGCGTTCGGCTTCGGCGGGCACAACGTGGCTCTCGTCTTCACCCGGCCCTGAGACTCCAGTCTCAAGGGCGGATCTGTCCGGACGCCGGGGCCGGCATCGATGGCGGGCACGACCTGACCGCGACGATGCCGGCCCCGGCCACCCGCCCGGCCCTGGCCAGGCTGGGCTTCGGGCTCGATCGCGGGGTCAGGCGCGGTTGCGGGGGTGCTGCCGTGCGGCGCGTTCGTTGCCCCGGCGGTAGTTGCCGGTCCACCGGGCCATCACCAGTTGCGGATCGTCGCCGACCTCGGCGAGGAACTCCGCCGCCCGGCCTCCCCGCAGGGTGCCGGCCACCCTCCCGTGGTGCGTGATCACCACGGACCCCTCCGCCCGCTGGGCGTACGCGAAACCCTGAGCTTCTCCCATGCCCGGCACGCTCCCACCCCGCCCCCGACCCCCGCACCCCGATTTCGCCCGGACGCCGGACATACCTTGGTGGGAAACGGCCCCTCCAGGCGCATGCCGAGCCGGGTCATCAGGCATAGCGGCTTCCGTAGCCAGCCCGCGACCTCCACGACAGCCAGCGTCAGGCAGGCAGGACACTCCCTAGTCAGGATCCCTCTCGGCGAGGATTCCGGTGCCCTGGCCGAGCTCGATGAGGTAGCCGTCGGGGTCGCGCAGGTAGCACCGGATCTCCACGCCGTGGTCCTTCGGCTCGGTGAGGAACCGTCCGCCGCGCGAGCGCCACAGCTCGTAGACGGCGTGCACGTCCGTCACCCGGACGTTGAGCGCGCTGTGGAGCAGGTTCGGGTCCCTCGGCGCCTGAGCGAGGACGGTCGGCTTGTCGTCGGTCGGGCCGCCCTCGTCGTTGATCACCAGGTAGCTGTTGTGCAACCGGAGGATGGCGGGCTGACGCTCCCGCACCACCGTCGCGCCGAGCACCGTCCGGTAGAACTCACGCGAGCGTTCCACGTTCCGCACGATCAACAGGTGGGTGAGCACCATGCCGTGTTCGGGCTGGAAGTAGTCCGGGGCCTCGTTCGTCACTGCTGCCTCCCTCGGGATGGCCCGTCGGGTACCCGCGTGCGGCTGCGGCACACCTGGAACGCCTGGTCACGCCCGTCAACGGACAGGTCCGAGGAGACCCGACAGGCGGCCTGGATCCGCCGCCTGCCGGATCAGCTGTCCTACCGGGCGGGGCTGCGCAGCCGGACGGGTCGGGTGAGGCTGGCAGGTCAGGCCGCTAGGGTGGGATCCGCCGAGACCTCGCGAGGAGCACGCCGTGGAAGCGACCGAGATCCGCAAGCTCGCCGCCCTGGAGGACACCCACTGGTGGTACCGGGAACGGCGGGCCCTGCTGTCCCGGGCGCTGCGCCGGCTGGCCGCCGCAGGCCACTGCCCCGGGCGGGCACTGGACGTCGGCGCGGCCGGCGGCGGCAACACCCGGGTGCTGCGGGCGCACGGCTGGCGGCCGGTGGCCCTGGAATACAGCGCGGAGGGCGCCGGGGTGGCCCGCGAGCGCGGGCTCGACGTGATCCGGGCCGACGCCCGGCACCTGCCGCTGCCCTCGGCGAGCCTGGGCCTGGTGACCGCGTTCGACATCCTGGAGCACGTCGACGAGGACCACCTGGCCGCCGCCGAGATCCGCCGCACCCTACGCCCCGGCGGTGTCGCCCTGATCGCCGTACCGGCCGACATGGCGCTCTGGTCGGCGCACGACGTGGCGGTCGGCCACATCCGGCGCTACGACCGGGCGTCGCTGCGCACGGTGGTGGAGAAGGCCGGCCTGGTGGTCGACGAGTTGTGGAGTTGGAACGTGCTGCTCCGGCCGGTGGCGGCGTGGCGGCGGCGCAACTCCACCGGCAGCGACCTGGACGACCTGAACCCGGTGGTCAACCTGGGCCTGCGGACCATCGTCACCGCCGAGCGGTACCTGCCGGTGCGGTCGCTGCCCGGCGTCTCGCTGATGCTGCGCGCCCACCGCCCCGCGAACTGAACCGCCCCGGCGCGCGCCGATCGCCGGTTGCCGGCCGGGAAGGTGGCGTCCGCTACCATCCACCGGCCGTCCGCTGTGGACCGGGCGCGCGACGAGCACGGAGGAAGTGAACACGGTGTTCCGACGTACGGGGGCGGCCCTGGTGGCCGCGTTGGTCCTGTTGACGGCAGCGGGCTGCGCCGAGGAGATGACGGCCCGCACGGCGACGCCCGGCGCGTCCCCCGTGGTGTCCGGGCCGCCCTGGTACGACGAGGTGGCCCCGGCCCCGGCCGGCGTCACCGTCGGCGCGGGAGGCAGCGCGTGCGAACTGCCGATCACGTTCTCGGTGCCGGCCCGCTGGGCGGCCGCCCCGGTGGGCGACGCGTCCGGGATGACGCTCGGCGGTTCCCGGCTGCGCTGCGAGGTCGACGCGAAGCCGGCCGGAAAGGTGGGCTTCCTGCGGGTCTGGGCGGTGGAGGCGGGGACCCTCGACGTGCGCGCCTCGCTGGAGGAGTTCCTCGCCGAGTACGGCCGGGTCAGCGAGATCGAGTACCGGCGCGTCCGGCGCGGCCCGCTGGAGCTGGTGGAGGCCACCTACCTCCAGCGCAACGAGCTGAGTGGCGGCCCGAACCGGCAGCGGGCGCTGGTGGCGCAGACCCCCGGCGGAGCGATCCTGCTGACCTTCGGCGGGATGGACACCGGCGAGTTCGAGGCGATGTTCCCCGCGTACCAGCTCGCGACGAGCACCGTGCGGGCCACCCGCTGACCTGACCCGGGCCGGGGGCGGCCCGCCGTTCCGGGTGCGGTTGTTGTCGCCGGGGCCGCAACAACCGCACCCGTTGGCCGCCGCGCCCCGAGAAGGGCACGGTCGGCGACGACTCCGGCCGCAACCGGACGGCCTCGCGGGTCAGCGAGGGGCCGGGACGGCCTCGCGGGTCAGCGAGGGGCCGGGACGGCCTCGCGGGCCAGGACGACCGCGCCGAGCAGCGCGGCGTCGTCGGCGAAGCCGGAGAGCACCACCTCCGGCCGGTACGGCAGCACGGCGGCCAGCCGCTCGACCAGCAGGCCACGGATCAGCTCGCTGCCGGCCACGCCACCGACCAGCACCACCCGCTGCGGGTCCAGCAGCAGGCAGCAGGTGACCAGGTGGCGGGCCAACTCGTCGACCCGGGCGGTCAGCGCGTCCCGGGCCGGGCCGGGCCGCACGGCGGCCGCGGCGAGCCCGGCCGCCGCCCCCGGCACGCCGAGGTCGTCGGCGAGCAGGTCCAGGGCCCGACCGGAGAAGTCCAGCTCCAGCATGGTGCCGGGCCAGGGGCCGCCGCCGGCCACCGCGTACCCGATCTCGCCGGCCGCGCCGTGGCGGCCGGTCAGCACCATCCCGCGTACGGTGATCGCCGCGGCGACCCCGGTGCCGAGGCCGACCACCAGGCCGGGGTCGACGTCGCGCAGCGCGCCGAGCCGCAGCTCGGCCAGGGCGGCGGCGTTGAGGTCGTTGTCGACCGCGACCACTGCCACGCCGAGCCGGTCGCGGACCGCGTCGGCCAGCCGGAGCCGGTCCCACCCGGGCACGTTCGGGGCGAGGTCGATGCCGTCGGGGCGGACCACCCCGGGCGAGGCGATGCCGGCCGCCACGACCGGCCCGCCGGCCTCCCCCACCAGCCTCGCGGCCAGGTCCAGGGCGCGGTCCAGGGCCTGCGGGGCACCCCGTTCGGCGTACGTGGGCACGCGCTCGCAGGCCAGCAGCCGGCCCTCGCCGTCGGCCACCCCGACGGCCATCTTGGTGCCGCCGAAGTCGATGCCGAGCAGCACCGGCCGGTCGCCGGCCAGCGGCACGGGCTGGCCGGCCCGGCCGGCCAACCGCACGCTCACGGCGCCGTCCTCTCGTTCGTGACCGCGGCGCTCGCCTGCACCCCGCCCCGCCATCGGCCGACGCCGCGCCACTCGATCCTCGCGCTCATGGCGTCATTCTCCCGCCCACGACGACGATTCTGCCGCCCGCGACGACGCGACCCGCGCTCATCGGGCCGCCCGTCCGGCCGCTCATCGGGCCGCCCGTTCGGCGGCGACGGCGTCGAGCGCCTCGTCGGCCGAGGCGAGCCGGTCCCGCACGCCGGCCAGCCGGCCGGTGACGGTGTCGAAGGTGCCGCGCAGCACGGTCACCTGGGCCCGGACGGCGTACGCGCCGGGGCCGTCGATCTGGGCCCGGTCGAGCACCAGCTCGGGGCGGACGGCGGCGGCGATCAGGTCCCCGATCGCGTCGTCGTCAAGCCGGTCGGTGATGCCCTCCGCCGCAGCCCGGACGCCCTCGGGAGTCCAGCTGTCCGGGGCACCGCCCTGGACCAGCCGGCCGACCACCGAGTGGGCGGCCCGAAACGGCACCCCGTGCCGGGTCAGCGCGTCCGCGGCGGCGGTGGTGGTGGCCCCGGAGGCGACGATCTCCTCCCGCGACGGCGGCTCCAGCGGCGCGATCTCGGCGAGGAAGCCCCCGAGTAGGGCAAAGAACCGGTCGGCCCGATCGTTGCTGTCCCAGAGCCGCACCTGCACGTCGGTGGTGGCGTTGTTGGAGTCCTCCCACCATGCCGCACCGACGTTGTTGAGCACGCTGGCGGCGTCGGCGGCGGTCGCGCCGGCCATCGACACCAGGTGCTCCAGCACCACCGGGTTGCGCTTCTGAGGCATGATGCTGCTGCCCTGGGTGAAGTCACCGGGGGTGGTCACCCAGCGCCAGGTAAGCCAGTCCATCAGGGTGCGGGCCAGCCGCGCCCCGGTGGCCAGGGCCTGGGCATTGAGGGTGCCGACCCGGACCAGGTGGTCGGCGCCGGCCACCGCCTCGTACGAGTTGGTGATCAGGCCGTCGAAGCCGAGCAGCTCGGCGACCCGGGCCGGGGCGATGTCCAGGTCGGTGCCGGCGAAGGCGCAGGAACCCAGCGGCGAGGTGTTGAGCGTCTCGATCAGGTCGGCGTACGCGACGGCCTCGCCGGCCAGGGCCTCGGCGTACCCGGCGAGGGCGTGACCGATGGTGGTGGGCTGGGCCGGCCGGCGGTGGGTGTAGCCGGTGATGACCACGTCGGCGTACCGCTCGGCGGCGTCCAGGGTGGTGGCCCCGGTGGCGAGCACCCGGTCGAGGACCCCGATGAGCTGGTCGCGCAGCAGCATCCGGAACACCCCGGCGTCGAGGTCGTTGCGGCTGCGGGCCATCTGCACGTCCAGCTCGGACGTGGGAATGCCGCACGCCTGCGCGATCCGGGACTCCATCAGGTAGTAGGTGTCCTCGAAGCTGCCGTCGAACGCCGGCGCGGGGCCGGTGTCGGCGTGCAGCTGCGCCAGCCCGCGCAGCAGTCGGGCGCCCCGGTCGGCCGGGATCAGCCCCTGCTCGGTCAGCATGACCACGTGCGCCTGACTGGCCCGCACCATCGCCGGGAAGAGGTACCCGACGTGGTGGTCGTACGTCGGCCGCAGGTGGTACCGCTGGTAGGTGGTCAGCGCGGGTGTGCTCATGGGTGGTCTCTGCTTCCTTCCAGGCCGGGCGCGGCACCGCTCGCCGCGCTCGGCGTCAGCCGGTCTACTCGTGCGAGCCGAGCAGGCGCTCGGCGTTCCCGGCGAAGATCGCGCGGAGGTGTTCGTCGGGCAGGCCCAGCTCGCGGCAGATCCGGAGCTGGTCGTCGAGGTAGCGGGTGACGTAGCCGCGCGGGAACCACGACGAGTCGCTGCCGTACACGATCCGGTCCGGGCCGATGGTCTCGTAGCAGCGCCGGAAGAGCTCCTCCAGCGTGAGCTTGTACGGCATCCAGCGCACCCACTGGTTGGAACCCGAGGTGTCGACGTGGATGTTCGGGCAGCCCCAGGCGGCGAAGAGCAGGTCCTGGACGTGCTGGACGCCGAAGTGCGGCACCACCACCGCCAGCTCGGGAAAGCGGCGGGCCATCCGCGCCAGCTCGTCCGGGCCGCCGTAGCGGCCGAAGCTCAGGCCGCCGGCGCTGCCGTAGTGCCCGATGTGGATGAGCACCGGCACGCCGAGCCGCTGGGCGGCGACCCAGAGCGGGTCGAGGTCGGCGTGGTCGAGGGGGCCACGCAGCAGCGGGGCGAAGAGCTTCAGCCCGCGC
Organism: Micromonospora sp. RTGN7; assembly: GCF_033804645.1. Classification (NCBI taxonomy): domain Bacteria; kingdom Bacillati; phylum Actinomycetota; class Actinomycetes; order Micromonosporales; family Micromonosporaceae; genus Micromonospora; species Micromonospora sp. RTGN7. The sequence goes on along the minus strand of NZ_JAPZLF010000007.1, from coordinate 220,027 downwards.
AGGCCCCGCTCGGTCACCGCCCGGTCCAGCTCGCCGGCCGCGTCCGGGCCGTACGGGTCGTGGTGGGCGAAGCCGAGCAGCAGGTCGGGGTGGCGGTCGACGACGTCGGCGACGGTGTCGTTGCCGCCGCCGGTGACGAAGACCGCCCGGCGGACGTGCACCCGGCGCAGTTCCTCGGCCCACCGGTCGGCCTCGTCCTCCCACCGCTCGGCCGGGGGCTCCGGGTCGGGGAAGGCCCAGGCCTGCCGCCACTGCCGGGCGTACGGGGCGGACGCGGCGGCCCGGACGGCCCGCTCGTGTTCGCCGCCGGGGTGCATCCCGGCGGCGTGCTCGCACGCCTGGATGGTCGGGTCCGCAGCGATCCGGAAGTGCAGGTGGAAATCGACGATGTCCAGTCCGCGTTCGACGATCATGCGGCTCCCTCGGACGGACCGTCGACCGCTGGCGACAGCACGGCGGCGACCGACGAGGCGGGGGCTGCGTCCAAGGGCGGCAGCGGGGCGGCGAACTGGGGCGGCAGCGGGGCGACGGTGGGCGGGGCGGGCGGTTCGGCGGCCACCCAGGCGGCGACGATCTCGCGCAGCCGGGGCCCGGCCAGCTCCCGGACCCGCCGGCCAGCCGGCTCGTCGGCCAGCGAGATGTACCCCGACCAGCCCTGCCACGGGTCGGGCCGGGACTCCACCAGCACGTACGGGTGGGTCACCGGCAGCTTCGGCTTCGGCGGCAGGTCGTCGACCGCGTCGAGCCGGACCGCACCGGGGTCGAAGCCGAGCACCCCGGAGGTCTCGTACGCCCCGCCGTGGCCGCGCGAGACCAGCGGCCCGTACAGCTCGGTGGTCTCGGCGGGGGTGACGAGCTGGAACCAGTTGACCAGCAGCAGGCTGGCGGTGTGTCGCCCGGAGACCCATTCCATGGCCGCCCGGACGGTGGACATGTTGGCGTCGTGCCCGTTGACGATGAGCAGCCGGGGGAACCCGGCCGCGACGATCCCGGCGATCACGTCGGCGAGGTAGCCGACCGCGATCTCCGGCCGGATCGCCACGGTGCCGGGCCACGGCCGGGTCTGCCCGGGGCAGGCGGCGTACGGCACGGCGGGGAAGAGCACCCCGCGCGGGCCAGTGTCGGAGCCGACGGCGCTCTCGGCGGCGAAACCCTCGGCGAGGATCAGGTCGGTGCCCAGCGGCAGGTGCGGGCCGTGCCACTCGACCGCGCCGACCGGCAGCACCGCGAAGTCCGCCGCCTCGGCGACCGCCGTGAGCTCCCCGCCGGGGACCCGGGAGACGGGCACCAGCCCGCCGCCGGCGAGCCAGGCGGCAATGTGGTCGCTGTCGGGGGTCACCTGTGTCATGCCGTCCATTTCGCCGCCTCCCGGGTCGACCGTCCGCCGCCCTCGAGCCGGCCGGAGACCACCATCACCACGAAGATCAAAACCACCTGGAGCATGCCGTACGCGGCGGCGGTGCCGACCTCGAACGAGTACATCCGGTTGTTGATCTCCACCGAGATCGGCGCGGTCTCCGAGGTGTAGATGAGCACCGAGGCGACGAACTCGCCGACCCCGTGCACGAAGGCGAGCAGCGCGCCGGCCAGCACGCCCGGCAGCATCAGCCGCAGGGTGACCGTGCCGAACGCCCGCCACCAGGACGCGCCGAGGTTTCGGGCGGCCTCCTCCAGCGACGGGTCGAGCTGCGCCAGGGCGGCCGAGCTGGACCGGAACACCAGCGGCAGGAACCGCACGAAGTACGCCAGCGGCATGATCCAGAAGGTGCCGATCAGCACCTGCCCGAAGCTGAACGCGTTGCCGGTGCTGAACGCCGAGATCAGGTTGATCGCCACAACCGTGCCGGGCAGCGCCCAGGCCAGCATGACGGCCACGTCCAGCAGGCCCCGGCCGCGGAAGTTCAGCCGGCGCACCGCGTACGCGACGAGCACGCCGATCACGACGCAGGCGACGGTCGCGATCAGGCTCATCTGCAGCGAGTTCAGAATCGGCTGGAACGCCCTCGGTTCGGAGAAGATCGTGACGAAGTTCTGCATGCTGTACTGCGCCGGGATGACCTCGGTGGTCCATGAGCCGTCCTGGGAGAACGCCACCAGGGCGATGGTCGCCACCGGGGCCAGCAGCACGGCGGTGGCCAGCAACGACGCGGTCAGGGCGAGCCACTTGCCCAGCGGGTTGGTGATCTCGCGCCGGTGCGCGGCGACGCCCTTGGACTGGGAGCGGTAGCTGCGCCGCCCCTCGTACCAGCGCATGCCGAGCAGGAACAGCACCGAGACCACGCCGAGCACCGAGGCGTAGGTCGACGCCATCGGCAGGTCACCGTTGGTGCGGTTGATGTAGATCTGCATGGTCATCGTCTGGTCCACCCCGAACAGCAGCGGGGCGGTGTATGACGCCAGCGAGGTCATGAAGACCAGCAGCGACGCCGAAACCAGCGCCGGGGTGAGCATCGGCAGCAGCACCGTGCGCCAGACCCGGACCCGACCGGCCCCCAGGTTGTACGCCGCCTCCTCCACCGACGGGTCCATCCCGCCCAACGCCGCCGAGGCGGAGAGGTAGAAGTACGGGTACATGGTGAACGTGTGCACCACCAGCACGCCGGCGATGCCGCTGAACGGCAGCACCGGGTTCTCGGCGCCGAAGAGCTGCTGGAGGCCGCGCGGCAGGATGCCGGTCTCGCTGTAGAGGAGCTGGAACGCGATCGCCCCGATCAGCGGCGGCAGGGCCGCCGGCACCAGGATGATCGCCTCGATCAGCTTGCGGCCGGGAAACGAGAACCGCTTGAGCAGGAACGCCATCGCCACGCCGACGACCCCGCAGAGCAGCACGCTGGCCGCGGAGATGATCAGCGAGGTGACCAGGGCGGAACGGGCCACCCCATCGCTGGTCAGGAAGCTGCCGTAGTTCTCCACCCCGTCCACACCGACGCTCTCGGCGAAGGTGGCGAACATCGGCTGCACCACGTACCCGAAGAGGACCAGGGCGAGCGGGAAGACCAGCACGTACGGGAACCAGCGGGAGCCGGTGCCACCGGCGAAGCGGGCGGCGAGCCCTCGGCGCGGGCCCGGTGGCGGCGGCGCCGGCTCCTTCGTCACCGGGGCGATGGTGGCCGGGCTGGGCGTCGCGGGGATGGTGCTCACGGGCGCACCACCCACATCCGCTCGCGGTTCAGCCGCAGCCCAACCTGGTCGCCGGCGGTGAGCCCGGCCGGCACGTCGACGGCCGCCACCTGCACCTGCTCGCCGGCGGTGTCCACGATCAGGTTGGTGGCCATGCCGGTGAACTCCACGTCGACGATCCGGCCGGGCAGCGCCCCCGGGTCGGTGGTCGAGGTGAGGCCGATGTGCTCGGGGCGCACGGAGATCAGGGCGGTCTCCCCCTGGCTCAGGCCGTGGTCGGCCGGCGCGGGGACGACGATCTCCCCGCCGCCGCCGGGCAGCCCCACCGTGACGCTCTCCGCCGTGACGGCGAGCACCGGCAGGGTGAGCACGTTGCTGCGGCCGATGAAGCGGGCAACGAAGCTGGTCGCCGGGCGGTGGTAGATCTCCTGCGGGGCGCCGATCTGCTGCACCCGGCCGGACTGCATGACCGCGATCCGGTCCGACATGGCCATCGCCTCGGCCTGGTCGTGGGTGACGTAGATGCCGGTGGTGCCGGCTTCCTTCTGGATCCGGCGGATCTCCGTGCGGGTCTCCTCGCGCAGCTTGGCGTCGAGGTTGGACAGCGGCTCGTCCAGCAGCAGGGTCTTCGGCCGGATCACCAGGGCGCGGGCCAGCGCCACCCGCTGCTGCTGGCCGCCGGAGAGCTCGTCGATGCGCCGGTCGCCGTACCCGGCGAGGTGCACCTGGCCGAGCGCCTCCTCGACGCGCCGCTTCGACTCGGCCCGGTTCACCTTGCGGATCTTCAGCCCGTACGCGACGTTCTGCGCGACGCTCATGTGCGGGAAGAGCGCGTAGTTCTGGAACACCATGCCGGTGTCGCGCTTGTTCGGCGGCCGACGGGTGACGTCCTCGGTGCCGAAGCGGATCCGGCCCGAGGTGGGGAAGTAGAACCCGGCCACCATCCGCAGGGTGGTGGTCTTGCCGCAGCCGCTCGGACCGAGCAGGGTGAAGAACTCCCCGGCGGCGATGGTGATGTCGACGTCGTCCACGGCTGCGGTGTCGCCGCCGCGCGCGAAGCGCTTGCTCACCGACTCCAGCGTGACATCGATCATGATGTCCTCTCCTTCATGCAGTACCGGGGACCGGGTTCGCCCATCCGGGCCGGGACACGCGCACCGGGGCGGCCGAGGCTGAAGGAGGGTGCCCTTCTCAACGCCTCCGGTGGAGAGGGTTTCCCCTCTCACACCACCGCCGCCCCGGCGTACGCGTGATCAGCCCTTGTTCTTGATCTGGCTGTTCCAGTGGTTGATCCACTCGGTTTCGTTCTTGCCGATCACGTCCCAGTTGACGTCCAGCGGCTTGAGGTTGAGCTGGGCCAGCCACTCCGGCTTCTCGGCGATCTCCACGGCCGGAATCTGGAAGTAGTCCTTGGCCAGGGTGGCGCGGAGGGAGTCGTCGAAGAGGAACTCCATGAACTTCTGCGCGCCGGTGGTGTTGCCGCCCTTGACCGCGGCGATGCCGTCGACCAGCACCGGGGCACCGGAGGCGGGCATCACGTAGCCGAACGGCATGTTCGACTGGTTGGCCTGGAGCAGCACGTCCTGGAGGTTCCAGGCGCTGAGCGTGCCCTGCTGGCGGGAGAGCTTCAGGTACAGGTCGGCCGGGTTGGCCGCGTACGAGCCGGTGTTGGCGTCGAGCTTCTTGAGCCAGTCGTACCCGGGCTGCGGGTTGCTGCCGTCCGGAGACTGCCGCATGATCATCGCGGAGTAGATGGACCGCATGGTGCCGGACGCGGCGACGTCCCGGATGATGATCTTGTCTTTCCACTCCGGCTTCAGCAGGTCGTCCCAGTCCTTCGGGGCCTGCTCCGGGGTGAGCGCCTTGTTGTTGTACATGATGACCTCGGGCAGCAGGATCTCCCCGAACCAGCGGCCCTCGGCGTCCTTGTACTTGGCGTCCATCTTGCCGGCGAACGCCGGCTGCCAGCCGGTCAGCAGGTCCTCGGACGCGCCGGCGGAGAGCCCCTGCTGGGTGCCGCCCCACCAGACGTCGGCCTGCGGGTTGGCCTTCTCCGCCCGGACCCGCTCCAGGATCTCCTGCGCGCCCAGGTTGAGGATCTCGACCTTGCCCTTGTACTCGGGGTACTTCGCGGTGAACTGGTCCACCACGAAGGTCGAGACCTTCTTGTCGCGGGCCGTGTAGATGGTGAGCTTCTCGGCGCTCGCGCCGCCGGCGGCGTCGTCGTCACCGCCGCCACCGCCACAGGCGGTGCCGGCGGCGAGGACGGTGGCGAGCGCACCGGCGAGGAGAAGACGACGTCTCATGGGTGTACCTCCGAGGGGAAGGGAAAAGCGGGGGGACTCGTTGGGTCAGGGGCTCGGTAGCAGGGTGGGCAGGCCGGCGGCGGCGGCGGAGAGCGCGTAGCTGACCGCGCCGTGCAGCACGGCCCGGTCACCGAGCACCGCCCGGCGCACCTCGGTGGAGCTCGGCGCGGTGGCGGTGACCAGGCTCTGGAGCCGGTCGACGGCCGCGTCGTCGAGCTGGGTGGCGGCTCCACTGAGCAGCACCCGGCCGGGGTCGACGACGCAGACGCAGGAGACGATCAGCCGGGACCAGGCGGCGAGCACCTCGTCCAGGTACGCGGCGGCCCGCGCGTCGGAGCGGGCCAGTTCGACCAGGGCGGCCACCGGGGCGTCCGGCCGCCGCCCGGGGGCCAGTGCCACCATCCGCTCGGCGATGGCGTTCTCCGACCAGCGGGCCTCGAACGGGCCGATCCCGTCGCGGCCCCGGTCGGCCGGGTCCAGCGGCAGGAAACCGACCTCGCCGGCGGCCCCGCCCGCGCCCCGGCGGACCTGGCCGTCGAGGACCAGGCCGGCGCCGATGCCGTCGGCGACGTGCAGCAGCAGCAGGTCGGCGACATCGCTGCCGGCGCCGGCCGCGTGCTCGCCGGCCGCCATCAGGTTGACGTCGTTGTCCACCACCACCGGCACGCCGAGCCGCCGCTGCACGGACTCCCCTATCGGGCGAGGATCGACGAGGCCGACCGAGGGGGCCAGCCGGACCGCGCCGCCGGAGGAGACGCCGGGCGCGGCGATGGCCACCCCGCGCAACGCCGGCAGGCCCTCGCCGGCCAGCTCCGGCACGGAGCGGCAGATGGTGTCGATGATGTCGCCGGCGAGCCGGACGGCCCGGTGGGCGACCACCATGCCGTCGCTGTCGGCGATCTCGCAGCTGATCCGGGACGGTTCCAGCGAGACCGCGGCGACCAGCTCGGCGCGCGGGTTGAACTCCAGCATCGTCCGGGGGCGGCCGGCGCGGGACGCCCCGGGGCCCCGCTCGATCAGGTACCCCTCGGCGATCAGCTCGCGCACGAGCGGGGTGAGCGTGGCGGGGCTCAGGCCGGTGAGCTCGGTCAGCTCGGCCCGGGAGAGCACCCGCACCTGGCGGGCGGTGGAGATCACGGACATCCGCTTGATCTCCTTCGACCGCTCCCGGCTCACCGGGCTCGTTGGTGGCGTCACCACGTCAGTCACACTTCCTTCCTACGGCGAACGAACTATAGAGTCAAGTAACGAAAGCGTCTCGGCCCCGGCCGCCCTACGGCGAGAGCAGGGAGAACATCCCCTTTTGGCGGCGTTGACCGGAGGGAGCGGGGCTGGTCATTCCAGTGCTCCGCGACATAGACCGGACGCACTTTCTTTCTTTCGCAAAGAAAGAAAGTCCTTGCAAGGCATTGACTGGCAGCCGCACCGGTCCTTAGCGTCACGAAGCGAAGGCCTTCCAGTGTGTACGGATCTCCGTGCCGCTGCTGTACCCGGTGACCTGGCGTCCGGCTACGCCCACCGTCCCGTCCCCACCCCTCGCCGTCCGATCACGACCGTCGCGTCGACGCCCCGCGTCCGACGACGGTGGCCGCTGCCCGGACCCGTGGTAGTTCCGAAAGGATCTGCATGCGAATCAAGGCGTTCCTGCTACCCACTGCGCTCGCCCTGGCCCTGTCCGGGGTGCCCGCCGCAGCCCTCGCCTCCCCTGTCGACAAATCCGGTGGCCGGTCCGCCGACACCGTCGACCTGGACGTTCTCTTCGTCAGCGCCCACCCCGACGACGAGGCCGGCAGCCTCGCCACGCTCGGCCAGTGGAAGGAGCGCTACGGCGCGAAGGCCGGCGTCGTCACCATCACCCGGGGTGAGGGCGGCGGCAACGCCGTCGGCCTCGAGGAGGGCCCCCCGCTGGGCATCATCCGCGAGCGCGAGGAACGCACCGCGATCGGCAAGGCCGGGGTGGAGAACCTCTACAACCTCGACCGGGTCGACTTCTGGTACACCGCCTCCGCGCCGCTGTCCGAGCAGATCTGGGGGCACGACGACACCTTGGCGCAGATCGTCCGGGTGATCCGGCAGACCCGGCCCGAGGTCATCATGACGATGAACCCGTCGCCGACCCCGGGCAACCACGGCAACCACCAGCAGGCCGCCCGGTTCGCCGCCGAGGCGTTCCACGCCGCCGCCGACCCGACCGCCTTCCCCGAGCAGCTCCGCAAGGAGGGGCTCAAGCCGTTCCGGGCGGCGAAGTTCATGCGCTCCGGAGGCACCGGCACCTCGGCCGCCGGGCCGCAGTGCGCCACCAGCTTCGTCCCCACCGTGCCGACCGACCAGGTCTTCGGCGTCTGGGAGGGCACCCAGAGCACCACCGGCAAGACCTGGGCCGAGATCGAGGTCGACGCCCGCCGGGAGTACGTCACCCAGGGCTGGGCCAACAGCGCCGCCGCCGCCACCGACCCGACCAGGATTCGCTGCGACTTCTACACCCTGATCGACAGCCGCGTCCCGTACGACCCCGCGGACACCTCCCCCGAGGCGATCCTGCGCGGCTCCGTGCTGCCGAACGCGGCCGGCGGGCTGCCCAAGGGCTCCGAGCTGTACCTCACCACCGACCGGTTCGACCTCGCCCCCGGCGAGACCGTCAAGGTCACCGCGCACGTGCGAGCGCCCCGGGACCGGGCACTGTCCACGCCGCGGATCGACCTGCGGCTACCGCAGGGCTGGACCGCCACCGGCTCCGGCGCGCTGCAGGGTGCCGTACCGGCCGGCAAGGAGCGGACCGCGACGTTCACCGTCACCGTTCCGGCCGACGCCGCAACCAACCAGCAGCAGCTCGTCGGCGCGACCCTGAGCACCCGCCAGGGCACCGGCCGCACCGACCGGGCCGTCCGGATCGTCGCCGACGTGCGCGGCACCCTGGAGCCGCTCGACGAGGTCGGCGTGTTCCGGCAGTGGGCCGGCGACAGCGGGTACCCGCAGCTCGACACCCTGATCAAGCCGGTGCTCACGATCGGCTCCGGCAAGAGCCGGTCGGTCCGGATCGACCTGCGCAACCACGGCGAGGCCGCCCGAAGCGGCACCGTCACCCTCGGCCTGCCCGCCGGCTTCACCGCCGACGCGGCCACGAAGAGCTACGCCGAGTTGGCCCCCGGCGCGTCCGGGGCGGTCACCTTCACCGTCACCAACACCGACGCCACCCTGCCGACCGCCAACGAGGGCGGCACGGGCGGCGACTACGGCATCACCATCACCACCGCCAGCGCCGCCGGCAGCACCGTGGAAACCGGCGCCCTGGAGATCGTGCCGACCACCGAGGTGCCGCAGGCCGGTGACGGGCACGCCGTCGACGGCGTGGCCTCCCCCGGCGAGTACTCCGGCGAGGAGCTGGACCTGTCCCGGATCTGGGAGGGTCAGGCCACCACCCCGCAGGACGCCTCGGCGAAGGGCCGCATCGCCTTCACCGCCGACGCGTTGAAGGTGTTCGTGCAGGTCACCGACGACGTGCTCGGCACGAAGGTCGTGCCGCAGGACTGCAAGCGGCAGCGGCGCACCGACAGCGTGGAGATCATCGTCGACCCGAAGGGGAACTCGGCGGACACCTCCACCGTCTTCAAGGCCGGCATCTTCCCGGTCACCGACGACCCGGCCAACGGCGACCCGCCGTGCTGGCAGCGCGACGCCGACAACCGGCAGGGTCCGGGCGCCACCACCGCGCCGGGGATGACCGTGGTCAGCAAGGTCAGCAGCCCGTACACCGGGTACACCATCGAGACCAGCATCCCGTTCGCGGTGCTGCCCGACGCGGTGGACCCGGCCCGGATGGGCTTCAACGTGCTGGTCTACGACTCGGACACCCAGGACCTCAGCTCCCAGTCCCGGCTGGGCTGGTCCACCTTCAACGGCGTCCGCGCCGACCCGTACCGATACGGCCTGGCAACCCTGCCCGGGTACACCCCGGCGGCTCGGCAGCCCACCACCCCGGTCTTCCCGGACACCTCCGCCCGCAGCGTGCACAGCCCGCAGACCGTCGCCCAGTCGGCGGTGGACGGGGTCGCCCCGGCCTCCGTGGCCAAGCTGCCCGAGAAGGCCCTGCGCCTCACCGACCAGCGCCGGGTGGCCGGTGGGGTCCAGGTGACCCTGCGGGCCGACCAAAGTGGCACGGCATACCTGTACGCCTGGGACGGCAACGCCGCCCTCGGTGACCGCACGGTCGAGCTGAAGGCCAACCGCTCGGTGACCGTCACGGTCCCGGTCGCCGCCGGCAGGCCGACCACCCTGCTGGCCGCGTTCGAGTCGAACGGCGCGGCGCTGGCCCGCCAGCTCCCCCTGCGCTGACGAGGGACTCGGAGCTCCGTACCGCGTGAGGTCGGGCCGCTCCGGGTGACATGAGGATCAACGTTGGGGAGGGGTGGGCAGGCTGCCACCCCTCCCCCTCACTCACCCCCGGGTCCGCGCAAATTCACGGAATGTGTGGCCATTCGGCGCCCCAAAGCCACACATTCCGTGAATTTGCGGAACGGCGCGGCGGTGGGCGCGCGGTGGTGGGCGGGGTGGGGTGGGGGCGGGGGGTCAGCGGAGGTGGTAGACGGCCATTCGGGCGTTGGTGTAGCGCAGGTCCGCCAGGGTGGCCAGGGCCGGTGACTCCGGGGCCACCTGGCGGTCGGCGACCAACCAGCGGACGCCGTAGGAGTCACGCAGCTCCGCCAGGCCGGCGGCGGTGGGGGCGGTGAACGCGGCGTCGTTGGCCCGCAGCCGCTCCTGGTCCCAGAACGGCGCGTACGGGCCACCCGGAAGGCCGACCATTCGGGGCGCGAACGCCCACCCCTCCACCAGCACCGATCGCTGCGTGTAGCCGCTGAGCCAGAACGATCGGGCGTCGCACCAGCCGCTGACCACCGCCCGGCAGTGCACGTTGGTGGCCACCACGTCGCCCGGGTCACTCTGCTCGTGTACCCAGCGGGCCGCCGACACCCGGGCGGCCGGCATCGACTCCACCGGGTACGCCCCGCCGTTGGGGAACCGGTGGGCGGCGGTGGCGTCCAGCACCAGCCCCGGCGCGCCCGCGACCAGGGCGGCGGTGAGCAGCACCGCTGGGCCCCGGCCGGCCAGGCCCGGCCAGCGCCCGACCAACGCCGGCCAGCACAGCTGCGCCAGCAGCGCCACCGCGAGCAGCGCCGCCGCCCAGGTCAGCAACGGCAGCACCGACGCGTACGAGGGGGTCGCCGGCGAGGCCGCCGGGAAGCGCAACTGGATCGCGGTGAGCAGCACGGCGAACCCGGCCGCCCCCGCGCCGAGCAGCGCCCGGCCCCGGGCGCCGAGGGCGGCGCGGTCCAGCAGCTCCGCCCAGCCCCACGCGGAGAGGATCACCCCGAACGCGAATCCGGCCCGGGTGAAGTACTGGTTGCTGCTGCCCGGGTGCCCGACCAGCAGGTAGATCGCCGGGCCGGCGAGCGCCCCGCCGAGGAGGAACACCTGCACCGGCTCCAGCCGCCAGCGGCGCAGCCGCAGCAGCGCCAGCACCCCGGCCAGCCGGAGCTGGAGGTTGAGCAGGAACGCGACGAGGGTCAGCACCCACAGCAGTGCGGTCGTCCCCGCCGGCCGCCCCGGCGGGACGTACGGGCGCAGCCCCGAGAAGGGGTCGACGGTCACGCCGTGGCTCTCGAACGCGAACAGCACGGCCGTGGCGAAGAGCTGCGCGGCCAGCGCCAGCCCGGCCGCCGCCAGCACCGCCCGGGGCAGCCTGCGGCGGAACGCCAGCGACACCGCTGCGGTGAACGCCAGCGCGGCCAGCACCACCGGCACGGTGCTGGCCTTCGCCCCGGTCGAGGCGGCCAGGAACAGCGCCGCGAGCAGCCACACGCCGCGCCCCAGCGCCGGCACCGTCGACCCCCGGGCCCGCCCGACCAACTCGCCAAGCACCGCCAGCAGGGGCAGGAGCAACACCCAGCTGTACGTCATCGACGGGCTGCCCCAGACGATGAAGGTGGCCTGGGTGCCGAAGAGCTGCCGGACCCCGTTCTCGTAGCCGAACTCGCCGACGGTGAACATCAGCGCGGCGGCGGCCACCCCGACGTACGGGCGGCCGGTGATCCGCCAGCCGACCGCCGCGACCAGCACTGCGGCGAGCGCGCAGAGCGTCGGCACGCCCAGTCGGAAGAAGACCGTGGGCAGGTCCACGCCGCTGACCAGGCTGGCCGCCGCGAAGTGCGCGAACCCGAACCAGTGGTAGTGCAGTGGCTCCCCGGCGACCTGCGGCACGTCCAGCGGCACCTGGTGGGTGGCTGCCCCGGCGATCGAGAGCTGGAACGCCAGGTCGATGTACTGGGCCTGCCCCTCGTCGGTGGGCAGCACCGGGTTGACCCGCAGGAACGACTCGTACAGGTAAAGGGTGAACCCGGCGACCACCCCGGCCAGCGACCAGGCCCACCCGGTCGGCACCGGGGCGTACCCGGACGCCCGCCAGTGCCGGCGCAGTCGGGGCACGGCCGCGAACGGCGCGAGGACCGCCAACGGCCACAGCCACAGCAGGTGGGGTGCCCCGGCCGCGGTGAAGACGGCCCAGCCGGCCAACTCCAGCACCAGGCCGACGGCCGCGCCGAACGCCAGGTCCTCGACCAGGGTGTGCGGTCGGCGGCGCAGCACCCGGAACACCAGCGTGCCGGGGAGCAGCACGGCCAGCAGGACGTACCCGGTCCACCGGGCCAGCTCGGGCAGGGGGGTGCCGGTGGCGAGCAGGACGGTCGCGACCAGGGCGTAGCCGGCGATGGCAGGGGCGTATCGCAGGGCGGCCGGCGGGGAGGCCCCGGCGGTGGTGACCCCGCCGGTGCGGGACAGGTCGGCGGGGGCGGCGGCAGGGCCCTCGGGGCCGGACGGCTCGGTGCCGCCGGTGGCCAGGGCGGTCATCGGAGACTGTCGGCCAACTCGGCGCGCCCGTCGGTGATGACCGCCGCGTCGGCGTCCGCGTCGGTGTCGTTGGCCACGAAGTACGCCGGGCGGGCCTGCACGGCGGTGTAGATCCGGGCCACGTACTCGCCGAGCAGGCCGAGGCAGAGCAGCTGCAGCGCGCCGAGGAAGAGGATCGCCACGTACAGCGACGGCCAGCCGGTGACGGTGACCCCGGCCAGCCAGGCGACCACCGTCACCACCACCAGCACCCCGCAGATCACCACCCCGGCCAGCCCGAGCCAGGTGGCCACCCGCAGCGGCGCGGCGGAGAAGCTGGTGACGCTCTCCGCGGCCAGCCCGGCCATCCGGGACAGTGGGTACTTCGTCCGGCCGGCTGCGCGCTCTTCGCGCTGGTAGGCGACCTCGCCGCTGGGGAAGCCGAGCCAGGGCACCACCAGCCGCAGCACCGGGCTGCGCTCGGGCAGTTCCCGCAGCGCCTCCACGGCGGCCCGGCTGAGCAGCCGGAAGTCGCCCGCCTGAGCGGGCACCTGCTTGCCGACCAGCCGCCGTACCAGTCGGTAGTAGCCGGCGGCGGTCCACCGCTTGAACCGGGTGTCGCGGCTGCGGTCGGCGCGGATTGCGTACACGACATCCAGGTCGTCGGCGCGGGCCCGGCGCAGCAGCTCGACGATGGTCTCCGGCGGGTCCTGGAGGTCGGCGTCGATGCTGACCACATACCGGCCCCGGGCCCGCAGCAGCCCGGCGACCAGGGCCGCCTGGTGGCCGCTGTTGCGGCGCAGCCGCAGCACCCGCAGCTGCGGCCAGCGGGCGCGCAGCCCGGCCAGGCCGGGGGCGGTGCCGTCGGTGCTGCCGTCGTCGACCGCCAGCACCTCGTACGGCTCGTCGAGGGCGTCGAGGACCGCCCGAAGCCGCCGGGCGAACAGCGGCAGCACGCTCTCCTCGTTGAACATGGGCACCACGACGGACAGCGCCGGCTCCGGTCGCGTCACGGGCTGGCCTCCGTCTTCTACTCAGCCGTCGGACAGCCGAACGCTACCAGTCGGGTCGGGGCCCGAAGGCCCGTCAGGGCAGGCCCTCCGCGTCAGTTGGCGCAGACCGTCGCGGGGAGCCCGGAGACCGGCACCGGCGAGCGGCCGGCCGGTCGGGCCTTGCCGGCGAGCACGTTCGCCAGCGCCGTCATCGACGCCCGGCTGGAGGAGTACGTGGCCAGCAGCGTCGGCGACTTTGCCCTGCCCAGCAGGTACGGGGTGTCCATGGCCACGGTCACCGCGGCGTCGCCGCGCAGGTCGGCGGTGCCGTCGCCGTACCCGACGAGGTGCACCTTCGCGCCGCCGCTCGGGACCACCTTCACCCCGGCGGCGGTGAGCGCGTCGGTCAACACGGCCCGGGTCTTCTCCCGGCCGCCGGAGGAGGTGACGGTGACCGGGCCGCGTACGCCGGTGGTGCAGGAGCCGCGCAGCGCGGTCACCGCGCCGGCCGCGAGGGCTTCGGCGGCCTGCCGGTGCTCCGGGTTGTTCAGGGTGGACATCGCCGGGGCCGGCCGGTCGGCCAGGGTGAACTTCATGGTCAGCACCCGGGTGACCGCCTCGACCAGCCGGGCCCGGGGCAGCGAGCCGTCGCGCAGCGCGGCGAGCAGCCCGTCGTACGCCTGGGTGACGTTCGGGGGCATCAGGATCAGGTCGTTGCCGGCCTTGAGGGCCCGCACCGCCGCCTCCCCCGGCGCCCAGCGCTTGGCCGGGGGCATGTTCATCCCGTCGGTGACCACCACGCCCCGGAAACCGAGCTGGCCGCGCAGCACGTCGGTGAGGATCTTGTGGGAGAAGGTGGCCGGGGTGCCCGGGTCGAGGGCGGTGACGTCGAGGTGGGCGGACATCACCGCCAGCGCCCCGGCCTCGATCCCGGCGGTGAACGGCGGGAACGCGGTGCGGCCGAGCGCCTTGCGGCTCTGCGGGATCACCGGGACGTCCTTGTGCGAGTCGGTGGCGCTCAGGCCGTGCCCGGGGAAGTGCTTGACGCTGGCCGCCACCCCGGCACTCTGCAACCCCTTCACCGCGCCGGCGACCTGTGCGGCGGCCCGCTTCGGGTCGGCGCCGAAGGACCGGGAGCCGATTACCGCGCTGCGGGTGACCAGCACGTCGGCGACCGGGGCGAAGTCCATGTTGATCCCCATCGCGGCCAGCTCGGCGCCGGCGGCCCGCCAGGCCGCCTCGGTCAGCGCCGGGTCACCGGCCGCCCCGGCGGCCATCGGGCTGGGCAGCAGGGTGACGCCGTCGGTGATCCGGGTGACCACGCCGTACTCCTGGTCGGCACCGATCAGGAAGGGCGCCGCGCCGGTGGGGAGCTTCCCGGCGGCATCGCGCAGGCCGGTGGTCAGCTCGTGGACCTGCTTCGGGTTGTCGACGTTGGTGGTGGCCTGGTTGCCGGCGGTCGGGTCGTCGGCGCTGAAGCCGACCAGGATCAGCCCGCCGAGCCGGTACTTCGCGACCATCTCCGCCGGGGTGGCCACCCCGGCGAGGGCCCGGTTGCCGGCGGCGGAGCCGTCGGAGACCTTCGTCGCCGAACTGCCGTACGCGTACGGCATCAGGACCTGGCCGACCAGGTCCTCGTCGGTGAGGGCGCCGACGAGGGCCGCGGCGCGGGCGGCCGGGTCGGCGGCGGTCGGGCCGCCGGACGCGGTCGGGCCGGCGGCTGCGGCCGTGGTGGCCGACGGCGTGGGACGGGGTCGGTCCGGCTCCCCCGAGCACCCGGTGACAAGCACGGCGGTCAGGGCGGCGAGCGCGACGCCGGCACGTCGCGGGGTAATCGGCACGGGATCCATCCCACCAGTCCACCCCTTATCGGGGCAAGCCAACCGGCGCCGGGGCGGTCGCCGTCACCCCTGGGTGCACGCCCGGCGGGCCCGGTTCAGCCGACGCGGGTGAGCAGGGTCACCGGGGCACCGTCGCCGGCGTACCGGTAGGGCTCCAGCTCGGCGTCCCACGCGGTGCCGAGAGCCTTGTCGAGGGCGTGCGCCAGCGCCTCCGGGGCCCGGGCTGCGGCCATCAGGCCGCGCAGCCGGTCCTCGCCGAGCTGGATGTCGCCGGCCGCGCCGACGGTGGCGCGGAACAGGCCCCGGCCCGGGACGTGCATGAAGCGCTCGCCGTCGACGCCCGCGCTCGGTTCCTCGGTCACCTCGAAACGGATCATGGGCCACTGTCGGAGGGCAGCAGCCAGCTCGGCACCCGTCCCCGGGCGACCGGTCCACCCGCATTCGGCGCGCCGGGCGCCGGAATCGACGGGCTGAGCCGTCCACTGCAGGTTGACCGGCGCGGCGAGGACGCGCGCGATCGCCCACTCGACGTGTGAGCACACGGCGAGCGGGGTCGAGTGGACGTATACGACGCCACGCGTTGGCACGGTGACCTCCCGGAGAGCGAGGTGCGTCTTCCCCTACGACCTCGACCACCCGAGTGGTTGTTGGAACACATGATGGCTCCTGTGACGGATGGTGCGCCAGGGAATCGGAGAATTCGCCGCCCCGGGAGCGGGAAATCCGCCGGTCGGGGCCGGCCGGAATGCCCGGGCGGCCCCGCTGGTTATGCCCTTCAGACAGGCACGGTGACCAGCCAGGCATCGGGGTCGTGTAAAGTTCTCCCGGCGGCTTCTGCCGCGCACAACTTTGGCGGGCCGAGGCCCTTTCCGGCATCACCCGCCACAGCCCCCGGACGTTACCGTCCTCCCGTACGTCTCAAGGAGTACCTCCGTGGCGAGCAACACCTCTAAGACCGCGCGCGCGTCAGTCCGGGCCGGCCAGGCTGGCCAGGGTGGCGCCCTCAGCGTGCTGGGCGAGTTCAAGTACCTCATCCCGCTCAACGGCGGCAAGAACGCCTACGTGCGAAACCTGACCAACGGCAAGACCGCGCACCTGCGCACCGACTCGGATGCCTTCGTCGAGGAGATCCGGGTGCTGGCCGCCGCCGGCCACGCCGCCAAGATCCGAGTCGAGCTGAACAACCTCGCCGAGGCCCACCCGGACCACGGCTGGGACGCCACCGAGAAGCGCCTCGCCGAGGCCGGCGTCTTCGGCGGCTGATCCCCACCTCCGCGACACCACGAACCGCCCGCCGGGTCATCCCGGCGGGCGGTTCGTCGTCGTTCGCGAAAGACCCGGTGACGCCCGATCCGCCGGCGGCGCTGGTCGGCGACCGGGACCGGCTGACCCCACCGCCGTGTGCGGAGTCGATCGCCGCGGCCCGGCCGGCGACCGAGCTGACCGTCTGCCCCGGCGGCGGGCACATGCTGATGATGGAACGGCCGGACGAGGTGAACGCGGTCGTGGTCGGCGTGCTGCACCGGCTACTGACGGACGCGCCGAACGCAGAACTTCCCCGCCCGACGGGTGCACCGAACCCGGCCTGACCGGCCCTCCGAACACGGGTCGGGCCAGGGTGACGGGGGCCGGCGGACGTGGGCTGAATCGCGTCGCCGGCATGGCCCCGCGTCCCGGTCGGCCGGTGGCCGTAATCTCTCCGGTTAGCCTGGCGCGCGGCCCGCGCTCCGGCGCGGCCGTCCGCCGCCGTCTGCGAGGAGCATGTGCGTGACCGACCAGACCGCCCTGGAGCAGGAGATCGCCGTCGAGCAGCGGCATCTCGACCGGGTGTACACCCGCCTCGCCGAACTGCGCCGCTCAGCCGCCCAGGCCGAGAAGGACGGCTACCGGCTGGCCCGGGTGGGCAACTTCGGCGCCCTGGTCGAGCGGGACGCGATGGTCTTCCACGCCGCCCGGCGCCGGCACGCGCTCGACGCCGAGCACGAGGGGCTGGTCTTCGGCCGGCTGGACCTGCGCGACCGGCAGGTGCTGCACGTCGGGCGGCTCGGCGTGCGCAGCGATGACGCGGAGACGCTGGTGGTGGACTGGCGGGCCCCGGCCGCCGCAGCGTTCTACCAGGCCACCCCGGCGCAGCCGATGGGCGTGGTGCGCCGGCGCACCATCGGGTCCTCGCGCGAGCGGGTGACCCGGATCGAGGACGACCTGCTGGACCCGGCGGCTGCCCCGGCGGACATGGCGGTGGTGGGCGACGGCGCGCTGCTGGCCACCCTGTCCCGGGCCACCGGCCGGGGCATGCGGGACATCGTCGCCACCATCCAGCGGGAGCAGGACGAGGCGATCCGCTCCCCCGCCTCCGGAGTGACGATCGTTTCCGGCGGCCCCGGCACCGGCAAGACGGCGGTCGCCCTGCACCGGGCGGCGTACCTGCTCTACTCCGACCGCAGCCGGTACGCCGGCGGCGGCATCCTGGTGGTCGGCCCCTCCGCGGTCTTCGTGGAGTACATCGCCTCGGTGCTGCCGTCGCTGGGCGAGGAGACGGCGACCCTGCACTCGCTGGGCTCGCTCTTTCCGGGGATGAGCGCCACCCGCACCGACCCGCCGGAGGTGGCGGCGGTGAAGGGGTCGCTGCGGATGCGACAGGTGCTGGAGCGGGCGGCCCGGGACGCGGTGCCGGGCGGGCCGGGCGAGCTGCGCCTGCTGTACCGGGGCGGGCTGCTCCGGCTGGAGCGCCGGGAGCTCGACGACATCCGGGACCGGGCGCTGAGCCGGGGTGGTCGCCGCAACGAGGCGCGCCGGGCCGGCTTCGACGGGGTCTTCGCCGCGCTGTGGACGCAGGCCCGGCGGCTGAGCATCGGCCAGCTGCCCGAGCAGCCCGCGTTCGAGGCCGAGATCGCCGAGCGGCCCGATTTCCGCGAGTTCCTGAAGGCGTGGTGGCCCCGGCTGCACCCCCGGCACGTGCTCGGCTGGCTGGCCCGACCGGACCGGCTGCGCCGGTATGCCGGGGGGATCCTGTCCCGGGCGGAGATCGACCTGCTCGCCGAGGCGTACCGGACGTTGGACACCGAGGGGCTGACGATCGCCGACATCGCGCTGCTCGACGAGCTGGACGCGCTGCTGGGCCGGCCGCTGCAACCGAAGCGGGCCAACCGTGATCCGTTCCAGCTCGCCGGGGGCGTGCGGGAGCTGAGCACACAGGCCGACCGCCAGCGGGCGGCCCGCGAGGCGGCCCGGGAGCGCCCCGAGGACTACCGCGATTACGCACACGTGGTGGTCGACGAGGCACAGGACGTCTCGCCGATGCAGTGGCGGATGGTCGGCCGGCGCGGCCGGTTGGCGTCCTGGACGGTGGTGGGCGACCCGGCGCAGACTGCGTGGACCGGCGCGGAGGACGAGCTGACCCGGGCCCGGGACCAGGCGCTGGGCCGGCGTCGCCGGCACCAGTTCGCGCTGACCACCAACTACCGCAACTCGGCGGAGATCTTCGCGGTGGCGGCGGAGGAGATCCGCCGGCTCTACCCGGACCTCGCGCTGCCCCGGGCGGTCCGCTCCACCGGGGTGGAACCGGTCCGGCTGGCCGTGCCGGCGGCCGAGCTGGAACGGGCCACCGTCGCGGCGGTCACCGCGCTGCTCGACGAGGTGGACGGGACGGTCGGGGTGATCACGCCGGTGCCGCGTCGGAACGAGGTCGCCGGCTGGCTCGCCAAGCTGGCCGCGCCGCGCGTCCAGGTGGTGACCAGCCTCGAGGCCAAGGGCATGGAGTACGACGGGGTCGCGCTGGTCGCCCCGGGCGAGATCCGGGCAGACCCGGGCTCCGGGGTCCGGACGCTGTACGTGGCGCTGTCCCGGGCCACCCAGCGGCTCACCACGATCGACTCGACCGGCTGAGGCGCCCCTGGCCGGCCCGGTGGGGACACCCGACGATCACTTGCACACATTGCGATGTGAGCATACATTGGGCTCGGTCCGGATCAGAGACGGAGGGTGTCGGCGTGGGCGCAGGTCATGACCACCACCACGGGTCGGTGGCGAACGCCGCAGACCGCCATCAGGGGCGACTCTGGGCGGCCTTCGCGCTGCTCGCCACGCTGAT
This sequence comes from Micromonospora sp. RTGN7, assembly GCF_033804645.1. NCBI lineage: Bacteria > Bacillati > Actinomycetota > Actinomycetes > Micromonosporales > Micromonosporaceae > Micromonospora > Micromonospora sp. RTGN7. Next base: position 200,799 of record NZ_JAPZLF010000007.1, on the reverse strand, counting down.
GATCGTCGAGGCGGTGACCGCCTTCGGCACCGGCTCGTTGGCGCTGCTCTCCGACGCCGGGCACATGTTCACCGACGTGCTCGGCATCGGCATGGCGCTCGCCGCGATCACCGCCACCCGACGGGTCAGCGCCGACCCCCAGCGCACCTTCGGGCTCTACCGCCTGGAGGTGCTCGCCGCGCTCGGCAACGCCGTCCTGCTCAGCGGGGTGGCCGTCTACGTCCTCATCGAGGCGGTCCGCCGGTTCGGCAACCCTACCGAGGTGACCACCGGCCCGATGCTCGCGGTGGCCGTGCTGGGCCTGCTCGCCAACCTGGCCGCGTTCGCCCTGCTGCGCAGCGGGGCGAAGGAGAGCATCAACCTGCGTGGGGCGTACCTGGAGGTGCTGGGCGACCTGCTCGGCTCGGTCGGCGTGATCGCCGCGGCGGTGCTGATCACGGTCACCGACTGGTGGTGGGCGGACCCGCTGGTGGCCGTCGGGATCGGCGTGTTCATCCTGCCCCGCACCTGGCGGCTGGGCCGGGCAGCGGTACGCATCCTGGTCCAGGCCGCGCCGGAGCACCTCCAGGTGACGGCGGTGCACGACCGGCTGGCAGCGGTGCCCGGCGTGGTCGAGGTGCACGACCTGCACGTCTGGACGCTGACCTCCGGCATGGAGGTCGCCTCCGCCCACCTGACCATGGCGCCGGACGCCGAGGTGGGCGCGGTGCTCGCCGCGGCCCGCACCGCCCTGCACGAGGACTTCCGCATCGAGCACGCCACGTTGCAGGTGGAACCCGACGCGTCGGCGGGCCGCTGCGGCCCAGCCGGTTGGTGATGCCCCCACACCCACGCATAGCGTGGTGTATCGTACCCTCATGCCGGTTTTAGGGGTATTAGTCCGTGCAGGGGCATTAGTCCGTGCAGGGGCATTAGTCCGTGCAGGGGCATTAGTCCGCGCACCATCCGTCACGGGTGCAGCGTCGGCCCCCTGCGTACCGGTAAGCTCTGATCCGGCCTCCGCCGGGCGGCGCCCTCCGGCGCCTGCGGTGGCCGCCGCCTAATCGTCGAAGGGCGAGCCGGGGAACCATGTTCGTGGGGTGCATCCGCGTGAGCGGTAGGGATCTTCCGTCCCGAACCCGTCAGCTAACCCGGTCGGCGGCTGACGGAAGGACATACCTATGCCAGTAGTGGCACCTGCACGAAGGACCGCCGCCCGGATGGCGGCATTCCTGGCGCTGACGCTCAGCGTCGGCCTTGGAATCGGGCCGGTCGCCCCGGCCGGCGCGGCGCCGCCCACCGGCCTGCTCGCCGCGCCCGACCAGGACGAGGAGGGCGGCACGCCCGCCCTTCGCGCCCAACTGGACGCGGCCAGCAAGGGCTACCTGGAGGCCAGGAACTCCCTGGCCCGCTCGGTCACCCGGCAGCAGCAGCTCGGCGGCCAGCTCAAGACGATCGAGGCGGAGCTGACCGTCCGCAGCGCCAAGGTCGACGAGATCGCCGGCGTGGCGTACAAGTCGGGTCGGCTCAGCCCAATCTCCGCGCTGCTCACCAGCTCGAGCCCCGCCGGCTTCCTGGACCGGATCGCCGCGCTCGACGCGGTCGCCACCAACGAGGACCGAGTGCTGCGCGACCTGACGCAGACCCGGGACGAGTCCGCCCGGACCCGGCTGGCCCTCGACGGCGAGATCCGCGAGCAGCGCAAGCAGGTCGCGGTGATGAGCAAGCGCAAGGAGCAGGCCGAGCGGGCCCTCACCGTGGCCAACGAGAAGGCCGAGGAGAAGGTCACCGCCAGCGACAGCGGCGGCGGGTCGAACCGGGGCACCTCCAACGCCAACGCCGCCCCGGCGAAGCGCAACCCCGACGGATCCTGGCCGTCGGAGTCGTGCAGCGTGAACGACCCGACCCCGGCCAACGGCTGCATCACCCCGCGGACGCTGCACGCGCTCCAGCAGGCCAAGGCGGCCGGCTTCACCCGGTACGTCTCCTGCCACCGACCCAGCGGCTCCGGCGAGCACCCCAAGGGCCGGGCCTGCGACTTCGCCGCCCAGAAAGGCGGCTTCGGTGGGGTGGCCTCCGGTGGGGACCGCACCTACGGCAACAACCTGTCGGCGTACTACATCCGCAACGCCGACAGGCTGGCCGTGCTGTACGTGATCTGGTTCAAGCAGATCTGGCTGCCCAGCAGCGGCTGGAAGTCCTACAGCGGTGGCAACGGGGACCCGTCCAGCGACCACACCAACCACGTGCACCTGTCGGTGCTCTGACCCGCGCCCCGGCGACCCGCCCACGAACGACGGGTCGCCGGGGCGTCACGTCGGTGCAGGTACACCGCAGGTCGTCGACCGAGTGCCCCGCCGTTCAGGCCGGGCCGTCAGCGGTGCGGTCCAGCACCTCGCCCAGCCGCCGGGCCAGCCCGAGGTGCGCCGAACGGGCCTGCCGGAAGGCGTACCGGAACAGCGGCGCCGGGGCGGCGAGGTTGATCTCCACGTCGATCCGGACCCACCCGCCCGGTTCGTCGCGCAGCAGCGTGTGGTTACGCACCGTCGTGGCCGGCCACTGCCGAGCCACCATGACGATCTCGTCGTCGCTGACCGTCAACACGTCCGCCTGGTACGTCGTGAGAAAGCGCACCGGCCCGGCGGCGAGCCGGTCCGTGATGGCGTAGCTGGCCCGGGTGCCCGGTCGGGGCGGCAGCCGGCGCACCCGCACGATCAGTGGATGCAGCTCGCCCTGCCTGGCCGGGTCGCTGAGCAGCGCCACCGCCTCGGCCCGAGGGCAGCGGGCCTGGACCGAGTACTGGAAGCTGTCTCGCCGAAGCACGCCCTCGATCGTGCCCCACCCGCCCCTGAGAGGGAAGAGCCGGCCCGACGCGGGTCGGCCGCGCCCGCGCACGAGCGAAGGATTGTCCCGCGCTCAGGAATGTGGCGCGGGAATGCCGGCCGCAGGGCACGGGGCGCCTGACCGCCCCCGCGCCCGGAGCGCGGGAATGTCGGGCGCCCCGCCGACCGCCGGGTGCGCCCCTGCGGGGAGACGGCTCTCAGGCCCCGGGCCGCACCTCGGGCGTGGCGGCACCTGCGTAGTAGGGCTCCGGTGCGCCGAAGAGGCCCAGCAACCCGGTCACCCAGAGCTGCCGGTGCACGAATCGACTCGGCTCGGTGACGACCAACTTCACGCCGCTGACCTCGGCGGTCTGGAAGCCGGCCACCATCGCGCTGATGCCGACGGAGTCGATGAAGGTGACGAGACGCATGTTGAGCTCGATGCGGGCGGGACGCCCCTTGGCGAGCACCTCGGCAATGGCTTCGCGCACCTCGTACGCGGTATCGACGTCGATCTCACCGCGCGGGACGATCTCGATGACACCACCCGACAGGACCGACTTCACGATCGACAGGCTCACGCGAGCACCTCCACTCGCCCGTTCTACGGGGCGCCTCATCAGTACGCGGGCCGCGACCGAGAGTATTCCTCCGACGGCCTCGGTCGCCACCCCTCGGGATGAGCAATTCATGGACCAGGACGCAGCAAGCTGCCCCTTATCCGGACTTTTCGGATTCTCTTCATCAAACGAGCGACCTACCGTCGATGTCGCCGACCCAGGGTAGCGGCGACCCCCGACATTCACGCGCACCCGGTGCCCCCGGCGTGCCCAAACCCGCCGAGGGCAGGGTGCCGGGGCCGTGACGACGAGCGGCCATCCCCTCCCCACGGCGGACGGCGTCACCCATCGGGCGCGGCGACGACCCGGCGGCCTTGCCCGGGCAGCCTAGGCTCGGCGTCGTCCGCGACCCGTACCACGGAAGGACCGATCATGATCCGGAGACTTGCCGGCCTTGCCGGTGTCGGCGCGTTGCTCGCCCTGCTGCTGGCCTGCGGCTTCGGCGGCGCGGGCGACGACGACGATGACGACGACGACTTCGCCCGCGGCGCAGCGGTGGTGTCCCTGCGCTGACCACCACCGGCCCGGGTGCCGTGACCGCCGACGCACCGGGTTTGCGGTCACCCTCTGTGGGGCACTGGCGGGGTGGACGGACCGTCGGACCATTCCGGTGGGCGGAGCGCCCGAGCCGGCCGCACGCCGAAGTCCGAAATACCCGCGCCGAAGGTCGAAACACCCGTAAGCTTCGGCACCCCCGAGGAGGTAAACACGATGTTCGGAACCGATCTGCTGGAACGCCGCAGCAAGCCCGAGCGGATCGCGGACCAGGCGTGGCAGCACCTGGTTTCCGCCTTCGGCTCCGCCGGGGACAGCGTCCGGGACACCGCCCGCTCGGCCCGCCGCAACGGCTCGGGCCTCGCCGACGACGCCGGTGACCTGGTCGGCTCCGCCGCCGAGGAGGCCCGCCGCCGGGCGGTACTGGCCTTCGACTCGCTCGCCGGCCGCCGGCCGGCCCTGCCGTGGACGCTGCTGATCGGCGCCGCGCTGGTCGGCGCGGCGGTCGGCTGGGCCGCCGGGTCGGCGGCCCGGGCCGCCGGTGGGCGCGGCGAGGCGTCCGCCGACGACATCGAGTTCGTCGACGTCGCCCGGCCCGACGCCCCCGGCGGCCGCGACGGCTGACCCGGCCCCAGCGGGCGCGCGGGGGGGGGGTGTCCCCCCACGCCGCCCACCCGAAGCCGGGGGCGGTCCGCCGGGGCGAGGGGCTCCGAGGGCGGGACCGGTTCGCCTCGCGGTGATGCTCGCCGGAGCCGCTGCGCGCTTCGAGCGCCCGCGGCATCGCGGCGCGGTTCAGTCGAGGTGGTAGACGAGCCCGTCGCCGACCGTCTCCCGCCGGATGCCGAGCCCGTCCACCGGCCGGGCCGCCGCGTCGGCCCACGGGGTGCCGGCCGCGTACGCCGGCAGCAGCACCACCGTGCGCACCCCGATCCCCCGCAGGTACGCCACCGACGCGGCGTCCGGGAAGCCCCCGCTCGCCCCCCGGATCTCCTGCTGGCTGGCCGGGGTGAACGAGGCCAGCCCGTTGACCACCTTCGGGAAGCCGTCGGTGGACCAGAGCATCACGTGGAACTCCCGGGTGCCGTCGCTGGGCAGCACCAGTGCCGGGCCGCGCAGCCCGTGCAGCGCCGCCGGCTGCCCGGGGGCGGGCACATGCGGGGTCCGGTTGACCCCCTCGGCGAGCACCAGCAGCACCGGCAGGACGAGCACCAGCCCGGCCCAGCGCCGCCACCGGCCGTCGGCCGCCACCCCGGTCCCCCGACCCGCCCCGGGCTCCAGATCCGCCCCGGGCTCCAGATCCGCCCCGGGCTCCCGGTCCGCCCCGGGCTCCCGGTCCGCCCGGGGATCCGGCTTCGGTTCGCGGACGGTCAGCGCACCGGCGGCGAGGATGCCCAACAGCAGCGTGGTCCAGAGCACGAGCCGCCCCGGGGTGCGCACGCCGTCCCAGCCGGGCACGTGCTCCACCAGGGTGACGTAGCCGGGGTCGCCGTCGCCGAAGAGCGTGGTGCCGGCCGCCAGCGCCGCGCTGACCAGCACCCCGGCCGCCAGGGCCAGCCGGTGCCGCAGCCGCCACGCCGAGAGGAACAGCCCGGCGGTGGCGAGCCCGATCAGCACCATCCCGGGCAGCAGCGTCATCTCCCCGGCGAAGCCCAGGGTGGCCCGGGCGACGGCGTGCCGCTCCCCCCACAGCCAGGACTCCGGCGGCGCGGTGAAAAAGCCGCGCACCGGCGGGGAGAACATCGCGATCTGCTCGACCGTCCGCCGGCCGGCCGGGTGCCGGGCCACCACCTCGAAGTAGGGCGCGGCCATCAGCAGGGTCACCCCGGCGAAGAAGACGCCGCCGGCCAGGTCGGCCAACAGCAGCCGACGGGGGAACGCCGGCCGGCGGCGCCGCCACCACGACCAGCCGTACCCGCCGGCCGCGCCGAGGCAGAGCAGCCCCAGCGCGTACGCGAAGGGCAGGCCGATGCCGAAACCGAGGCTTACCTGCCAGGCGGCGACCAGCCACCCACCGGCCGCCCAGCCCGGCCGAACCCGGTCCGGGCGGTAGCCGTGCCGCAGCGACCACCCGTGGCCCCGGGCCAGCATGGCCAGTGCCAGCGCGATCCCGCCGATGCTGAGCACGTGCAGGTGCCCGGCCTGGGCCAGCTTCCACGGGGCGTACGCGAAGGACGCCCCGGCCACCGCGGCGCCCGCCCGGCCCGCGCCGAGCTGCCGGGACAGCGCGTACGCCCCGACGAAGGCCAGGGCGTGCACCAGCACGTACAGCAGGTTGTAGCGGACCACGGCGGCGACCGGCCCGTGCCCGATCATCCCGAACGGGGCGTAGCCGAGCAGGGTGTCCGAGTACGCGTAGGTGTACGGCTCCGGCCAGAACGTGTTCGAGTGCCAGAGCTGGGTGGGGTCGGTGAGCAGGGCGTGTCCGCCCCAGGCGACCTGCCACGCCTGGAGGGTCGGGTCGCCGGTGTCCTGCGGGATGGTGCCGCTCAGATCGGCCAGCGTCGGCCAGGTCAGCACGGCGGCGAGCAGCAGCGAGCCGAACACCGCGAGGCTCCACTCGTGCCGCGCGAGACCGACCAGCCGGGCGGCCACCGCCCGGCCCCGCCCGGGGCCCGGATGCCCGACGGCCGCCGGTACCACCTCGCGGACCTCACTCATCGCTTACTCCCCGCTGCCATCGGTGACGCCGTCCACAGATGGTGCCGGACCGGACGGGAGTTGTCGACGCCCCGGGAAGACCGACGCCCCGGGGGCGGGGGGCCCTCACCCGGCCGGGGTGGGTCCGGTTCACCCGGTCGGGCGGCAGGATCGGGGCCGGTGGGGCGATGGGTGCCGCCGCCGAACCGACCGCAGACACCGTGGAGGAAGCAGCGATGTCCACCGCGACGACCACCCGCACCGACCAGGACAGCCGACTCGCCGTGGTGGCCCGATGACGACGCCGTTGCAGGTCACCGCCAAGCTGCGGGTGCCGGTGACCGAGGCCGACCACGCTCGGGGGCCGGTGGACGCCCCGGTGACCCTCGTCGAGTACGGGGACTTCCAGTGCCGGTACTGCGGCGCGGCGTACGCGAACCTCGCCGAGCTGCTGCGCCAGCGGGCCGACGTGGTCCGGCTGGTGTACCGGCACTTCCCGATCGCCAACGTCCACCCGTACGCCGAGAGCGCCGCCGAGGTCGCCGAGGCGGCGGCGCGACGGGACCGGTTCTGGCAGATGCACGACTGGCTGTACGAGCACCAGGACCAGCTCGACCCGGTGCACCTGTCGCTCGGAGTGGAGCAGCTCGGACTGCCCGCCGACGAGGTGGGCGGCGAACTGGCGCGGCAGGCGCACGCCGACCGGGTCCGGCGGGACTTCGTCGGGGGCATCCGTAGCGGCGTCGACGGCGTGCCGACGCTCTTCCTCGACGACCTCCGGTACGAGGGCGGGTACTCCCTGCCCGAACTGCTCGCCGCCGTCGACGAGGCCGCCACCGCCTGATGGTGACCTGCGACTCGGCGTCCGTAGCGGCCCGCACCCCTGGTCGGGTTCGAGACGGCCGACCGGCCCGCCCCGGGAGGATCAGATCAGGCGCAGCTCCCGGGCCCGCCGGACGGCCTCCCGGCGGCGGGTCGCGTCCAGTTTGCGGTAGATGTTGCGCACATGCGTCTTGACCGTGTTGACCGACAGCGACAGCTCGCCGGCGATCTCCACGTTGGACAGGATGCTCTGCAGGTACCGCAGGATGGTCAGCTCCCGCTCGGTGAGCGGCTCCTCCGGCACCCGCCCCGCCGCCGGGCCCGACCGGCCGGTCGGCTCCTGGGCGCGGAGCAGGTCGCTGACCGTCGGCCAGTGCGCCGTGCCGGAGTCCAGGTGCGCGGCGAGCAGGTCCCGCGCCCCCGGCTCGGCCCGGGTGAAGACCCGCCGGTGCCCGTCCGGTTCGGCCAGCTCCAGCGCCCGCTCCAGCAGCCGCCCGGCCCGCCGCTCGTCGCCGGCCCGCCAGGCCAGCACCGCGTCGAGCACCCCCGCGTCGAGGCGTACGGGCAGCGGCCAGGCAGCGGCCTCGGGGCCGTCCCAGTCCGGCAGGGCGTACCCGGCGGCCCGCGGGTCCCCGGCGCGCAGCTCGATGCGGGCCAGCGCCACCGCCGGCGCCGCTGCCCCCTCCCCGGGCGGGCGCGACCCGGCGGCGAGCAACTCCCGGGCCGTGCCGAGGTCACCGTGGGCGGCCCGCAGATCCGCCTCCGCCGCCGACAACCAGTCCGCAAGCTCCCGCGCGCCGTCCCGGCCCGCCCCCGCACGCCCGTCCCGTCCGCCACCCCGCCCCGCCCCGGCATGCCCGTCCCGCGCGCCGTCCCGGCCCGCCCCGGCGAGCGCTTCCCGCGCCGTCGCGAGCAGGCGCAGCCCGGCGGCGGGGTCGCCCCGGTCGCGCAGCAGCTGCGCCCGACACAGCGCGCCCAGCGCCGCCGCCGGCCCGGCGTCGTCCGGGTCATCGCCGGTGGCCGGGGCGGCCAGCGCCAGGTGTGCCTCCGCCTCGTCGGGCAGGTCCCGGTGCAGCGCCACCAGGGCCAGCGCCAGGTAGCCGTGCCCGCAATCGACGCGGCAGGACCAGCCCTGACAGGACGGCAGGTCAAGCGCCTCCCGGGCGACCCGCTCGGCCGCCCGCAGCTCGCCCAGCGCCGCATGCAGCAGGGCGGACCGGCTCGCGCAGAGCAGCTCGGTGCGGGGTCTACCGGCCTCCCGGGCCGCCACCAGCGCCGGCCCGAACTCGGCCGCCGCGGCGCGCAGGTCGCCGTCGGCCAGCGCGGCCAGGCCGAGCGCCGCCCCGGCCGTCGCCCGCACGTCCGCGTCGTCGACGGCCCCGGGGGTCCGCGGGTCGTCCGCCGACCCCTCGGGGGTACGCGTGGCAAGCAGCCGGCCCGCCGCCCGGCGTACCTCGTCGTGGTCGCCGGCCAGCCGGGCGAGGGTGAGCTCCAGCGCGGTGGCCAGCCGCCGGAACCGGTCCCGGCGCGGCACCGGCAGCGAACCGGCGTGCCCGGCGGCCCGGCGCAGCTGCCCGGCGGCGGCGTCCGGGTCGCCGGCGTGGGCCCGCTCGGCGGCGGCGGCAAGGCCCAGCTCCGGGTCCCGCCGGACCGCCTCCTCCGGCGGCGCGGCCGGCTGCGGCCCGCCGAAGCCCTCCCGGTCGTACGGGATCAGCTCCGGCCAGCAGGTGACCAGCAGCTCGGCGGCCCGATCCCAGTGACCGGCGGCGAGGGCGTGCCGCAGCGCCTCGGCGGGCCGACCGTGGCCGGTGTACCAGCCGGCGGCCCGCAGGTGCAGCTCGCGCCGCTCCTCGGCGGTCAGCCCGGCCAACTCCGTGCGGAGCAGGTCGGCCAGGAGCGGATGGCAGCGGTACCAGGGTGGCCCGTTGTCGTCTCGGCGCACGAAGCCCCCGGTCGTGGCCAACGCGGCGAGCACCGGTTCGGCGTCGGAGCGGCCGGTGAGCGCGTCGACCAGGTCGGCCCGGAAGACGTCCGCCACGGCACCCCGGCGCAGGCAGTCCCGGGCCGCCTCGTCGAGCGGATCGAGCACCTCCTCGCGCAGGTAGCCGGCCACGTCCGGCTGGTCACCACCGAACTGCTCCACCCAGCGGACCGGGTCGGGCCGGTCCCGGACGGCCAGCGCGGCGAATCGCAGCCCGGCCGGCCAGCCACCGGTGCGCTCCCGCAGCCGGGGCACCACGGCCGCCGGCAGGCGCACGCCGTGCGCGGTGAGCAGGTCCGCCACCTCGTCGTCGGTGAAGGCCAGCTCGTCGGGGCCGACGGTGGTCAGCTCCCCGGACAGCCGCAGCCGGTGCAGCCCCGGCGGCAGGTCGGTGCGTGCGCCGACCAGCAGGCGCAGCCGGTGCCCGGCGTGGCGCAGCAGGAACTCCAGCCCGGTCAGCGCCGCCGGGTCGGTGATCCTGTGCAGGTCGTCCAGGACGAGCAGCACCGGGCGTTCCCGCGCGGCGAGCGCCGCGGCCAGCAGTTCCAACTGGTCCGGGCGGGGCGGCGCGTCGGGCGTCGGCGGTCCGGGGGGCTGCGGCTGCCCCGGATCGCGCAGCGCCGTCGCAGGGTCGCGCAACGCCGCCACCAGGTACGACCAGAGCCGCGCCCCCGTGTCGCCCGCCTCGACCGACACCCACGCCGGGGCCGGCTCGACGGCGCGGGCCCAGGAGCCCAGGAGGGTGGTCTTGCCCCAGCCCGCCGGGGCGGAGACCAGGGTGACCGCTCCGGCGGTCCCCTCGTCGAGCCGACGCAGCAGCCGAGGCCGGACCAGCACCGGTTCGGCCAGCGGGGCGGGTACCAGGCGGGACGCCAGCAGCGGAGCCGGCCCGGTCGCCCCGCCACTCGCGGCGCGGAAGCCCGGGGCCGCGTCCACGGCGCCCTTCGCGTTCGTCACGGTGACAGCGGTTCCCGGCACCGCCACGGCCGTGCCGTCCCAGTCGTCCTGCGGCATCCGGTCCCCACCCCCACGGACGCGTCCACTTCCCCAGGTCGCGTGGCGGGCGGTTACCCGGCCTTGGCCGGTTCACCCCTTCGGGGGGAGCCCGCTTCACCCGGGCAGCGGCGACCGTGGTGGCACGCGGGCGGTCGGCCGCGCGTGACCGGCCGCCCGCGAGGGCCGGGCCGGAAGCCCACGAGGGCCGGGCCGGAAGCCCACGAGGGCCCGGATGACGACGACGAGGGGCGGGTGGGGACGGGATGGGGCGCACGACGCGGGGTGCACGGGCGCTGGCCCGTACCGCCGGGGCGATGGTGGCCGGCACGAGGGCCGGGGTGGTGGCGGTGGCCGGCACGAGGGCCGGGGTGGCGGCGCGGGGGGTGCGCGTACCCGGGCGGGCGGGCCGACCCCATGCGGCAGACGCCCGCGCCCGACCGGGCCGCTGGCAGGTGGTGACGGTCGACCGGCCTCCGGATCGGGTGCTGCCGGACGGGCCTCGACCCGAGCCACTGCACCGCCTCGGTGACGGGGTGGAGGTCGCGGTGCGCCCGGCGCCCGGTGGGCGCGGCACGGAACTGGCCGCCCGACCGGCCTGCGGCCGGCCGCTGACCGGGATGGCCGCCCACCTGGTCGGTGACGATCCGGGGCTGCTGATCCGGGAGACGCTGCGGCAGGTCAAGCAGCTCGCCGAGACCGGTGAGCTGCTCCGCGCGGACCGCTCACCGCTGGACCGGCCGGGTCACGGATGAGGGCGCTGTGCTGGCTCGGGGAGGACGGCCTCGCGGTGCGCCAGGTCCCCGACCCGGAGCTGCGCAACGCGGCCGACGCCATCGTCCGGGTACGGCGCAGCGCCACCTGCGGGGAGGACCTGCCGCTGCTCGGCGGCCGGGCACCGTACCTGTCGGTCGGCGACGTACTCGGCCACGAGTTCCTCGGCGACGTGGTCGAGGTGGGCCCTCGGGTACGCCGGCACCGGGTCGGCGACCGGGTGGTGGTCTGCGCCACCGTGGCCTGCGGGAGCTGCTGGTTCTGCCGGCAGGGCCGCTACGGCTGCTGCGACAACGGCAGCACCGGCCCGGCGGTGGCCGAGGAGGCGTGGGGGCAACCCACCGTCGGCTGCTTCGGCCACCCCCGGGCGGTCGGGGGCTTCGCCGGCGGCCACGCCGAGTACGTCCGGGTGCCGTACGCCGACGTCGGGGCGTTCGCCGTGCCCGACGCAGTCGACGACGACCGGGCCGTCTTCGCGTCCGACGCGGTGCCGACCGGCTGGCTCGGCGCCGAACTGGGCGAGGTACGCCCCGGGGACGTGGTGGCGGTCTGGGGGGCGGGGGCGGTGGGCCAGATGGCCGCGCAGGCCGCCCTGCTGCACGGCGCGTCCCGGGTGGTGGTGATCGACCGGCACCTCGACCGGCTGCGATCGGCCGAGCGGCACGTCGGCGCGGAGACCCTCGACTACGAGGCCACCGATGTCGCCGCCGAGCTGCGGGAACGCAGCGGCGGGCGAGGCCCGGACGTCTGCGTGGAGGCGGTCGGGATGGCCTGGGACGGCACCGGGCCCCGGTCGCTGGCCGACCTGTTCGTCACCGCCGGGCGGACCGCCACACCCCCGGACCGACCGATCGCCGTACGCGAGGCGGTGCACGCCTGCCGAAAGGGCGGCACGGTCGTCGTGCTCGGCACGTTCACCGGGTTCGTCGACACGTTCCCGCTCGGCGCGGTGATGCACAAGGGGCTGACCGTGCGCAGCTCCCGCCAGCACGGGCAGCGGTGGATCCCGATGCTGCTGGAACGGATGGCCCGCGGCGAGATCAGCACCGCCCACCTGGCCACCCACCGCCTTCCCCTGGAGCAGGGGGCGCACGGCTACGACCTCTTCCGGGACCGGGCCGACGGCTGCCTCCGCGCGGTCTTCACGCCCTGACCCGCCCCGGAACCGTTGGCGGCCGGCTCCTGGGCGGGTTGGCGGGCCGGGTCCTGAGCGGGTTGGCGGGCCGGGTGCAACACTCACAGGATGCGTGAGGACCGGGCGTACGACGTCGTTCTGTTCGGGGCCACCGGATTCACCGGGGGGCTCACCGCCGAATACCTTGCCCGGCACGCGCCGGAGGGGCTGCGCTGGGCGCTCGCCGGGCGCAACCCGGCGAAGCTGGCTGCCGTCCGGGGCCGGCTGACCGACATCGACCCGGCGCTGGCCGAGCTGCCGCTGCTCACCGCCGACGTCACCGACCCGGAGTCGCTGCGCCGGGTCGCCGAGGCCGCCCGGGTGGTGGCCAGCACGGTCGGGCCGTACGTGCACCACGGCGAGCCGCTGGTCGCCGCGTGCGCCCGCGCGGGCACCGACTACCTCGACATCACCGGCGAGCCGGAGTTCGTCGACACGATGTACGTGCGCCACCACGCCGAGGCGGTACGCACCGGGGCGCGGCTCGTGCACGCCTGCGGCTTCGACTCGATCCCGCACGACCTGGGCGTCTGGTTCACCGTCAAGCAGCTCCCGGCGGACACGCCGATCACCGTGGACGGGTTCGTCCGGGCGGGCGGGAAGTTCTCCGCCGGGACGTACCATTCGGCGCTCACGGCGTTCTCGCGTACCGCCGAGGCCAGCCGGGCCGTGCAGCAGCGCCGCGCGGTCGAGCCCCGGCCGGAGGGCCGACGGGTCCGGGCGGTGCCCGGGAAGGTGGGCCGGTCGAAGGAGATCGGCATGTGGGTGGTGCCGTTGCCGACCATCGACCCGCAGGTGGTCCGCCGGTCGGCGGCGGCCCGCCCGGAGTACGGCCCGGACTTCCGCTACCGGCACTTCGCCGCCGTGAAGCGGCTGCCCACGATCGTCCTCGGCGCGGCCGGGCTCGGTGGCCTGGTCGGGCTCGTGAAGCTCCCGCCGACCCGGCGCTGGCTGCTCGGCCGGCTCGCCTCCGGTCAGGGGCCGACCCCGCAGCAGCGGGCGAAATCCTGGTTCCGGGTGCGGTTCATCGGCTCCGGCGGGGGCCAACGGGTGCTCACCGAGGTCTCCGGCGGCGACCCCGGGTACGACGAGACCGCCAAGATGCTCGCCGAGTCCGCGCTCTGCCTGGCCCTGGACGACGGCCTCCCGGCCACCTCGGGCCAGGTGACCCCGGTGACCGCGATGGGCGACGCCCTGCTGGAGCGCCTCCAGCAGGCCGGCCTCACCTTCCGCGTGCTCAAGGAGTAAGGAAGGGCACCCTGTTAACGCTTTCGGTATAGGAAGGGCCCCTTCCTAACCGCCCGGCTGACGGCGAGTCCGGCTGACGGCGAAACCGGCTCCGCCACCGTCGGGCTTGACCCTCGACCAGGTCGAGGCAACAGGATCCTCGGTGTGGAGAGCGAATTGCGCAGCATCGGCGAGCTGGCCCGGGTCAGCGGGCTGACGATCAGCGCCCTGCGGTTCTACGACCGCTCCGGGGTGCTGGTGCCGGCCCTGGTCGACCCGTCGACCGGTTACCGCTGGTACGCCGACGACCAGGTTGCCCCGGCCCGCCTGGTGGCGGGGCTGCGTCGGGTCGGGATGCCGCTGGCGGAGATCGCCGCCGCCGTGCGGCACCGCGCCGAGCCGGCCATGGTCGGCCGGCTGCTCGACGGACACCTGCGCCGGCTGGAGGACGGCCTCGCCGATGCCCGCCGCGAGCTCTCCCGGGTCCGAGCCCTGATCGATCCCGAGGAGAACCCCATGACCACTCGTCTCGTTCTATCCCGCGTCGACCTCGCCGCCGCGCTCGACGCGGTCCGCTTCGCGGTCGGCGCCGATCCCGCCCTACCGATGCTGTCGGCGGTCCTCTTCGACGCGGACAACGACGGCGTACGCCTCATCGCCACCGACCGGTACCGGCTGGCGGTGTCCTGGGTTCCCGGCCGGGTCGACGGGCCCGGAACGCGGGCGCTCGCCCCGGTGGCCCTCGTGGACCGGATCCGCGCGCTGCTGGACACCGACGCCCCCGAGGCGCTGCTGCGGCTGGACGGAGCGAGCGTCTCCGTCTCCGTCGCCGACGACGAGGTCTCCGACACCGTCCTGCCGTACGACTCCCCGGACTACGGGCGGCTGCTGCGCGGGCCCGGCGCGGACGGGCCCACGTATCGGATCGAGGTGGACGTGCCGGCGCTGCGCGTGGCACTCGCGGGCGCGACGCCGGCCCTGGTCCGGCACGAGGGCATCGACATGCCCGTGACGGTGCTGGGCCTCGACGACGCGGGCGGGCTGCGGGTCCTCGACGGCGAGGCACCCGCCGACCCGGGCGCGGTGCGGGTCGGGGTCAACGGGCGGTACCTGCTCGACGCCCTGGACGCGGCGGGTGGGGGTCAGCTCGTGCTGGAACTGGACGGCCCCATCGCGCCGCTGGCCGTGCGTCGCCCCGACGACGCCGATGCGTTCTCGCTCCTGATGCCGATCCGCCTCTGACCGAGGGGCCTGGAAGGGCCGCCGCCGGCCGAGGAACCTGGGAGGGCCGCCGCCGGCCGAGGGGCCTGGCCGGCCGGCGCGACTTCGGGTGCGTTTGTTGTTGCCCGGGCGACGACAAACGCACCCGAAGGATGGCGGCGGACGCCGGGACCGGTCGTAGGGGGCGGCGACGGTAGCATCTGTGGGTCTTACCTGACCCCCGGATGGAGGCGTACGGAGCAGCATGCTCGACATGGAGTTGATCCGGAAGGATCGCGAGGCGGTGGCGACCGCGCTGGCGAAGCGACTGGATCCCGCCGAGGTCAACCGGGCGCTGGACGAGATCCAGCGGCTCGACCAGGAGCGCCGCGCCCTCATCACGGCCATCGACGCCGAGCGGCAGCGCCGCAAGGCGGAGGCCCGGGCGTACGCGGTGGCGAAGCGGGCCGGCACCGCGCCGGAGTCCGTGGCGCCGGAGGCGGAGCGCAAGCAGCTCGCCGAGCTGGAGTCCCAGCTCGACGAGGTGCAGTCCCAGCTCCGCGACCAGATGAGCGAGCTGCCCAACCTGCCCGCCGACGACGTGGTCGCCGGCGGCAAGGAGGCCAACCGGGTCGTGAAGACCTTCGGGCAGCCGCCGACCATCGAGAAGGTCCGCGACCACGTCGAGCTGTCCCGGTCGCTGGGCCTGGTCGACTACGAGCGGGGCGTCAAGCTCGGCGGCTCCGGCTTCTGGATCTACACGGGGCTGGGCGCGCGGCTGGAGTGGGCGCTGATCAACTGGTTCATCGACCGGCACATCGCGGCCGGGTACGAGTTCCTCCTCCCGCCGCACCTGCTGCTGGACAGCGTCGGGTTCGCGGCCGGGCAGTTCCCCAAGTTCTACGACGACGTCTACCACCTGGACCGGGAGTCCGCCCCGCGCGGGCAGTTCCTGCTGCCCACGGCGGAGACGGCGCTGCTGGGCACGTATCAGGACGAGATCCTGGACACGACGAAGCTGCCGCTGAAGACCTTCGCGTACACCCCCTGCTACCGGCGCGAGTCGGCCGGGTCGCACTCGGACGAGCGGGGCACCGTGCGGGGCCACCAGTTCAACAAGGTGGAGATCTTCCAGTTCACCCTGCCGGAGCAGGCGGACGCGGCGCTGGAGGAGATGCTAGCCCAAGCGGAAAGCCTGGTGGAGGGGCTGGGCCTGCACTACCAGCGCAGCCTGCTGTCGGCCGGCGACGCCAGCGCGGGGATGAAGAAGACCCTCGACATCGAGGTGTGGATGCCGAGCACCGGCAAGTACAAGGAGGTGTCGTCGGTCTCCTGGGCCGGCGACTACCAGGCCCGCCGGGCGGCGATCCGGTACCGGGAGCCGGGCGGCAAGCAGAGCCGGTTCGTACACACCCTCAACGGCTCGGCACTGGCCACCAGCCGGCTGTTCCCGGCGATCCTGGAGCAGTTCCAGCAGCCTGACGGCTCGGTGCTGGTGCCGGAGGTGCTCCGCGACCGAATGGGCACCGACCGCCTCACACCAGGCCGCTAACCACTGCAACAGAGCAGAAGGCGGGGGCTCTTTGGCCCCCGCCTTCTGCTGCCAGCGGGCAGCCCCTGGGACCACTCACCCCAGCCCTCGCTCCACCCCGACCCACCCGCCCCCGGCCCGCCCCCGGCCCCGGCGGCACCCCGGCCCCGCGCCTACCCCGGCCGGCCCCCAGACCCGCCCTCGCCCCGCCCTCGTCCTGCCTCGCCCCGCCCCGCCCTGCCTCGCCCCGCCCCGCCCCGCCCCGCCCCGCCCCGCCCCGCCCTGCCCTGCCCTGCCCTGCCCCCGGCCCCGCCCCCGCCCCCGCCCCCGGCCCCGGCCCCGGCCCCGGCCCCGCCCTCGCCCCCGGCCCCGGCCCCGACCCCGGCCTCGCCCTCGCCCTCGCCCTCGCCCCGCCGATCTTGCACTTTGGGCCCACCAGAAGGGCGTAATGCGGCATTTGTCGGGGCCGCAACCGCAAGATCGCGAGGCCCCGGAGTGCCTCAGCAGCACGGGGCGGTGGGGCGGGGGTGGGGCAGGTGGGGTGGGGCGGGGTGGGGTGGGGGGCGGTGGGGGGCGGTGGGACGCATCGGCTTCCGACCGGCCCGGCGAGGTTTACTAGTCGGCCCCGACCAGCCGCAGGGCAACCCGGCTCCCCCGATCGAGTGCGGGAGCATCGGGGCCAATGGATCGCCCCCGGTGACGGGTTTCGCGGGCTTCCCGGCACAACCCGGTTGAACCGTCCCGAGTGGGACCTCCGGCAGCGCCCCAGGAAACGATGCATGTCCATGCATTGACAGCGGTTGCAACACGCTTGTAACCTTTCCGCAAATTTCAGCATGGCTTGCAACATTGCGTCAGCCGAGCTATCCCCCACCGCAGCACCCCCACGGTTCCCCCCGACCCCCGTCAGGAGTTCCGATGCATCGACGTAGCCGCCGCTTGGCGGTCCTCGCCCTAGGCGTGATCGCCAGCCTGCTCGTCCCGACCGCCGTGGCGGCGCCCCCGGCCGCCGCCGCCCCGTCCGGCACGAAGCGGGTCATCGCCAACCTGTTCGAGTGGAACTGGCCCTCGGTGGCCAGCGAGTGCACCGCAGTCCTCGGCCCGAAGGGCTACGGCTACGTCCAGGTCTCCCCGCCGCAGGAGCACGTCCGGGGCAACCAGTGGTACATGGCGTACCAGCCGGTCAGCTACCGCATCGAGTCCCGCAAGGGCACCCGGGCACAGTTCCAGTCCATGGTGAACACCTGCCACGCGGCCGGGGTGAAGGTGATCGTCGACGCCGTGATCAACCACATGTCCGGGCAGGAGGCTGGCGGCACCGGTTGGGCCGGCTCGTCGTACGGCCACTACGACTACCCGGGGGTCTACCAGACGCAGGACTTCCACCACTGCGGGCGCAACGGCGGCGACGACATCGCCAACTACAACGACCGGTACGAGGTGCAGAACTGCGAGCTGGTCAACCTCTCGGACCTGAAGACCGAGTCGGAGTACGTCCGGTCGAAGATCGCCGGGTACCTCAACGACCTGCTCTCCCTCGGGGTGGACGGGTTCCGGCTGGACGCCAGCAAGCACATGCCGGCCGCCGACATCGCCGCCATCAAGGGCAAGCTCTCCCGCTCGGCGTACCTGGTGCAGGAGGTCATCTACGGCGCGGGTGAGCCGGTCCAGCCGACCGAGTACACCGGCAACGGCGACGTGCACGAGTTCCGCTACGGCAAGGATCTCGCCCGGGTGTTCCGCAGCGAGAAGCTGGCGTACCTGAAGAACTTCGGCGAGGGGTGGGGCCACCTGCCGGGCGGCTCGGCGGCGGTCTTCGTGGACAACCACGACACCCAGCGTGACGTCGGCGGGGTGCTGACCTACCGCGACGGTGGGATCTACGCCCTGGCCAACGCCTTCATGCTGGGCTGGCCGTACGGCTCGCCGACGGTGATGTCCAGCTACACCTTCACCAACCGCGATGCCGGACCGCCCTCGGACGCGAACAACAAGACCCGGAACACCACCTGCTACTCCGGCTGGGAGTGCGAGCACCGCTGGCGGGTCGTCGCGAACATGGTCGGGTTCGCCAACGCCACCCAGGGTGCGGGCGTCGCCAACTGGTACGACAACGGCAACAACCACATCGCCTTCGGCCGCAGCGGCAAGGGCTACCTGACGGTCAACGACGAGGACGGAGCGATCAACGGCCGCTCGTACCAGACCGGGCTCCCGGCCGGCCGGTACTGCGACGTCATCCACGGCGACTTCTCGGGCGGGGCGTGCAGCGGCCCGGTGATCACCGTGGACGCGGGCGGCTGGTTCGCGGCGAACGTCGCGGCCCACGACGCGGTAGCCATCCACGTCGGCGCCAAGCTGAGCTGAGCCGAGCTGAAGGGAGGGCCCTCTCCGGGCGCATTTCGCCTAGGAGGGGGCCTAACCTCGGGCAGGTAGTTACAGTGCGTTTGTGCTGTTTGCCCGATTGACCTCGCGGTGGGTGCTCGGCTGGCTGGCCGCCGCGCTCGGCGTACCGCTGCTGCTGGCCGCTGTGCTGCTCGCCGGCCAGGCCCTGACCCCCGACCCGGTCCACCCGGCTCCCCCGCCCGCCGCCGCCCCCACCGGGGACGCCGCGCCCACCGACGCATCTGCCCCCACCGACGAGCCGGTCCCGGCGGCGGCCCCCGCACCCGCCGACCTGCCGGTCGTCGACTACGACCCGGCGCCCACCGGCTTCCCGGCCGACCCCCGCCCGCTGGACGCCGCGCCGCTCACCGAGGGGCTGCGGCCGAGCCGGAACGTCGCCGCCTACGACGCCCCCGGCGGTCGGCCGCTGGCCTTCCTCGCCCCCACCATCAACGGCGTCAAGCTGACCATGCCGATCGTCGAGCGCCGGACCGGCTGGACGGCGGTGCTGCTGCCCTCGGCCAACCGGCGGCTCGCCTGGCTGCCGCCCGGCGACGATCGCGGCGTCGTGCCGCTGCGCGACCAGATCGTGGTGGAGCGCCGGCAGCACCGGCTCACCTGGTACCGGGACGGCCGGGCGTTGAAGTCGTGGCCGGTCAGCCTCGGCATGCCGGGCCAGTCCACCCCACTCGGCCGCACCTTCGTCCTCGGCCGCACCCCGCCGCCCGAGGCGGTGTACGGCGGCGTGGACATCTACGCCCTCGGCGCGGTCCCCGACGACCCGGACGCCGTCCCGGCCGGGCTGCGCGGCGCGCACATCGGCGTGCACAGTTGGCACAACGACGACACCCTCGGCGAGGACGTCACCAACGGCTGTATCCGGCTGACCCGCAGCGCTCAGCGCCAGCTCCTCGCCGAGGTCCCACCCGGCACCGGCGTACTGGTGGTTGACGCCCTGCCCACCCCGCCCCCGACCGCCTGACGCCACCAGAGCCTCAACACGTGCCCACCACTCTGATATCACCAGCGAGAGAAGTTGATATCATCCGAGAGTGTCCGCGACGAGAGGCAGGCCCATGTCCCGAACCATCGTTGACATCGACGACGAACTGCTCAGCGAGGCTGCGAAGATCTTCGGCACGACCACCAAGAAGGCCACCGTCAACGCGGCCCTCAAGGCTGTGGTCGACCGGGAGAAGCGCCGGGAGTTCGCCGACTGGCTCAAGAGCGGCGGCCTGCCCGATCTGACGGGGCCAGCTTCCGGCAAACGGAACGCCGCGTGAGTCGTGAGCTCTACCTGCTCGACAAGTCCGCGCTGGCCCGCTGGCCCAAGCCGGCCGTCGCGCCGGTCCTCGACGAGTTGTCCGACCGGGGGCTGCTGGCGGTCTGCGGCGCGATCGAGATCGAGGTGATTCAGAGCGCCCGGACCGCGAAGGACGCCCAGCGCACCCGCTGGCTGCTCGGTGGCTTCCACTGGTTCGCGATGCCCGACGACATCTGGGACCGGGCGATCGACATCCAGGTGCAGGCACTACACAAGGGCAACCACCGGGCCTTGTCCATGGCCGATCTGCTGATCGCCGCCACAGCGGAGCGCCACGGCGCCACGGTGCTGCACTACGACGGCGACTACGACATGATCACCGCGATCACCGGGCAGCCCACCACCTGGGTGGTCCCGGCCGGCACCGCAGACTGACCCCACCGCCTCGGCCCGCCAACCGAGCCAGGCCCACTCGCGGGCCATCCTCACCGCAGCCTCGGCCGGCGGGAGCACTCGCCGTCGTGGTCGGGCCGGAGCAGGCAGCGCCGGCCGCCCGTCAGGAGCCGGTCGCAGAAGACCCAATGTCGTACGTTCTGGTCGTCCTCGGCCGACACGGTGGTGCCGCCCGGTTCGGTCTGCGGCAGGACCTGCGTCCAGTGCGCCACCACCCGGGCGAGCCGCTGGGCGGAGAGCAGGTCGTTGGCGACCACCGGCAGGTGGATGACGAAGCGCTCGCTCACCGGCCCCACTCCCGCTCGTTACGGGCGTTCGCCTGCCCGGACCGCAGGTGGCACAGCGCGATCTTGATCCGGCTGGTCTCCCGGCGGCTCTCGGCGAGGGCGTCGTAGACGGCGGCCAGGTCACCGGCGAGCCGTTCGAGGAACACCTGGACCTCCAGCGGATCGAGCCCGCGCCGGCCGAGCGGGGCCGACCGGAACCGCTGCTCGCGCACCTGCCAGGGCAGCAGCGGGCGGTACGCCGCCGAGCGACGGCCGGCCGGTCCGTGGACCGACCGCCGGCGACGCCGGAAGAAGACGCGCATGACAGGACCTGCCTCTCGTCGGGATTAGACCTGTGGAAGGGCGGGCCCACCGGCCCGCCGCGCACCGGCGGACCCACCCCGGCACCTGCCACCGCAGCCTTCGATCAGCGGTACGACAGCAGGGCACACATAGCCACTGAGCAGCAGAAACTTCTCGGTGGCCGCAGAGGCAGTCAAGCACCGGAGAACACCAGTTGCAACATCGCAATAGCGAGTTCTGACGAGAGCCCTACCCCTCAAGACGCACTCTGTGTAATGTGTCTATCGCTTCTGAACCATCCCCTCGTCTGAATTGGACGGGCGCGTGTTGAGGCAATCTGAGCTGGGAGGACGGCGGTGTCACAATCAGTGACCGGATCGACCATGTTGCGCCGGCAGGTCGGGCGCAAGTTCGAGTCGCTCCGCAAGACGGCAGGGCTGACGATGGAACAGGCGGCCGAGCGCCTGGACCGGGCACGTGCGACGCTGCACCGCATCGAGAACGGCGCGGAGCACGTTCGCTTCCGGCAGGCCGACGTGCAGCAGATGCTCGACCTCTACGGAGCTTCCACCGAGGACAGCGAGCTGCTCCTCGCGATGACGGCGGCCACCAGGGAGAACAAGAACTGGTGGCACGACTACATCGGCTCCGGCTTGCCTCGCTGGTTCCAGCTCTACATCGGACTGGAAGCCGGAGCGACAAAGATCCGGCAGTACGAGGCGGAGTTGGTTCCCGGCCTGCTCCAGACCCGCGCCTACGCGGAGCAGGTCTTCCGGATGCCCGGTGGTGCGGTCGACGCAAAGGCTACAGACGAGCAACAGCGCGCCGTCCAGCTCCGCGCCGAACGGCAGGCACTTCTCACCCGGTTCTCCGCGCCGCAACTCAGCGTGATAATCAACGAGGCAGTGTTGCGCCGGCCGGTCGGCAGCGCCACGATCATGGCCGAGCAGCTACAGCAGATCCTGAAGGCCGCAGAGCTACCCAACGCAACCGTGCAGGTGCTTACTTTTTCTGCCGGGCTGCATGCCGGAGCGATGGCCGGAGCCTTCTCGATCCTGGAGTTCCCCGAGGACAGCAGCGGCAAGGAGGTGGAACCACCGGTGGCGTACCTGGAAGCCGCCACCGGAGCGATCTACCTCGACAAACCGCACGAGACGGCCGCCTACGACACCATCTGGGCCGACATGGCGAGCCGCGCCCTCAACGAGTCCCGATCCAAGAGCCTGATCCAGCAAGTCGCAGAGGAGTACTCCCGTGCCTGACCTGACCGGTGCCGTCTGGCGCAAGTCGACCCGCAGCAACAATGGTGGCAACTGCGTCGAGGTCGCTGACAACCTCGCTGGCGTCGTTGGGCTGCGCGACAGCAAGGACCCGACCGGCCCGCTGCTGGTCTTCCAACCGGACGCATGGGCAGCCTTCGTTGAGACCGTCAAGGGCGGAGCACTCGGCCGTTGATTAACAACCCGTGCTGCCTCCAAAGCGTTCCGAAGGCGGCACGGATCGACCTCGGGGACAGGCTCGACGCCTGCCGGATCGATGCCGAGAATTGAGCCCATGGGAGCGGTGTTGGCCGCGCACATAACTCCAACAAGCAGGCACGAGTTCGACCACGTGCGTCCCTGCAAGTGGCCGAACAACTCGACGCCGGGTCCAAGCCAGGGTATTGGGTCCGCTCGAACCGGCCCTGATCCGGCGTTCGATCGTGGTGGCCAGCTGGCCGACCAGTTCCGATGCATCCTCCCCACCGGTCGGATCGTTATACCCGTAGTGTCCGAATAAGGCGGCGTGTGGCCGCCGAGGAGGTCGTCGTTATGCGATCACGCTCTCTGGCCGCGCTCCTGGCCCTCCCCGTCCTGCTGGCCCCACCCGCGCTCGCCGCCAGCGCCGCCGGCTCGTGGCAGCCGGGCGACCCCGCGCCGGCGCCCAGCGACTGGCCCCACCAGACCACGCTGACCCTGGCCGCCATGAAGGTCGAAGTCACCGCCGAGCGGCGCTGGCCGGACAGCTACGCCGGTGCCGAACTGGACCTGCCCAGCGACGTGCTGATCGTGCACCGCAAGCCAACGCCCGGCCTCGACGAGGCAATCGCCTCCCTGGTGCCCCACGTGAACGTCAGGTACGCCTATGCCGCTCATTCCAGCAGGCAGATCAACACCTGGAAGGACCAGATCTACTCCGACCGCGGCTACTGGCACACCCGTGGGGTCGAGCTGCACGGTGTCGGCCCCGTCTTCGGTCGGTGCGTCGCAGTGGAGGTGGACAACCCCGACCGTGACCGCCCGGCGATCGTCACCCACTACCCGGATCGCCCTATCTGCGTCGAGCAGGGGTCGGGAAGCGTCCCCCTGTCCGCTACCTCCTGACGAGCCCCTTCTACACCTGGCGGCTGGTCCGGACGGAGGCCGCAGCGTACGGGCGTTGCGCTGTCACCGGGGCGGGTAGTGGCCGGGGCCGGGCGGCGGCGGGTACGCCGACGTGACCGTAGTGGTCGAGCGGCTCTTCGACTGGGCGAACCACCAGTGGATTGGCCAGACCAGCCACAGGAGCCCGCAGGTGAACAGGCCGCCTACCGCGTAGAGCACGTGCATCCAGCCGGGGATCCCGCCGGACGCGATAGTGGTCTGCTGGTAGCCCATCGGCGGCGGGTAGCCCGGGGCCGGGTAGGGCTGCTGAGAATACGGCGGCGCGGACTGCTGATACGGCGCGGACTGCTGGGGGTAGACCGGGACGGGCTGCGGTGGCCCTGACTGCGGATGCAGCGGCCCAGCCGGCGGGTATGGCCCGGGCGGCGGGACAGGCTGCTGCGGGCGGGTCGGATCGTCCGGAAGCATACGGTCAGGTTACGAACGCCCACCGGGCCCCGCCGTCCCGCCTCGGTCGGATAGTCGGCCAGAACAGTCCGGCCGATCGGCGGGGTGTCGGCCGCTGGCACGATAGATCCATGTCCTCGCCGCCGCCGAAGTACGCATGCCAGTCCCTGCCGCTCAAGTGCCTCAGCGCAATGAACGGCCACCTGCGGGTTGCCCGGTCATCACAATGTGGCTCGCGAGAGTGAACCGGCTCGGCAGCCAGCTCTCATGGCAACTCCAGTGGGGCCCTCAGTGGTGACCTGGTGCATCTCGGCCGTGCGCAGATCGGTAACAGCAACCCGGACCTCGGTGAGGTCGTGTTCTGGCGGGACAAGCAGACGGGCATGCTGATGGTCGGCAACCAGTCGACCGACACCAGCGTCGCGCTCTTCTTCCCGGGGAACCCGTACGGTGGCGCCGGCGCCGAGTCGATCATTCTTGGGAGCATGCAGAAGTTCCCCGTCGGCGACATCTTCACGCAGTACGCCAACGCCGACGTGGACGACCTGGTCATCACCCCCTTCGTGGACGACTCCAGCGCGCAGGCCGTGGCCGGCGTGGGCACCGGTGGCCCCACCGGCATCTCGATCCAGGCGTCCGGCCAGAACATCGCCCCGAGGGCCAAGGTGCAGCTCGGTCCGTCCGTCGTGATCGAGGCATCCGACACCACCGTGCAGGTCGCGGTGGTCGGCGGGCTCGTCCTCGCCGGAATCGTGCTCCTCAACGTACGCGGCGCCGGCACCACGGCCGCGCGCACCCTGAACGTGCTCCGCAAGCCGTCCGACGCGGCCGACGACGACACGTCGATGACGGTGGCCGTCCCGCAGGGCGTCGACATCACCAACGGCATCTCCTCCATCGACGTGATCCTTGCGGTGCAGAGCGCGAGCCCGACCGCGGCCACCCCCGTCCTGGCTCCCCACCCCGACGCCGTGCCGTTCACCGACGAGGACCTTGCCCGGCTGGCCGCATTCACTCCCGGCCAGTGACCATGGTCGAGATCACGACGCCCGATCCGCTTCCCCCGGGAACTGCTGGTGAGGCGTACCACCTGCAGTTGCAGGCCACGCACGGCATCTCGCCGTACTCGTGGTCGACGGCGAACGGCGAGCTTGCCTACGGCCTGGCGCTGGACGACGGGGGTCTGATCTCCGGGGTGCCGAAGGCCGAGGTGATCCTGTCGGTGCAGGTGTGCGTCCGGGACGCCTCGTGGCCTGCGCCGCAGTCGGCGCGGACGTGGCTGAACATCGTCATTCGACCGGCTGGTCGGTTCCTGGTAACGACCGCCGAGCTGCCGCCGGCGAAGCAGAACACCAGTTACCGTTTCGCACTCGCGGCGACGGGCGGGACCCCGCCCTACGTCTGGTCCGTCGACAGGGACTCGTTGCCGGCCGGGATCGAACTGGACGCGACGACCGGAACGCTCGCCGGCACCCCGGCCGCGCCCGGCTCGTCGTCCTGCGAGTTCGAGGCGACCGACGGTGTCGGCTGCCACGCGACCCGGACGCTGCCGCTGACGGTCCTCGGCGAGCTCGGGGTGACGACCACGGACCTGCCAGCGGCGATGGGCCAGCGCCCGTACGACGTCACGTTGCGGGCCGGCGGCGGAGCGCCACCGTACAGTTGGGCCGTCGCCACCGGCGCGCTTCCGGTCGGTATCGAGCTCGACGCCGCCACCGGGCGGCTGAGCGGCACGCCGCAGAGCACCGGAACCTGCGCCGCCAGCTTCACGGTGACGGACAGTCAACAGTCCCACGCCAGCAGCGCGACGATTCCGCTGACGGTTACCCCGACCGCCTGCCTCGCGACGATAACCTCGTTCACCGTCCACACCGAGGTCGTCGTACCGGATGTGTCGACTGCCACCAGCGCCGAGGCGGTACCGGACCGCGGGCGAGTGATGATCTTCGAAGCGAAAGGTACGCGGTACTGCATTGATGCCGCAGGGTCCGGCCCGCGCGCCCAAGGTCGTCCGGTGTCTCGGCGGCGGTCGTCGCGGCCAGCAGCACCAGGAGTGCACCTGTCGCGGGAACCACCGTCTGGGTGAGCCGACGTGGCAGGTAATCACGGACCTGACGCACTTCCACGGCCGCCGTGCGCGTGGGCCCACCTGGCGGCCGGGCAGTGGACTCGCCGATCAACACGCCCGCGAGGAGACGCCCTCTGGAACAACCGCACATGCCGCCGTTCGTGCGCTCGGCCCGTTCGCCGGCCGTCACTGTTGCGTAGATTGCGTTGGATCGCCGCCGTAGAGGGCTGCGAAGACGCGGTCCCGCAGGATCTCGTACTGCTGGCGGCATCGCCGAGGTGGGCCCGGCGGGCGTTGCTGGACTTGACCGCCGACAACGACTTCCGGCGGCTGGAACTGGTCAGCTGTCAGGTCGACCTCGCGGCCGTCGGCCAATCGATTCCAGTAGTGGTAGCCGACCTTGGCGTCTCCGGCGAGGACCTCGCCTAGGAGCAGCTCTCCGCCGAGCAGGTCCTGAATGATCAAGGCAGTCACCCCGCATTGACCACGAGCTGCGTTGCCGGCGTGCCAATCCTGCACATCGCTCGGGTCGCAGGTATCCGCTCCCCAGCCGCCGCGCAGTACCGGCCGCAGCATCTCCAGGTCAATCACGAGAGGGACTGATCGTTGGTCGCGCTCTTCAGACGTCACCCAGGAAGGGTCAGCCCTCGACCGGGTCGAGAGTCAAGAACTACTCCGCCTCGGGTCCTGGCCGGCCGAACGGCGCCACTAGCGGGCGCACTCATCTGCCGCTGACCGCGTGTCATGACCGGCGTCGAGAATCGCATGGCCCAGCGATACGACTTCGTGACCTGGTACAACCACGCCCACCGGCACTCCGTCACGCTGCCGGCCCCCGCTCCGACACACCGATGGATGACCGCTGGCGCGGCACGGCCGGACCCGCCTCCCCACTCAAGCTGCGCCACAAAAACTCCAGCGTCAGCGCCCAGACGAAGGCCCGCTGCGCGTTGTTCGCCGCCGCGCCGTGCCCGCCCTCGACGTTCTCGTAGTACGCCACGTCGTGGCCGTGCGCACGCAGCAGCGCCGCCATCTTGCGGGCGTGCCCCGGGTGCACCCGGTCGTCCCGGGTCGAGGTGACCAGCAGGACCGGCGGGTACGGCCGATCGGCGCGCACGTTGTGGTACGGCGAGTACCGGCGCAGGAAGTCCCAGTCGTCCGGCTGGTCCGGGTCGCCGTACTCGGCCATCCACGAGGCGCCGGCCAGCAACCGGTGATAGCGCCGCATGTCCAGCAGCGGCACGTGCGCGACGACCGCGCCGAAGAGTTCCGGGTAGCGGGTCAGCATCACCCCGGTCAGGAGGCCGCCATTGCTGCCGCCCTCGACGCCGAGTCGCTCCGGCGTGGTGATCCCCCGGGCGACCAGGTCGGCCGCCACCGCCGCGAAGTCCTCGTACGCCCGGGGCCGGTCCTCCCGGAGCGCGGCCCGGTGCCACCCGGGCCCGTACTCGCCGCCGCCCCGGATGTTCGCCACCACGTAGCTACCGCCCCTGGCCAGCCAGCCCCGGCCGATGACGCCGCTGTAGTACGGGGTCATCGAGATCTCGAAGCCGCCGTACCCGGTGAGCAGGGTCGGCCCGCCGGCCACGTCCGGGTCGCCCACCACGAAGTACGGCACCCGCGTCCCGTCTGCGGAGGTGGCGAAGAACTGCCGTTCCGCAATGCCCGTCCCGTCGAAGAACGCCGGTGCCCGCTTGAGCGTCTCGACGGTGCCGCCGACCCGTCCGAGCCGCAGGGTGGCCGGCTCCACGAACCCCTGAGACGAGATTAGGTAGTCGTCGCCGGTGTCGCGGTCGGTCTCCACCAGCCCGCTGTGGCCCGACTCCGGTACGCCCGGCAGCGGCTCCCGCCGCCACCCGGTCGCGTCGGGGGTGAGCACCTCCAGTCGGCTCCGCACGTCGGCAAGGGTGGTCAGGATGAGATGGTGGCGGGTCCACGCGTGGCCGCCCAGCGCGGTGCGGTCGTCCGGCGTGAAGAGCACCACCAGGTCCCGCTCACCGGCGAGGAACGCGTCGAAGCGGGCCGCCAGCAGCGCGCCCGCCGGATGGGTGACGCCCTCGACCGTCCACGGCGAGCGCAGCCCGATCACCAGCCACTCCCGGTGCACGTCCCGCCGGGCGTCCGCCGGCACATCGATTCGTCGCCGCTCACCCTCCTGCGTCAGCAGGTAGCTCTCGGTGCGGTAGAAGTCGAGGCTGCGGCCCAGGAAGATGCGCTCGAACCCGGGTGTGTGGTCGTACGAGGCGTAGGCGCTGACGTCGTCCGGCTGCCCCTCGAAGACGATGTCGGCCGCCGACAACGGCGTGCCCCGCCGCCAGCGCCGGACCGTCCGGGAATAGCCGGAGGTGGTCAGCGACCCGGGCCCGAAATCGGTGGCCACGTAGATATGGTCGGCGTCGATCCAGCAGACGTTGCTCTTGGCCTCGGCGAGCGCGAAGCCGTCCTCGACGAAGGCGCGGCCGGCCAGGTCGAACTCGCGCACCACGACCGCGTCGGAGCCGCCCCGGGAGAGGCTGACCAGGCAGCGCTCGTATCCGGGGCGCAGCACCGTCACGCCGTTCCAGACCCAGTTCTCGCCCTCCTCGGCGGCCAACGCGTCGAGGTCGAGCAGCACGTCCCACTCGGGCTCGAGGCGGCGGTACTGGTCGAGGGTGGTCCGCCGCCACAATCCCCGCGGATGCGTCGCGTCGGTCCAGAAGCCGTAGTAGAAGCCGTCCCCGCGCCACCCGGGGTAGGGAATGCGGTCGTCCGAGTCGAGCACCTGCCTGATCTCGGCCCGCAGGGCAGCGAACCGCTCGCCCTCGGTCAGCGCGGCCAGGGTCACCGCGTTTTGTTCCCGTACCCATCCGGCGGCGTCCGGCCCGTCCAGGTCCTCCAGCCAGAGGTACGGGTCGTCGCCCTCGTCCGTCAGCGTCACCACCATGCCACTATCCACCCACGGGTCAACCCGAACTGTGACCGCGAGCCCTGGCATGGCCCGGAACTGGCGGGGTATGACGTGAGGATGAGGGCGAGCTTCCGGATCGGCCGAATCGCGGGCGTGCCGGTCGGGGTCAACTGGAGCGTCCTGGTCATCTTCCTGCTGATCACCTGGGGTCTGGCGGGCAGCCAGTTTCCCCGGTCGTACCCGGACGAACCGACCTGGGCGTACCTCCTCGCCGGGCTGAGCGCCGCGGTGGTCTTCTTCCTCGGGCTGCTCGCCCACGAGGTCTCGCACGCGGTGGTCGCCAAGCGCAACGGCATCGAGGTCGGCGGGATCACGCTGTGGCTCTTCGGCGGGGTGGCCGAACTGCGTGGCGAGGCCCGCGACCCCGGCGCGGAGCTGCGCATCGCCGGGGTCGGGCCGCTGGTCAGCCTGATCATCGGCCTCGTCTTCGGCGCGGTGGCGGTGCTGCTGGCCCTGGCCGGCGTGGGCGGGCTGTGGCTCGGGGCGTTGGCCTGGCTGGCCGGCATCAACATCCTGCTGGCGGTCTTCAACGTGCTGCCGGCCGCCCCGCTGGACGGGGGACGACTGCTGCGCGCCGCCGTCTGGAAGGCCACCGGCGACCGGACGAAGGCCTCGGTGGTGGCGGCCCGGGCCGGCTGGTTCCTCGGCGCGCTGCTGATCGGGTTGGGCCTGTGGCAGTTTCTGGCCGGCGCCGGGTTCGGCGGGCTCTGGCTGGCGCTGATCGGCTGGTTCCTGATCGGGGCCGCCACCCTGGAGGAGCGGCAGGCCCGGTTGGGCAGCGCGCTGCGTGGGGTGCGGGTGGCCGACGTGATGACCCCGCAGCCGCAGACCGCGTCGCCGGACCTGACTGTCGGCGACTTCGTCGACAACTATCTCTTCGCGTACCGGCACACGGCGCTGCCGCTGACCGCCGACGGGCGGCCCGTCGGCCTGGTCACCCTCGACCGGGTGCGGGGCATCCCGGCCGACCGGCGGTCGGCGACCACGCTGGCCGAGGTGGCCTGCCGGGCCGACCAGCTCGTGCTGGCCTCGCCGGACGAACAGCTCACCGACCTGCTCCCCCGGCTCAACGGGTGCGCCGACGGCCGGGCGCTGGTGGTGACCGACCAGCTCCTGGTCGGAATCGTCTCGCCCAGCGACATCAGCCGGGCGGTGCAACGCGCCAGCCTCCGCGACCAGGCGGCAACCGGCCGCCGCTGATCGGGAAGTAGTGGTCCAGCAGGTCGGTGCGGAATTTGCCCGCCGGGTCCAGGTCGTGCAGGAGGGCCAGGAAGTCGGCGTGTCGGGGGTACGTGTCGGCGACCGCCGCCGGGTCGAGCGTGAACACCTTCCCCCAGTGCGGGCGGGGCGCGTACGGAGCCAGCCGCCGTTCCACCTCGGCCACCACAGGGGCTACCGCGTCGGCGTCGCCGGTCCAGGTGAAGTGCACGGCGAGGCTGTCCCGGCCGTACTGCGGGCTCAGCCACAGCTCGTCGGCGGCGACCGTACGCAGCTCGCTGACCTGGAGCACGGCGGCGATCCGGTCCGCCACCGGGTCGAGGGCGGCCAGCGCGTCGGCCGCCACCGCCCGGGGCAGGTGGTACTCCGACTGGAGTTCGTCGCCGCTGCTCGGGGTGAAGCCGAGCCGGAAGTGCGGCAGTCGCTCGTGCCACGGGCCCGGCTCGCCGAGCTGCGCGGTGCAGTTCCCCGCCGGCATGCCGGGCACCGGGTGCACCGGCCCGGCCGCCGCCGTGGTGCCGAGCCAGTCGTCCGCCGGCGGCGGGGCGTCGGCGAGCTGCTTGCGCCACACCTGGCCGATCCGGTCGCCGCGCCAGTCGGTGAAGAGACTGACGCTGTACGCCGAGGCGAACGCCTCGTCCAGCGCGGCGCGCGGCAGGTCGAGCCGGACGTACTGCCGCACGTCGAAGGCGGGCATCACGTCCAGGGTGACCCGGGTGACCACGCCCAGCGCGCCGAGGGCGACCACCATCCCGGCGAACCGGTCACCGTCGGTGTCCCGGCGTACGGTCAGCAGCTCTCCGTCGGCGGTGACCAGCTCCAGGGCGGCCACGGCGGTGGCGAGGTTGCCGATCCCGACGCCCGAGCCGTGGGTGGCGGTGGCCACCGCGCCGGCCACCGAGATGTGCGGCAGCGATGCCATCGTCGGCAGGGCGTACCCGGCGGCGTGCAGCCGGGTCGCCAGGTCGCCGTAGCGTACGGCGGCGGCCACCGTGACCGTGTGTCGTTCCCGGTCGACCTCCACGGTCGGCGGCAGCCCGGCCAGCGACACCAGGTCGCCGGTGGTGTCGCCGAGCCGGTTGAACGAGTGCCCGGTGCCGACCGCGCGGACCCGGTCGCTGCCCGCGACCAGCCGGCGCAGCTCGTCCACGCTCGACGGGCGGTGCCGCCGCGTCGCCGCGTACCGGACGTTGCCGGCCCAGTTGCGGCCCGGCACACCGGCCACCGGCCCCTGCTCCCCGGCGCTCACGTCCGTCCTCCCCACGCTCGGCATCATCCCGCACCGCCGCCCGGCGGCAAAACCCACGCCCACGCTGGGGCTGTCGATGCGCGAGGCAGCCCGGACGGCCGGATTGCGCGACCGGCGGCCACGTCCGCGTCGACGCCGGGGCCGGTCCTGCTGCGGGCCCCGGCGTCGATCGACGCGGCTCAGAGCTGCGGCATCACCTCGGCGGCGACCAGCTCGACCTGGTCCAGGTCGGCCAGGTCGAGAACCTGGAGGTAGATCCGCTCGCTGCCGGCCTCGGCGTACCGGCCGATCCGGTCGACGACCTCGGCGGGGGTGCCGGCGAGGCCGTTCTCGCGCAGTTCGTCCGGCTTCCGGCCGATCGCCTCGGCCCGCCGCCGGATCTCCGCCTCGTCGCGCCCGCAGCAGAGCACGAGGGCGTTGGACCAGCGCATCCCGGCCGGGTCCCGGTCGATCTCGACGCAGGCGGCGCGGACCCGCTCGAACTGGGCCACCGTGTCCGCGACGGAGACGAACGGCAGGTTGAACTCGTCGGCGTAGCGGGCCGCGAGGCGGGGCGTGCGCTTCGGCCCCATCCCGCCGAGCAGGATCGGCGGGCGCGGGCGCTGCACCGGCTTCGGCAGGGCCGGTGAGTCGGCAACCGGGTAGTAGCGGCCGGCGAAGTCGAACGTCTGACCGGCCGGGGTCTCCCACAGCCCCGTGATGACGGCGAGCTGCTCCTCCAGCCGGTCGAACCGCTCGCCCAGCGCCGGGAACGGGATGCCGTACGCGGTGTGTTCATCGCCGTACCAGCCGGTGCCGATGCCCAGCTCGACCCGGCCGCCGCTCATCTGGTCGACCTGGGCGACGGTGATCGCCAGCGGGCCGGGCAGCCGGAACGTGGCTGCGGTCATCAGGGTGCCGAGCCGGATCCGGGAGGTCTCCCGGGCCAGGCCGGCCAGGGTGGTCCAGGCGTCGGTCGGGCCCGGCTCGCCGCTCGCCGCACCCATCATCAGGTAGTGGTCGGAGCGGAAGAAGGCGGCGTAGCCGGCGTCCTCGGCGCAGCGGGCCACGGCGAGCAACTGGTCGTAGCTGGCCCCCTGCTGTGGTTCAGTGAAGATCCGCAGTTCCATGTCCCGAGCATAGGGAGCCCGCCGCGCCGGCGCCCCCGGGCCGCCCGGGACCGCGCGAACGGGACCACCCGCGACGGGGCCGACAGATACGGTGGGGCATGCCGTCACCACCCGTGGTCTCCGCACGCGCGCTCTGCGTCTCCTTCGGCGGCACCCCCGTGCTCCGGGGCCTCGACCTCGATCTCGACGCGGGCGACGCGCTCTGCCTGACCGGTGAGAACGGCGTGGGCAAGTCCACCGTGCTGCGCTGCGTCACCGGCCTGCTGACCCCCGACGAGGGCACGGTCCGGGTCTTCGGCAGCCCGCCGGACGACTCGGCGGCCTTCTGGCGCCGGGTCGTCACCACGATCGAGAACCCCAGCTGGTACGTGGGGCTGACCGTCCGCGAGCACGTCGAGCTGGTGCGGCTGGCCGGCGGGGCCGACCCGGCCGACGGGTGCGTCGACGAGCTGTTCAGCGCGCTGGGGCTGACCCGGGTCGGGGACAGCGCCCCGAACCAGCTCTCCTCCGGGCAGCGGCAGCGGCTGCTGCTGGCGGCCGTGCTCGCCCGGCCCGGCGAGCTGCTGGTGCTCGACGAGCCCGAGCAGCGCCTCGACACCGAGGGCCGGCAGGTGGTGGCCGGGCTGCTGCGCGGGCGGCTCGCCGCCGGGGCCAGCGTGCTCCTGGCCAGCCACGACCCGGCCTTCGTCGCGGCCCTCGGCTGCGCCGTCCTGCCACTGCACGCCGATCCCGGGCCGCACGCCGATCCCCGGCCGCACGCCGGCCCGCCGTCGCACGCTGATCCCCCGCCGCACGCCAATTCCCCGTCGCACGCCAGCCCGCCGTCGCACGCCGACGCCCTGCCGCCGGCCCTCCCCGCGTGAGCCAGCTCCGCGACGCGGCCGCCGTCGAAACGGGTCGCCCCACGCCCACCCCGGGCCTCGGGCGGGAGCCCACCGTCCGGGAGCTGCGCCGGTGGGTCCGCCGGCGGCAGGTCGCCGCCCGGGCGTCCGTATCCCTCGAAACCCTCTACGTGCTGGCCGTGACGGCGGCCATCGCGATCGCGCTGCTCGGGTCCTGGCTGCGCCGGGTGCTCTGGCCGGCCGTACCCGTCGACGCCTCGGCCTGGCCCGCGACCTCGGCGCTGCTCGCCGCCGCGGGTGTGGCGCTGCTGCTGACGCTGCGCCGGCTCGGGCCGCTGGTGCTCGGGCGCAGCGACCTGGCCTGGCTGCTGCACACCCCGGTGTCCCGCCGGGGCCTGCTGCTGCCGGCGCTGGCCCGGGCCCTCTGCCTCGCCGCCGTGGCGGGCGCGACCCTGGCCCTGCTCGCCGTCGGTCGCCTCGCGCCCCGGCCGACTGACGGCGCGGAGACGGCCGCCTGGCTGGCTGCGGGGGCGGGTGCGGGCGGGTGCGCGGCCCTGCTGGCTACGGCCGCGCAGCGCGACCCGAGGCTCGGCCGCTGGCTGGACCGGATGCTCACGGTGGCACTCTGCGCGCTCGGTGCGGTGGTGCTGCTGGAACCGGCCGCTCCGGCGACGCCGACGATTCCCGGGCCGGGGCTGCTGGCGGCGCTGACGGTGACCGCCGCCGGGGCGTTCACCGCCGCGACCGTACGAGGCCTGAGGCTCTTCCCGGCCGCCGCCCTGCACGAGCCGGCGGCGGACGTCGGCGCCTACCTGGACTCGGCGTACGTGATGGATCCGTCCTTCACGACCGACCTGCGGGAGCGGCGGTTCTGGCGGCGGCGGACGCTGCGCTCGGCCCCGCTGCGCCGGGGGATGCCCGTGCCGGCCCAGCACGAGCTGCGAGTGCTCCGGCGCAAGCTGCCCCGCCTCGGTTGGCTCGCCGGGGCGGCGGCGGTGCCGGCGATGTTGGCCGACGGCGCCAGCTGGATGCTCGCGCTCGCCCTGGTCGGCGGCGCGTTGACCAGCGCCTCGACGACTGCCGAGGCCACCCGGCGGGACGTCGCGCAACCGGCGCTGCTCCGGCTGCTCGGGTTGCCCGCCCGCCGGGTGCTCGCCGTGCGGCTGCTGACGGCGACCGCGCTGGCCTCCCTCTGGTGCGCGCTGGCGCTCACGGCGCTGGCCCTGCTGGGCGGTCTGCCACCGGGGCCGTGGTGGGCGCTCGGGCTGGCCTTCGGCCCCGTCGCCGGGGTGGCCGCGCTACGCCGCGCCCGGATCGGCGCGATCAACCACGGGCTGCCGCTGATCGACACGCCGATGGGCGCCTTCCCGCCCGGCCCGCTGCTCTGGCTGCTCACCGGCCTGGACCTGCTGGTACCGCTCGGCCTGCCGATGCTGACCGCCCTGTTCGGCGCCGACAGCGTCGCCGGGCCGTCCTGGCAGCGGGTGCTCCTCCAGGCCGTCCTGGCCGTCGGCGGCGCGCTGGGCTACCTGTGGTTCGCCGCCGACCGCCGACGCGCCACCCTCTAGCACCCTCCCCGCAGGACGAGCCCTGCGCGGGCGCGGGTCAGCCCGCCCTCGCGATCACCTCCTCGGGCGTCAGCGGCGCCTTGGGGTGGTGGGTCAGGCACAGCGGGGTGTCGACCTTGACGAACGGGAAGCCCTCCCCCGCCGCGTAGAACTGGCCGCTGGTCAGCAACCCGATGTCCGGCAGCCGGCCGCCCTTGGCCTCGGCGAGCTGCCGTGCCGCGTCGATCTGCGCGGGGGCGTTGAGCAGGCCGAAGAACTGGGTGGTGGCGTTTCCGGAGATCTGGTTGTGCAGGCCCTTCGGTGCCTGGGTGGCGAAGACCAGCCCGAGGCCGTACTTGCGGGCCTGCGAGGCCAGGGCGATGGAGCTGGCCGTGCAGGCGGTGCCCCCGGCCGACGGGGCTAGGGTCTGCGCCTCGTCCATGACGAAGAGGCCGCCCAGCGGCCGATCCCCGGCCGGGTGCCGCCTGATCCAGGCGAAGAGCGCCATCTGCAACTGGTTGACGAAGCTCTGCCGCTCCTGGTCGGAGGTGAGGCCGACGAAGCTGACCACCGACACCCGGGCCCGCCAGCCGGGCGTCGGGGTGAGCAGCAGACCCGGGTCAGCCGGGGCACCGGCGCCGCCGAAGAGCGGGTCGGTGACCATCGCCGCCTTCAGTGCCTCCGCCAGCTCCAGGGCCAGCTTGTCGGCCCGGACGAGGCGGCTCACCCCGTCGGGCAGGTCGGCGAGGAACTCGGTGAAGCCGGGCAGGCCCACCATGCCCGTCCTCGCGTACGCCAGCAGCGCCTCCGTCAGCACGGCCTTGCCCTGCTGGGCGAGCCGGGTCGGGCGGTTCACCCCCGCCCGGGGCGCGAGCGCCTCCACCGCCGATCGGATCGCCTGGTCGAACTCGTCGGGCGAGTCCCGCACGGGGGCGAAGTCCGGCAGCGGCTGGAAGCTCAGCGGCCGGCCGGCGAGGACCCGGGGCGTCCAGACGACGACCTCGGTGTGGTCCAGGTAGTCCCAGGCCCGCTCGTCGTCGCCCGGCCCCCAGCCGGCCGGCGGCTGCGGCCACGGGTCCCCCAACCGGGCCAGGTCGTTGTTCGGGTCCAGCACGATCGAGGAGACGCCCTGCCGGGCGCATTCCTCGACGAGCCGTCGGATCAGCACGGTCTTGCCCGATCCGGAGCCGGCGAAAATCACCGTGTGCCGGCGCAGCGACTCCAGGTTCACCAGGAAGGGCTCCCGCCCGTCCGTGGTGTGACCCAGCCGGACCGTCGCACCCCCGCCGCCGGCCGGTTGATCGCCGCCGACCGGCCGGGCCCCCACCGCCGGGCCGTCCCCGACCACCGGCGGCGACACCCGTTCCTCGCCCGGACCGAAAACTTCGCCGTCGGCACCACCCGGGACCGGCTCCCCGACCGAACCCGAAACCGAGACCAGCCCGGTGCCGGTGACACCCGAGACCGGCCCCTCGGCGGTGATGCCCGGGGCCGGCGGCTCGACCGGGCCAGGCACGGCCGGCGTGGTGTCCGGGTCGCCGAAGACCGCGCGGAACAGGGTGGTGCCGCCGGCCGGGCGGCGGGCCACCAGCCACTCCTGGTACGCCGCGTCCGGGCGAGCGCCCAGCTCGCGCAGCGCCGCGAAGACCCGCAGGTCCGCCTCCGGCACCGGGCAGCTCGTCCCGCCGGCCGCGTGGAACGCCGCCAGCACCTCGGCCGTACGCTTCCCGGTCGGCCAGGGGCCGTTGCGCAACAGCACCAGCCGGCGTTGCGGGTACTGCCGGTCCAGCCCCGCCATCGTGGAGGCCGCCTTGACCCGGGCGATCGTGGCGATGGCGTTCGGGTGGGCGATGGCCCGGAAGCACCAGTGCGCCTCGTTCTCGGTGGCCTCGTCCAGCACCTCGATCAGCCGGCCGTGCAGGGCCGGCTTGCGGCCCGGCGGCGGGTCGTGCTTGTACGTGGCCCCGGTCGGGGCCTGCTCGGCGATCCAGGCGGCCAGCCCGGCGGCGAGCAGCGGCGGCAGGTGCTCGTCCTCGGTCCGGTGCTCGAGCGCCGAACCCACCTCGGCCGCCTCGACCAGCCGGGCGAACCGCTCGTCCAACGGCCCCAGGTCCATCGCCCCGGTCGCCGACGGCGGCACCACCGGCGGGTCGCCGCCGTCGATCAGCCGGTCCAGCGGGGCCACCTCATCGGCATCCCGGCACCAGGAGACGTGCCGGTCCACCCGGCGCAGCAGGGCCCGTGGGGTCAGGTTCGGGGCATCAGCGAACGCCTGCGGGCTGATCGGCCACGTCGGCGTGGGCGGCGTGAAGCGCAGCGCGGCGAAGGCAGCGGTGAAGCGCTTCTCCACGATGGCCAGCCCGATCTCCGGGGTCGGAATGCGGTCCGGCAGGACGGAGACCCGGAACCGGTCCGCGACCGAGGTGGGCGCGCTGCGGATCAGCAACTCCCAGGTGTCGGGCAGGCAGGAGACCACGATCAGCGACCGGCGGGTCACGTCACGCAGGGTCAGCAGCCCGTCGGCGATCGGCCCGAACGCGGTCGCCTGGGCATGGTCCAGCTCGGCGCGCGGGTCGAACATGGAGGTGCTGGTCTGGGCGAAGAGCGTGTCGAGCTGGTCCAGGGCGATCACCGTCGGGTCCAGCGTCAACGCCATCAGCCGGGAGATGTCCTGGACGACCTGCTGCGGGGTGCAGAGCCGGGGGGTCAGTCCCCAGGCCGCCCGGCCCACCGGGTCGCCGGGCTCGCTGATCAGGTGGGCGTACCCGACGTCCTGGTCGTCGAAGTCCCCGGAGCCGTGCAGCACCAGCGCCCGCGCGGTGTCCTGGCAGTCCCGGCCCACTTCCCGGTGGTGGGTCCGCAGGGCCCGGACGAAGGTGTCCAGGTCGTCGCGGGTGAGCGGCCGGAGACCGGCCACCGCGTCGCGGACCTCAGCCGGGATGCCGAGCTGCGAGGTGAGCCGGCGCAGGAACTTGCGGAGCTGGGTGCCCCAGCGGTGCTCCTCCCGGCCCATTCCCTCCACCATGGCCAGCGCGACGCTCGCCCAGAACGTCTTCCCGCTGACCATGTTGACCAGGAAGAAATAGCCGCCGTCGCGCTGGATGCGCTCGCGGACCGCGCCGAGCAGGTGGGTCTTGCCGGAACCCGCCCGGCCCTGCATGGCCACCCCGAGGGGACGGCTGTCATCGTCGGTGCGGGCCCGCGCCACTCCGCGCAGGATCTCGGCGACCACCCGCTCGTGCAGCTCGGGCACGTCGTGCGGGGCGGGACGCCAGACGTCGTCCGGGGTGACCGCCGGGTTGAAGGTCAGCGCCTCCAGCGCGGTGCGCTCGTCGTCGTCGATCATGCCGCGCCGATCGACAGGATGTGGTTGTCCTCCTCGCCGATGCGTACCGCCGCCGCCCGGTCCCGGGCGGTCAGCGACTTGCTGTTGGCCACCGGGATGATCCGTACGCCGGCCTGCCGGACCAACACCCGCAGCGCGGCGTCCACGGCGGCCCGGTCGACCTCGCCGAGCCGCTCACGCAGGTCGGCCAGGCCGACCCACGCGCCGGGGGCCTTGGCCAGTTCCCCGTACGCGGCCCGAATCAGCTCCGCCACGTCCCCGGCGGTGGTGGGCATCGCGGGCGCGGCGGCGGCCTCGGCGGCCGACGGCGAGGCTGCGGCCTCGGCGGCCTCGGCAGCCTCGGCGGGCAGCGGCGGGGCGGCGGCCTCGGCGGCCGGCGGGGCAGCGCTGGCCTGACTGAAGAAGTCGGCGTGACTGACCCGGAGCCGGCCCAGGCCCCGGTGCAGGTTGCCGAGCAGGGTGAACAGGGATCGGCTGCCCGAACCGCCCGTCTTGGGCGGGGTGCCGGTGTGCAGCTCCCGCATCACCCGCCACCCCTCGTCGGTGAGTTCGTGGGAGAACGGGCGGTGTTTCTTGTCGGTCTCGACCAGGTCGAGATCGACCAGTTTCTTGTTGTCCTTGCCGGTGAGGGTGAAGCCGGCCAGCTCCCGCAGCTCGGTGTTGTTCAGCTTCCGGGCCTCCACCATCAGCACGACGAGCACGTTGATCTGGTTGGGGGTGAGATTCGGAAGGTCAGCGGTGTCGCTCGACAAGGGGTTTCCTCATTCCTGTGCGGGGTGCGCGCCGGCCGCGCGTCGCCGGGCCAGCAGGTCCCGGATGCTCCGGGCCACGGCCTCGACGTCGGCCAGCACCTGCTCGTTGGTGAACCGGAGAACGTCGAGCCCGAGCAACTGGAGCTGGACGTCGCGCCGCCGGTCGTCGGCGAACATCATGCGCCCCCGATGCTCCGGGCCGTCCACCTCGACCGCAAGCCCCTCGACCGACCAGAAGACATCCAATCGGTACGACCGGCCCAGCGGGTGCCACTCGTACACATGGTTCCACCGCCGGCCCCGGGCCCAGTCGTGCGGGGCCAGGGCCCGCTCCAGGGCCTGCTCGGCGGCACTGTCCGGGCGCGGCGCCCCGGCCACCGGCGGGTACGCCAAACCCGCTCCGCCCGCCGGGTCGGGAACCCGACGGGGTGCCGGCGTCAGCTCGGTGAGATGCGCCGGAAGCACGATCGGCACCGACCGCACCCGGTCCGTGCCGTGGCCGAGCGGGCCGGCGAGCCACACGGCGCAGCGACCGTGCTGCACCAGCCACTCCGCCGCCGCCACGAGGACCCGCTCGTCCTCCGGGCCGGCACCCTGCGGTGGCTCGACCAGCAGCGCCAGGGCGTCCCGCCCGTACGCCTCGGCGAGGACCCGGGCCAGGCCGGCGGCGCGTACCTCGGCGGGAAAGCGCGGGCGGCGGACGGCCCGGCCGGCGGCGGGGGTGACGGCGGCGGGGGTGCCTGGATCGTCGGCGCGCAGCGCCCGCTCGGCCAGGTCGGCGAGGAACGGTCCGAAGTGCGCGGAGCGGGCCGCGAGCCGGGCCGCACTCCCCCGGACGGCCGCCCGGGAGAGCGGACCGCCGCCGTCGAGTCGGCCCGCACCGGGCAGCCAGCGTGGCAGCAACGCCCGCGCGGCGCCCTCCCACTCGTCGAGCACGGCGGTGACCAGGCCGCCCAGGGCCAGGCCGCGCCCCGGGCGGTAGGCGAGCACGGCCGGCGCGGACGGCGGCAGCGGATCGAGGGCCAGCCGAAGCAGCTCGGGATCGACGCCCGCGAGGTGGCTGACCTGGCGCGGCGGTACCGACGCCCACCACCGCGCGTCGGCCCGGCCATGCCCCGCCCCGACCCGCCCGGCCCCACCCCGCATGGTGGGGCACCCTACCGAGCCTTCGACGTCTCCGCCGTCCCCCCGCAGCGGCGGACGCCCGCTCCGGACGTCCCGCACGACTGCGGCACCGAACGTCCACGGCGGACGCCCGCCGCCGGTGCGCTCACTCGCCGGTGCTCAGGGCCGCCATCGGGCTCACCCGGCTCGCCCGGCGCGCGGGCAGCAGGCCGGCGAGCGCCGTCGCCGCCGCGAGCATCAGCACCACCAGGGCGAGCGGGCCGGCGGGGAACTCCACGGTCACCTGGGCGTCGACCGCCACGATGGCCAGCCACGAGTACGGCAGGGCCAGCAGCAGGCCGAAGGTGGCGCCGACGACGCCGTACAGCCCCGCCTCGACGGTCAGCATCGCCGCGAGCCGTCGCCGCGTCATCCCGACCGCCCGGAGCAGCCCCGACTCCCGGGTGCGCTCCACCACGGACAGGCCGGTGGTGGTGCCGACGCCGACCACGGCGACGAGCACGGTCAGCCCGACCAGGCTGAGCAGCACCGTGGACAGCTCACGCAGCCGCCCGTCGAGATCGTCGCGGTCGTCGGCGTGCACCTGGATGCTCGCCTCGGGGCCGACGGCGCTGCGCAGCGCCCGTACCGCCGCCGAGCGGGCCTGCTCGCCGTCGTCGGCCACGTCGGCCAGCACCCCGGTCGGCCCGGCCGGGACGCCGAGCCGGTCAAGGTCGGCCGGGTCGACCAGCAGCCCGGCGCGTACCGGGGTGTCGGTCATGGTGGCGGTCACCCGCAGCCGCACCGACCGGTCGCCCCGGACGACCGTCACGCTGTCACCCGGGCCGACGCCCGCCGCGTCGGCGAGGCTGCGCCGCAGCACCACCCGACCCGGGCCGGCGTCGGCGAGGCTGCCCGCGCTCGCCCCGAACTCCCCCCAGGTGCCCAGCGCGCGCAGCTCCAGGTCGACGGCGGCGAGGCCGTCGTGGTCCACCTGGTCGACCCGGACGTCGGCGCTGCTGCGGTACGGCACCACCCGGTCCAGCGCGCCGACGGCCCGCACCCGCTCCACCAGGCCGGGCGGCAGCGGGGCGGCATCGGGGTCGGTGACGCCGATGTCGGCCGGGGCCATCCCGGCCAGTTCCCCCCGAATCAGCGTGTTCAGCGTGGCGACGCCGATCAGCGCGCCGGCGGTCAGCGTCACCCCGAGCGCGACGACGACGCCCACCGCCGCCGCCCGGCGGGGTGCCCCACCGACACCGCCGACGGCGAGCCGGCCGAGGGGTCCGAGGCGGCGCAGCGGCCAGCCCAGCACGGCCAGCGCCGGGCGTACCAGCAGGGGCCCGAGCGCGACCAGGGCGGCGAACGCCAACGCGCCGGAGGCCACGATCACCAGCAGCGGCCCGAGCGGGTCGTAGTTCTCCGGGTTCGGGCCGGGCAGCATGGTCACCACCAGGCCGCCCACCAGCGCCGCGCCGGCGGCGAGCAGGATCCCGGTGACCAACCGGAGCCGGCCGATACCCCGCCGGCCGGCCGTGGTGGTGGCCGTGCGCAGCGCCTCCAGCGGGGCGACCCGCACGGCGGTGGCGGCCGGCGCGAGCACGGCCAGCGCGGTGACCCCGGCCGCGCCGAGGACCACGGCGAGCGCCGCCCCCACCGGGTGACCGGGTGCGGCGACGTCCAGGCCGAAGGCCCGCAGCAGCGGCGGCAGCGCGTGGCCGAGGGCGTACGCGCCCAGCACGCCGGCCAGGCCGGCGACCAGGCCGGTGAACGCGCCCTCGGCGACCAGAGCCCGGAGCAGGCCGGCGCGGCCGGCCCCGACGGCACGCAGCAGGGCGAGCTGGCGCATCCGTTGGGCGAAGACGATCCGGAAGGTGGAGACGGCGACCAGGACGGCGGCCACCACGGCGATCGCCACGAACATCGTGGCCAGGGCGAAGAGGTTCCGGACCCCCGCAACGGCCCGTTCGGCCTCCTCCTGGCGGACCTCCGCGCCCGTGCGGACCACCGGCTGCGCGCCGGCCGATGTCGCGCGGCTCTGCACGCCGGCCGGTGTAGCGCGGCTCAGCGCGGCGGTGACGGCGGCGGTGACCTCGGCCGGGTCGGCACCCGGGGTGAGCCGCAGCTCGATCTGGCGGAGCCTGTCCTGGCCGGCGAGGCGGGCGGCGAAGGTCTCGGTGGTGTAGCCGGTCGTGCCGTGGTCGTCGGGGGTGGCCACGACGCCGACGACGGTCAACGTGACCGGCCGGCCCCGGTCAGCCGCCGCCAGCCGGACCGTGCCGCCGACGTCCAGGCCGAGCCGCTGCGCGGTGCGCGGGGTAACGGCGATCTCGTCGGCCGCGTCGGGGTAGTCGCCGGAGAGCAACCGGACCGTGGCGAACGGGCCGGAGCCTGGGTCGGCGTAGACCGAGATCCCGTCCCCGCTGGTGCCCGGGAACTCGTGGAAGCTGTCGGTGCGGCCCACCGCCTCGGCCACCCCCGGCACCTTCCGGATCGCGGCGAGGGCCTCGGTGCTGACCCCGTCCTCGCCGGAGACGAGCAGGTCGACCGCCGCCGGGGTCCCGCCGATGTCGGCGAGCACGGTCCGCTCGGTGATCTGGTATCCCAGCACGCTGCCGAAGACCACGAATGCCGCGACGACGACCGCCAACCCGGTCAGCAGGGTCCGGGCCGGGCGGCGGACGGCGTCAACGAGCTGGGCGCGCAGCACGCTCGTGCGCCGGGTCACCGGGTCACCGCCGAACCACGCAGGGCCGGGTCGCGCAGGGCCGGGTCGCGGTCGCGGTCGCGCAGGATGCGTTCGTGCCGGGCCTCGTCGCGCAGGGAGACGGCGTGCAGGGCTGCGGTGATCGAGGCGTGGTCGGGCGAGGCCAGGTCGCCGGCGATCCGGCCGTCGGCCAGCAGCACCACCCGGTCGGCGTACGCGGCGGCGGCCGGGTCGTGGGTGACCATGACCACGGTCTGGCCGAGGGTACGCACGCAGTCGCGGAGCAGGGCGAGCACCTCCGCCCCGGCGCGGGAGTCCAGGTTGCCGGTCGGTTCGTCGGCGAAGACGACCTCCGGGCGGGCGACCAGCGCACGGGCCAACGCCACCCGCTGCTGCTGGCCGCCGGAGAGCTCGCTGGGGCGGTGGGTCAGCCGGTCGCCGATGCGCAGCGCGTCCACCACGCGGGCGAGGAGCTCCCGGTCGGGGGCCCGGCCGGCCAGGTCGAGCGGGAGGGTGATGTTCTGCACTGCGGTGAGCTGCGGCAGCAGGTTGAACGCCTGGAAGACGAACCCGATCCGGTCCCGGCGTACCCGGGTCAGCGCCCGGTCCGACTGCCGGCCCAGGTCGGTGTCGCCGAGCAGCACCTGCCCCGAGGTGGCCGTGTCCAACCCCGCCAGGCAGTGCATGAGGGTGGACTTGCCGGACCCGGACGGACCCATGATGGCGGTGAACGCGGCACGACGAAAGCCGACGGAGACGCCGTCGAGGGCGCGTACCGCCGCTTCTCCCCTGCCGTACACCTTGACCAGGTCGACGGCCGCGACGGCCGGGCTCGGGTCCGGATGGTGGGTGGTCATGATTCCTCCAGCTCTGACGGGACCCGGCCAGCCTGCGTCGCCGCAGGTGGGCGGCGCATCGGTCCGCCGGCGGACCCGCCGCCGGCCGGGTCCGACTTTCGGCAGATCCCCCGGGCCGGCCGAGTGGCTACCGTGGTTTCGGTGATCCCACTTCCCCGCCGCCGGTGGCGCCGGGCCGGGCAGCTCGCCGCCCTGCTCGGCATGGCACTGCTCGGGCTGGTCGACGTCGGCGGTGGTTACGTCTTCCTCGTCGGCGGCACCCTGGCCCTGCCGGCCGCTGCGGCCCAGGTCGCCCTGGCGGTCGCCACCGCGGCGGTGTGGCTGCCCGCGCACCCGCAGAACTCCCGCCGGCTGGCAGCGGCGGCCGTTGCGGTGGCGCTGTGGTCGCTGGCCACCACGGTCGGCTACGGCTACCTGCGGCTCACCGGCGGGCAGGACGGTCGGGTGCCGCTGCTGACGGCGGCCCAGATGTGGGGGTTGGCGGAGTCCTGCGGGCTGCTCGGGACGGCCTACGTGGTCGCCCGGCGGGCCGCCCCGCTGCCGGCGCTGGTCGCCGTCGCCGCGAC
The DNA here is from genome assembly GCF_033804645.1 of Micromonospora sp. RTGN7. Classification (NCBI taxonomy): domain Bacteria; kingdom Bacillati; phylum Actinomycetota; class Actinomycetes; order Micromonosporales; family Micromonosporaceae; genus Micromonospora; species Micromonospora sp. RTGN7. Next base: position 156,751 of record NZ_JAPZLF010000007.1, on the reverse strand, counting down.
CGGCCTGGCCGTGACCCTGCTGCCGATGCGCGCCGGGGTCGACAACGGCCACCTCGCCATCGGCATGGGATACGCGCTGCTCGCCGCCGGGGCCGCCGCCGCCGGCACGTACCTGCGGCTGGTGGCCAACGCCCGGCAACGGCAGCTCGCGGCGGTACGCGCCGAGCAACGCGCCGAGTTCGCCCGGGACCTGCACGACTTCATCGCCCACCACGTCACCGGCATCGTGGTCCAGGCCCAGGGGGCCCGGTACGTCGCCGCGCAGGACCCCGAGCGGGCGGTGCTCGCCCTGGAACGGATCGAGCACGCGGGCGCGGAGACCATGGCGGCGATGCGCCGGATGATCGGCGTGCTCCGCGACGCCGACGCCCCGCCCGACGCCCCGATGGCACCCCTGGCCGGGGTGGCCGACCTGCCGGAACTGGTCGAGGACTTCACCGCCGCCGGCCCGGTGCGGGCCCGACTGCACACGGACGGGCCGCTCGACGGTCTGCCGGTCGAGGTGGCGTCCTCGGCGTACCGGGTGGTACTGGAGGCGCTGACGAACGTCCGGCGGCACGCCGCCGGGGCGAGCCGGGTGGACGTGCGCCTGCACCGCACGCCCCGGTCGCTGCTGGTGCGGGTGGTCGACGACGGGTCGGGACGGCGCGCCGGCCGGCGGGGTTTCGGGCTGGCCGGGCTGACGGAGCGGGTGGAGGCGCGGGGCGGGCGGCTGCGCGCCGGCCCCGGGGAGCGCGGCGGATGGGTCGTGGCGGCGGCGCTGCCGCTGGACGGCGGGCCGCTGCCCCCGGATGCGCTGCCGGCGGAGGAACTGGCAGCAGAGGCGTGGTCGCCCGAGACGCTGGCGGCTCGGGGCGGTCAGGCGCTGCCGGTCGGGGGCGACGAGACGAGGAGCGGCCGATGATCAGGGTGCTGGTGGCCGACGACCAGGCGATGGTGCGGACCGGGTTCGGAATGATCATCGACGCGCAGCCGGACATGGAACTGGTCGGCGAGGCCGCCGACGGTGTCGAGGCGGTCGAGGCGGCCCGCCGGCTGCGCCCCGACGTCGTCCTGCTGGACATCCGGATGCCGAGACTGAACGGGCTGGACGCCCTGCGTCAGCTCGCCGGCCCCGACGTCGTCGACCCCATCCGGGTGGTCGTGGTGACCACCTTCGATCTCGACGAGTACGTGCACACCGCGCTGCGCAACGGCGCCTGCGGCTTCCTGCTCAAGGACTCGGGTCCCGCGCTGCTGGTGGAGGCGGTCCGGGCCGCCGTCTCCGGCGACGCGCTGATCAGCCCGTCGATCACCGTACGGCTGCTGCGGCACCTGAACCCGCCCACGGCCCCCCGGACCGGGGACGGTGGCCTGTCGCCCCGGGAGCTGGACGTGGTGCGGCTGGTGGCGAGGGGCGCGACGAACGCCGAGATCGCCGCGAAGCTGTTCATCTCCGTCGGCACCGTCAAGACGCACCTGGGCAGCGTGCAGGCGAAGCTGGACGCCCGCAACCGGGTGGAGATCGCCGCCTGGGCCTGGGAGCGCCGCCTGGTCGGCTGACCCTGTCGACGCCGGGATCCGCGCCCAGGGTTAGTCAGCGCCGGGAAGCGTCCCGGGGGCTGGTCAGGGACGCTTCCCGGCGGCGGCGGAACAGGCGGACGCCGGCGCTGACCGCGGTGCTGCCGGACGCCAATCCGACCAGCATCCCGACCGCGCCGATCACCCAGAGGCCGGAGTCGTCGCTCGTCGCCGCCCGCCAGGCCCACGCGGCGGTGAAGGAGACCGTCATCACCGGCACCACCAGCCAGGGGCTGAACAACCAGCCGCCGACGGCCGCGAGCGCCATCAGGGACAGCACGCAACCGACGACCTGCCATCCCTCGTACGGGCCGCTGGTCGAGGAGGTCTCCGGGTCGACCGTGTACTGCGTGTCCCAGCCGAGCCAGGCCCACCAGAGCGCGACCGTCGCCACCGCGAGGACCACCCCACCGAGCAAAGCCCGCGTACGCGTCGAGGTATGCACAGCATGATCCTTCACCATCGACCGCCACCCTGCTCGGGCACCGGGCCCTGTCGCGCTGGTGGCCACTGACCGTGGGTCATCGCCGGTCGTGGTCGGGCCAGTGCCCGTGTGCGGGTGGGGCGTCTGTCACCAGGGCACGACTCCGGCGTCCTCGAAGAACCCGCCGGTGGGGCCGTCGTCGGGCAGGGTGGCCAGACGGATGGCGATCACCGCCCCTTCCTTCGGCGTACGCACGCCACGGAAGCCGTTGAGGTCGGTGGCGACATGGTCCGGACCGCCACCAGCCTCTGACGGCCGCTCTCAGAGGAAGTCCTGACCCGCACCGGCCCCGAGTGGCCCGGGTTGACGTGATCAGCCAGACTCGGCCCGTACCTCGTCCTGCTCGGAGGCGCCTCCGAGCAGCTCAGGCAGGGGTGGGCCGCCCAGGCGGGGCTCGGCCCTCGGCACAAGGTTGGAGCGCATGGCACAGACCCTCCCGATCTGGCTCGCCGGTGGCCTGCTGCTGGTGGGCGCGGGCTTCGTGACGACCCTGCTGCCCCGGTGGCGGGCCCGCGACCGAGCGCGCCGGACCGCCTGGTCGACCGCGCGGGCGGAGATCGACGGCGCCGCAGTCAGCCGGGACGCGGCGGCGACTCGGGTGCCCGAGGCCGAGCGGCTGCTCAACCGCGCCGAGCTGATCGCCGCCGGCCGGGGCGGGCCGGCGGCGGCGCGGGAGGCGGCGGAGCACGCCCGGCGGGCCGACCGGTTGTGGCGGGGGCAGGCATGAGCGTCCGTCGCCGTCGGCGTGCCCTCGAGGCGCTGCGCTGGGCGTCGCTCGGCGTCGCCGTGGTGGTCCTGGTGGTCTTCCTGCAGGCCCAACGGCAGAGCGTCGACGTCAGCTACGGTCGGTCACCGTCGTCGTCCTCGGCGGGGGGCACGACGGGCTCGGCCGGCGAGTCGAGCGCCGCCAGCGTGCCCTCGGTGGAGGAGATGACCGCACTGGTGGCGGCCGACCCGGTGGTCCGGTTGCCCGGATCGATCGCCCGGTGGAACGAGCAGCGGGTCCGGGAGGTCATCGGCAGCACCGACGTCCGCATCCTGGTCGCGCCGCCCGGCCTCGACGAGGACGAACGCAAGCGGCTCCGGGACGTGGAGAACGCCACCGTCCTGGTGGTCGGCACCGAGGTCAGCGGCGGCTTCTACCGGGCCGTCGCCGACGACCTGCCGAGCTGGCGGGCCCAGTTCGCCGTCGGCGACGTGACGGGGCCGCTGTTGACACTCATCACGGCGTTGCAGGACCGCCCCGCCCCGCCGGACCTCGACGAGTTGACCACGCGTGAGCCGACCGCGCGGGAGTTGGCCGTCGTCGCCGCCGACCTGCGGGCGAGCGGGTTGCATTGCGCGGCCGGGGCCACCCTGACCGACGTTCCCGCCAAGACCGCGAAGGAAGCCTTCCCCGACGGCGCGTGGTTCGCCGCGTTCCCCGCGCAGCGCGACGGCACCCCGCTGCCCCGGTACGGCCCGGCGCTGGCCAAGCTCTTCCCGGACCAGCCGATCGTGGTGCTGCACGGGCTCTGGATCGAGTACCACGGCCCGGGGCGGGAGGACTTCGCCGAGCTGGTCGAGGCGAGCTTCTACGGTCAGTTCGCCGACCTGCTCAGCCGCTCCGACTACCCGCAGCGCAACGCGCTGGGCGTCTATCTGAACCGGGTCACCGACGTCCGCTACGCGGGACTGTTCGACCGGCCGCTGCCGTACCGGCCGGCCGACCCGCTGCGGGTGGCGCTGCCGGCGCTGCCGTGGGTCTTCGCGGCGTGCGTGGCGGCGTTCCTGGCCCTGTCGGTCCGGTCACTGCGCCGCGCCGGGGGCGGCCTGCGGGGCCGCATCGCCGGTGGCCCGCACCGGGGCGGCGTGCCGGCCCGGCTGGCCGGGCTCACCGCCCTCGCCGTGGAGATGTCCCTGTTGACGGACGTCCGCAGCGATCCGGCGCTGACCCGGGGCATCGTCCGGCTACAGGCTGCCCGCGAGGCGCTCGGCGAGGAGCTGCCGGACCGGCACGTCCACACGTTGCTGGCGAAGGCGGCCAACGAGTTGGACGACGCCGCCCGCACGCTGGGCATCCCCGGCTACCGGCCGGACATCTATCTACAGGGCAGGTTGACGTGAGACCGTCCGTACGCCGCAGGCTCGGTGACCTGCTCGGCACGCCCTTCGGCCTCGCGGTCCTGGCCTGCGCGGTGCTGGCCGGGTGGGCGCTGTGGACCGGCGGCGCGCTGGACGGGCCGATCGCCCGCCAGGTCCGCACCTCGTCGGTGTACGCCGCGCCCGGCGTCGACCTGGACCGGGCCGCGGCAGAAAAGATCATCGGCAACCGCCGGCTGGTGGTGATCCTGCTGGAACCGGGGGCGAAGCTCCGCGACGCCTGCGACCAGGTCAAACGCGCCGCCGACGGGACGGTGGTGCTGGTGATGAGCCGCGACGGGGAGGACTGGGACACCTACGGCTGCGCGCTGCTGCCCAAACGCGACAAGAAGAACTTCGGCCGGGCCGCCGTCGCGGAGACCACCGTCGGCAACGGCACCGACACCTTCGTCGACCGCCCGCTGGAGGCGCTGAAGATCATCGCCGTCAACTACGACCGGCTGGTGGGCGCCGGCATCGCTCCCGACGGCGCCCGTACCATCAGCCCCTCCCTGCCCCGGTACCTGCTCGCGGGCGCGGCGATCACGGCCGTCGTCGCCGGATCGGCGGCGCTCTACGTCGCGGGCCGCCGGGCCGGCCGGCTGGCGACCGCCCGCCGCGCCCGCCGCGACGACCGGGCGGACGACCGCACCGCGCTCAGCGCCGCCACCGCCGTGCTCGCCCAGCAGATCATCGACCTCGACCAGCGGTACGCCCAGGCGGGCACACGCGGCGGCAAGGTCGACCGGGAGTTCCGCCGCAGGTATCTGCGCCTGACCTCCGAGTACGCGGCGCTGGTCGACGGCATCACGGCCGTGGACGGCGACGACCCGGCGGCCGTACGCGAACTGAGCGAGCGGGTGAACGAGCTGATCCAGCGGGCCGTCCACCTTCCCACGACTTAGCTGCCTGGGGCGGGCGGCCCTACCCGGCGCAGGTCCCCTACGCGCTGAGCGCTACGACAAGTGGCAGGCGTACTCGCAGGCGAAGCGGGCCAACAAGCTCTTCGCCATCCACCTCGACGTGCTCGGCCGCTCCTCGGGGGTGCGCGCCGCCTCGGTGCATCCCGGCTACATCCTCACGCCGCTGCAACGGCACCTGCCCAGGGCGGAAATGATCGTCGCCGGTTGGATCGACGAGGACCGCAACCAGCTGAACCCCCCCTCGCCGCCACCATCGACCCCACCCGGGCCTGACACCGGCCCTGGCCGGGCCGGGCTCGGGTTGGCCTGGCCTCAGGAGCACGGGCTCACGGCCTGCGACCGGTGAAGGCGAGCAGGCGGGTCTGCACGTCGGCGTCCTCGGCAACCTCGACCTGCGGCCCGAACGCGCTCCCCCGCATCGCGCCGTCCATCTTCCGCATTCCCTCAAGGAGCCGGGCACACCTGTCGGGATCGAGTCGCTCGTCCTGCCCGGTGGCTCGGGCCAGGTCCCAGGTGTGGATGAAGACGTCAGGGATGTAGATCATGCTGATCGCCTGTTCGATCGACATCTCGCCGAGATGCGGGTTCGACAGGGTCCGTCCACTCGTCGAGGGGTCGTCGAGCAGCGCCTGCACGCCGTCGTTGTGCGCCACCCAGGCAGCCACCGGGTCGTCGTCCACCGCCGGCCCCTTCGGCAACTGGACGCCAGCGCCTGCGCTCAGGAACGCCGGGAGCCACTCAGTCAGGTGGCGCACCACGTCCCTCGCCACCCAGCCTTCGCAGGGGGTGGGGTTGTCCCAGGCAGAGGGGGCGACACCTCGGACACGCTCGGTGAACGCCCTGGCAGCGGCGCGGTGTTCTACTGCTGCATCGGTCATGCGTTGAAAGCTCCTGTCTCCACCGCCCACTCGCGGCACATCAGCCCTGGTCATCGACGATCACGCCCCGACCGGCGCATCCGCTTCGCAGCCCCGACGTGTACGCCCAGCGGCCCAAGGAACGCGGGGGCCGACCGGGGCCAATTATGAACGTCGCCCGCACCCACGACCTATCGACGCGCCGGGTGAAGACGGTCCGCGCGGCCAAGGCGAAACTCGGCGTCCCGGCCGGTCGGGGCCTTCGAGCGGACTGCGGGCCTCGTGGATACCGCCTCGCTGAAGTCAGAGCCGCCGCGCGCGTCCTCCTGGGCCGCGCCGCCTGAGTTCTACTCAGGGACGAAGACTGGCTACCGGTCATCGGCGACCATGGCTGGGTGGTGTTCGGGCGCGACCAGAACATCCTGAAGCGTGAGGTCGAGCTCAGGGCGCTACTCGACGCCAAGGTGCACATGTTCCTCTTCCCGGGGGACGTGGCGATCCGGGAGATCATCGAGCTGGTGTAGGCAAACCTCGGCACGATCTGCGCGCTGGCCTCGGCGCGCCGGCCGGATGTCTACTGGCTGCGGCGGGACCGGGTGGTCGACTACGAGCACCGCCAAGCGGAGCTTTCCCGGCGCCGGAGCCGCGCCTGAGTGAGGGCGGCCACCTGCTTCCTACCCGCCTCTACCAGGGTCGCCACCCTCGGCCATCTCATCTGTGACAGCATCGCCGGATGCTGCGACTCACCGATTTCATCATCGATTGCCCGGACACGATGAAGCTGGCAGCCTTCTACTCCGAGGTGACGGGTCGCCCGGTGAAGGAGGGCAGCGACGAGAATTGGGCCGGTATCCAGTTCGGCGAGATCGAGTTGGCCTTCAACCGGGTGGAGGACTACCGAGCCCCCCAGTGGCCCGACGATGAGCACCCCAAACAGTTCCACCTCGACTTCGAAGTAGACGATATCGAGGCGGAGCAGAGCCGCGTCCTAGGCCTCGGTGCGACCCTGAAGCGAGACTCCATGGGGCCCGAGGGCTACGGCTTTCGGGTCTACACCGCCCTTGTCGGCCACCCCTTCTGCCTCTGCCACAACAAGGGTGTCATCTGGACCGACCAGGGCCTCATCTGGCCCGAGAGCGCCGAGTGAGCCGTTAGCACCTGTGTCGAAGTCGTTCAAAGCGCCGGGCGCAGCGTGTCCGCCTCGTCGGTTGGCGATGAGGAAGGCTGCGGCCCTTCCGTATCAAGTCGCGGTGGTGTCCGCGCTGCGGGGAGTCCACGTTGGCCATGCCACCGACGGAGCGAAAGCGATGACCCGGTCCGGCCGGCGCAACGGCGACAAGCCGCCGATCGGGCGGCGGGTAGCGGAGCTGAGGGTCAATCGGGGCATGAGCCAGCAGGTCTTCGCCGACCGGGTCGGCAAGAGAGCTGGGTGGACAAGGTCGAGCGCGGCGTCCGCACCCTCGATCGGTTCTCGGTGATTGAAACGGTGGCTACGGCCCTCGGGGTCACCCCGGCCGTGCTGCTCGGCGGCAAGGCCCAGCGGAGATCGGTCGCCGGCACCGACACCGGCATCGCCGTGGAGCGGGTACGCGAGGCGTTGGCGCGCTACGACGTACCCAGGACCGGCGGCGACCGCCCGCCGGCGGCGTCGCTGCGGCAGCATGACGGCCAGATCGGGTACGCCTGGACGGCCTACCGCAACGGCCACCACGCCCGAGTGTTACGGATGCTGCCCGACCTGCTCGCCGACAGCCGCCGCGCCTACCCCGCCCAGCCGGACGACACGCCCGCCGCCGCCGATCTGCCGGTGCGGATGTACCGGCTCGCCGCCCAACTGCTGGTCAAGCTCGGCGAGCCCGACCTGGCCTGGCTGGCTGAGCGCAGGCCGCCTTGAGAAGGAAGGCGGGCGGGTCAGCGGACGGTGACGATGACCGACTCGGCTTCGCCGACGCCGCCGCAGATGGCGACCAGGCCCCTCCCCCCGCCCCGTCGGCGCAGCTCGTTGATCATTGTCATCACCAGCCGGCCGCCCGTCGCGCCCGTGGGGTGGCCGATTGCGACAGCGCCGCCGTTGACGTTCGTCCGCTCGCGCAACCGCAGCGCCTCGCCCCGGTCCCCGTCCGCCAGAGCAAGTGTGGTGACCAGGGGCACCGCCGCGAATGCCTCGTTGACCTCGATCAGGTCGATGTCCTCCAGGGTCAGGCCGGCCCGGGCCAGTGCCCGCTGGGCCGCCCGCGCGGGCATCGACGCCAGGCGCTGCGGATCGCCCGACACCTGGGTGCACGCGCTGACGGTGGCCAGGCCAGTGGTGCCGCGCCGGGTCGCCTCCGCCGTACTGGCCAGCACCAGGGCCACCGCGCCGGTGCTCATGTTGGGCGCGTTGCCCGCCGTCACCGTGGCGCTGTCGTAGACCGTCGGCAGCGCAGCCAGTCGCTCTGCGGTGGTGTCGGGCCGCGGCGCCTCGTCGACGGCCAGCCGTACCGGGCGGCCGGTCCGGTCCGGCACGTCCACCGGCACGATCTCGTCGTCGAAGCAGCCACGGGCCAGGGCGTCCGCGTACCGTTGCTGGCTGCGCAGCGCCCAGTCGTCCTGTTCGGCGCGGTCCACCCCGTACTCGGTGGCCTCGGCGCCGGCCTGCACGGCCCGGGGTACCCCCGTGTGCGGGCAGGCCACCACGAGCTGGTCGGTGAGCACGATGTCGCCGATCCGGTTTCCGAAGCGGGCCGCGTGCACGAAGTACGGCACCCGGCTCAGGTTCTCCACGCCGCCGGCGATGCTCAGCGCGGTGTCGTTGAGCCGCAGTCCCCGGCTGGCCAGCGTGATCGCCGCGAGCGACGAGCAGCAGGCCCGGTCGACGGTGTACGCCACCTTCTCCTCGGGGATGCCGGCCCGTAGCAGCACCTGCCGGGCCACCGAACGCTCGGAGCCGGGGAAGTTCACCCCGAACGCCAGCTCGTCGACGTCCGCGCCGGTCAGCCCGGCGCGGTGCAGCACGGCGCCCACCGGGATCACGCCGAGGTCGGGCAGGGGCAGGTCACGAAGGGCGCCGCCGAAGCGGCCGAACGGGGTACGGGCCGTGGCGAGGACGACAACCTCGTCGGTCATGGGGAATTCCTCTCGAAGACGTCGGCGGTCCACGCCGCCCTGCGGTACGGGGTCAGCGCCTGGGTGCGCAGCTGCGCGATGCGCCGCCCGTACCAGGCCACGCCACCCTCTTCGGTGAACGCCATCGCGCCGTACGCCTGGAAGGTGTGGTACGTGGCGGTACGGGCCGCGCGGGCGGCGGAAAGGACGGCGGCGCGGGCGGCGCGGGCGGCGTCCGCACCGCCATCCGCCAGCCGGGACGCGGCCCGGCTGGTCAGGGCCCGCGCGGCGGCCAGTTGGATGTCGGCCTCGGCGAGCGGGAAGGCCACGCCCTGGAAGTCGCCCAGCGGCCGGCGGAACTGGTGGCGGCCGGCCACGTACTCGGCGGCGTCCCGAACCAGCCGGGCACCGGCTCCGACGAGTTGCGCGGCGAGCGCCAGGTCCCCCAGGGCGAGCGCGCCGCACTCGTCGGGAACCCGCCTGCGGGGTGCCAGCGGCACCTCTGCCCACAGCTCACCGGTGAGCATCGGTGTCGGCACCGCCTCGCCGACCGGCTCACACTCCCAGAGGCCGTCGTCGGTGAGCGCGAAGAACACGGTGGCGCGGTGTCCCCAGGGCAGCGGGCCGCCGGTGCCCACGGTGGCGATGCCGTCCGCCGGTGGTTCGGCGGCGGCGCGGGTCGCCAGGACGGTCTCCCAGAGCGGGCCGGGGCAGCCGAGGCCGCCCAGCTCCTCCATGACGGCGGCGATCTCGCCGGCCACCTCGGTGCCCTCGGCCGCGAGGCCGAGGAACCCGATGTCGGCGAGGTCCTGCCAGGTCTCCTCGGGAAACCCGTCGCCGGGCAGGTGACGCCAACCTTCCTCATGACGCCGGCACAGCGTGCGCACCGCCTCCGCGAACTCGCGCGGCTGCTGACCGTAGTCCACCTCAAGCGTCACGGGTGACCTCCCGTAGGGCACGTTTGTCCACCTTCATCGCTGGGGTGACTGGCAGCGCGTCGAGCACGTGGAACCGGCGAGGCACCTTGTATCCGGCCAGTGCCGCCCGGCAGTGCTCGCGCACCCCTTCGAAATCCACGCCGCTGCCGGGGTGCGGCACGACCGCGGCCTCCACCCGTTCGCCCCACAGCGGGTCGTCCACGCCGAACACCGCAACCTGGTGGACCTGCGGATGCCGGGCGATCACGTTCTCCACCTCGATCGGGAAGACGTTCTCGCCCCCTGAGATGATCATGTCCTTGGCACGGCCGGCCAGGTGGAGGAAGCCGTCCTCGTCGAGCCGGCCGAGATCACCGGAGCGGATCGCACCGTCGACCACCGTGGCATGGGTCTGTTCCGGCCGCGCCCAGTACCCGGACATCTGCCACGGCGCGCGGACCACGACCTCACCGACGCTGCCCCGGGGCACGTCGTGGCCGGCGTCGTCGACGATGCGGATCGACGCGCCCGGCACCGGGCGACCCAGCCCCCGGTCGACGCCGTCCTCCTGTTCCCAGGAGCGGAGCCGGGCCACCGCGCCGAACTCGGTGGCGCCGTACCCGGTGATCAGGTGGGCCTGCGGAAACGCGGCGCGCAGCCGACCGGGGAAGGCAGGCACGCTGGCGGTGGAGCCGAACAGCACCCGGCGGATCGAGGCACCGTGCTCCGCGCCGAAGCCGGGGTGCTCCAGCAGCCGCACCAGTGCGGTGGGTGCGCCGAACAGCCGGGTGGGCCGGCCGGTGGCGAGCGCGTCGAGGACAGCGGCCTCGTCGAAGCGCGGCAGCAGCCAGGCGGTGCCGCCCGCGAACAGGGTCGAGAACACGATCGTGGCCACCGCGATGTGGAAGAACGGGGAGAAGTACAGCTCCACGTCGGTACGCCGGATGTCCATCTGCGCCTGACAGGACGCGGCGTACTGGTACAGCGCCGAATGGGTCCAGGTGGCACCCTTCGGTTCGCCGGTGGTGCCGCCGGTGCCGATGATCATCGCGGCCGTTTCGTCGCGGAACTCGGGCGACGACGAGGCGGGCGTCACGACGGTCAGCGACATCCGGTCGGTCAACGATCCGGAAGTGCCGGCCGAGGGCAGGGTGGCCAGGCCGCAGCCCAGCCGGGCCGCCAGCTCGGTGTCGGGTACGGCGGCCAGCAACTGGGCCGGGCGGAGCGGGGCCAGGAAGGCGTACGCCTCGGGCCGGGCGAGTCGGATGTTCAGCGGCACCGCGACCGCCCCGGCGGCCATCACCCCGAACAACGCGGCCAGATGCGGGGCGCCGGGCGCCAGCGCGGTGACCACCCGGTCGCCGGGGACGACGCCGAGGGCGCGCAGCGCGGCGGCGTGCTCCTCGACCGCGGTCCACAGTTCCGCGTAGGTGTACTCGCCGACCGGGTCGATCAGCGCCGGCGCGTTCGGCGCGTGCCGCGCGTGGTCGGCGAGCACGTCCAGGTACCCGGTCATCGGCGTCCTCCCAGCCCGAGCGCCTCGCGGGCCAACACGCCCAGCATGATTTCCGAGGTACCTCCGGCGATGGTCTCCATGAAGGTCTCGTGCCACAGGAAACTCGGCGTGCCGGTGCGGGCGGCCCCGGCATCGCCGACGTCGAACGGCAGCCGCGCGATGCGTTGCAGGGTCCTGCTGCCCAACAGCTTCGCCCGCGCCGCCTGCGCGGCACCGTCGTGGCCGGCCTCCAGGGCCGCGAGGGTGCTCATGGCCGCCGCCTCCACCTCGGCCACGTCCAGCGCGATGTCGGCGATGTCGTCACGGGTCCGGGCATTGGCCGACCAGCCCCGCTCGGTCGACCAGCGCAGCAGATCCTCGAAGTCGCGGCGGACCCGGCCGGGCAGCACCATCAGATGCCGCTCGACGGCCAGCGCGGCCCGGATCAGCCGCCATGCCTCGCCTTCGGCACCGATCCGGTTCTCCTGCGGCACGTACACGTCGTCGAGGCTCACCTCGTTGAGCCGGTGCCCGTCGATGGTGTCGATCGGCCGGATCTGCACCCCGGGCGCGGTGAGGTCGAGCATCAGCAGGGTGTGACCACTTTCCGGGGTACGGCACAGCAGCCACAGGTAGTCGGAGTTGTGCGCGTCGGAGGTCCACCGCTTCTCGCCGGTGACCCGGTACCCGTCGCCGTCGGGTACCGCCCGGGTGCGCACCCCGGCCAGGTCCGATCCGGCTTCCGGCTCCGAGTATCCCAACGCGAAGCTGATCTCGCCCAGGCCGATGCCGGGCAGGAAACGGGCCTGTTGCTCGTCCGTACCGTGCCCGATGATGGTCTTCGCGACGATCCCGGCGGCCAGGTCGGGGCGGACCGCGCGGGCGTAGGCCAGCTCGTCCCAGACGATGAACTCGGTGGAGGGCCGCGCGCCCTGCCCGCCCCACTCACGCGGCCAGGCCAGCCGTAGCCAGCCGCGTTGGCCGAGCTCGCGGTACAGCTCGCGGCTGGCGCCGCCGCGTCCGTGGAAGTACTGCATCGGGTCGCGCTGGTGCGCATGTTCGGCCAGGAAGGCCCGCACCTCGTCGCGCAGGCGTTCCTGATCGGCGGTGAAGGCCCACCTCATGCCGGCACCTCGGTGTTCCACTGGGGAGGGCGTCGCTGCACGAAGGCGCGCGCACCCTCGATGAAGTCGGGGTGGGTCCACTGCCGGCGGGCCAGTTCCCAGCCGTACTCCAGGGCCTCCTGGTGTGGCCGTTCGGCCGCACCCCAGATGGCCTGCTTCGAGCGCGACACGGCACTCGGGGAGTTGGCAGCGATGGCCACGGCCAGTTCCCGCGCGGCGTCCATCAGGCCGGCCGCCGGCACCAGTTCGTCGACCAGACCAAGCTGGTACGCGCGGGCCGCGTCGAGCCGGAAGCCCCTGCCCGCCAGCGTCATCCGCAGCACCGTGCCCAGCGGCAGGCGGCGGGCCAGTCCGATGTTCTCCACCGCACCGACCTGCCCGACGCTGACATGGGTGTCCATGAACTGGGCATGTTCGGCGGCCAGGACGACGTCGGCGTCCGCGACGAAGTGCAGCCCGCCTCCGGCGACCAACCCGTTCACGGCGCAGATGACGGGCTTCCACACCTGGTTCTGCAACGGTGACCAGACGATGTCCTCGGCCACCGTGCCGTGCCCGGACGAGGTCGTACCGGCGTCGGCCACCTCGCGGACGTCGGCACCGGTGCAGAAGTGCCGGTCCCCGGTGCCGGTGACGATGACCACCCGTACCGACGGGTCGTCGCGTACCTTCGCCCACAACTCGCGCAGCCGGGGCCGCATCCGTCGGGACAGCGCGTTGCCCACCTCCGGCCGGTTGAGCCGGATGGTGGCGATGCCGTCGCGCTCGTCGTACTCGATGTCCTCGTTCGTCATGTCGCTAACCCACGATCCGCTCGGCGCGCAGCCGTTCGATGTCTGCCACGGACAGTCCGAGGCCGGCGAGCAGCTCGTCGGTGTGCCGGCCGTACCCGACCGGCGGGCCCGGCGGCACCGCTGCGGTCCGGGAGAACCGCGGTGCGGGTGCCGGCTGGGGCGTACCCGCGACCGGCACCAGCGTGCCCCGGGCGGCCAGATGCGGGTGAGCGGCGGCCTCGGCCATCGACAGCACCGGTGTGACGCAGGCGTCGGTGCCGTCGAACACCGCGGTCCACTCGTCCCGGGTGCGGGTGGCGAAGATCCGGGCGAACTCGGCGGCCAACGCGGGCCAGCGCTCCCGGTCGTGCTGCGGAAAGTCGGCGGCGGCCACCCCGAGCCCGGACAGCAGCTGGGCGTAGAACTGCGGCTCGATCGCGCCGACCGCCATGAAGCCACCGTCGCTGGTGCGGTACGTGCGGTAGAAGTGCGCCGAGCCGTCGAGCACGTTGCTCTCCCGCCGGTCCGACCAGGTGCCGGCGGCCAGCATCCCGTGGAACATCGCGGTCAGCGAGACCGCACCGTCCACCATGGCCGCGTCGATGACCTGCCCGGCCCCGGAGCGCTCCCGTTCGCGCAGCGCGCAGGCGATGCCGAAGGCCAGGTACATCGCGCCGCCGCCGAAGTCGCCGACCAGGTTCAACGGCACCGGTGGTGGCAGCTCGGCCGGCCCCATCGGGTACAGCGCTCCGGCGATCCCGATGTAGTTGATGTCGTGCCCGGCCCGCTGGGCCAGCGGCCCGTCCTGCCCCCAGCCGGTCATCCGCGCGTAGACCAGCCCCGGATTGCGTTCGAGGCAGGGTTGCGGGCCGGCGCCCAGCCGTTCCATCACGCCGGGCCGCATCCCCTCCATCAGCACGTCGGTGCCCTCCACGAGGCGCAGCAACAGATCCACGCCCTCGGGCCGCTTGAGGTCCAGTGCCACGGTGCGCCGGTGCCGGTGCCGCGGATCCGTCTCGACGCTCGCTCCGGCACCCGGCGCGGGGGCGCCCACCCGGTCGACCCGGATCACCTCGGCGCCCATGTCGGCCAGCAGCATCCCGGCGAACGGCACCGGGCCCAACGCCGCCACCTCGATGACCCGTACGCCCTGCAGCGGCCCGGACATGACATCTCCTCCGATATGTGCTGTGTTCATCGCAGTGCCGACACCCCGAGCAGGTGCTTGCCCAGATGCAGGATCTGGATCTGGCTGGTGCCCTCGGGGATGGTCGCCTCCCGCGCATCACGGAAGTAGCGCTCCACCGGGGACTCCTCCATCAGCCCGGCCCCGCCGTGCACCTGCAACGCGAGCGTTGCCGCCTGACCGGCCGCCTCGCCGCAGTAGTACTTGGCCATCGAGCACTCGTACCGGCCCGGCAGCCCGGCGTCGAGCGTGCGGGCCGCCTGGTAGCCCAGCAGCCGGGCGGTCTCGGTGAGCGTGGCGACCTCCACCACCATCTGCTGCACCAGCTGGAACCCGGCGATCGGGCGGCCGAACTGTTCCCGGGTACGGGCGAAGTCCACGCAGGACTCCAGGCACGCCTGGGCCAGCCCGACCGCGCCCATCGCCATGTTCAACCGGCCCAGGTTGACGCCGGACATCGCCAGGGACAGCCCACGGCCCAACTCGCCGAGCAGGTTGGCCGCCGGAATGCGGGTCTGGTCGAAGACCAGTTCGCAGCTGGTCGTGGCCCGCAGCGGCATGTGCGGAATGTCGTAGGCCTGGTACTCCGACTCCGTCTGCTCCACCAGGAACGCGCTGACCTCGCCGGTGTCCGGCACCCGGGCCAGCACGACCCCGAAGTCGCCGGCCAGGGCGTTGGTGATGTAGAGCTTCCGCCCGTTGATGACATAGTCATCCCCGTCGCGCCGGGCGGTGGTGCGCAGCGCACCGGCGTCGGAACCCGCGTCGGGTTCGGTGAGCGCGAACCAGCCGAACCGTTGCCCGGCCAACAGCGGCCGAAGGAACCGTTCCTTCTGCTCCGGCGTGCCGGCCGTGCTCAGTACCCGGGCCAGCATGCTCTGCACGTTGAGCGTGGTGCGCAGCGAACCCCAGCAGCGGCCGGCCTCCTGCATCAGCAACGCCAGCACCATGTGGCTGGCGCCGTCGCCGCCGTCCGCCTCCGGCACCACGCCGCGCACGTACCCGAACTCGTACAGCTCGGCCAGCCGATGCCAGGGGAAGGTGCGGGCCCGTTCGTGCTCGGTCACGATCGGTGCGATCTTCGCGTCGAGGTACGAGCGCACGCTGTCGCGCAGCAGCCGCTCGTCCTCACTCAGCATGACGTCCATCGCCGCCGCCTCAGCTGAACCGGCCGCCGGTGACGTGCAGCACGTCCCCGGTGACGAATGAGGCTGCCGGCGAGGCGAGGTACAGCACGGCGGCGGAGATGTCCTCGGGGGTGCCGAGGCGGCGGATCGAGTTGGCGCGCTGCGCCCGTTCCGCGATGGCGTCGAACTTCGGGTGCCGGCGGACGGTGTCGGTGGCGATCAGGCCGGGGGCGACCGCGTTGACCGTGATGTTGTGCTTGCCGAGTTCCTTGGCCAACGTACTGGTCAGGCCGACGATGCCGGCCTTGGCCGCCGCGTAGTTCGCCTGCCCCGGGTTGCCGAGGTACGCGCGGGAGCTGATGTTGATGAGCCGTCCGTAGCCGCGCTCGATCATGCCCGGCACCACCGCCCGGCTGCACGCGAAGGTGCCGTACAGGCACACGTTGAGCACCTGGTGCCAGTCCTCGTCACTCATGGACACCAGCGGCCGGTCCACCGGGAAGCCGGCGTTGTTGACCAGGATGTCGATGCGGCCGTGGCGGGCGTTCACCTCGGCGGCCATCGCGTCGATGCTCTGCCGGGACGTCACGTCCAGCACGTGCGGGTGTGCCTCGACGCCGTCCGCGGCGAGTTGCTCGGCACTGCGGGCGGCGGGTTCGGCGGCGATGTCGGCGACGATCACGATGGCGCCGGCCATTCCGAGTTCCCGGCTGATGGCCAGGCCCAGCCCGCCCGCGCCACCGGTGACCACGGCTACCTGACCGCGGAGCGACTGTGTTGAAACCGAGGCCGTAGCCGTCATGTGTGGTACTCCCTATCCTTCGGAGATTGGTGGTCGACCCAGGACTCGTGCTGACCGACGAGTTCGATACGACCGGCGAGCATCTTTGTGATCCGCTCGCAACATTCGCGCAGCAGCCGCCCGTACAGGGCGGATTGTTGTTCGTCCATCTCACTGGTGAAAGCCACGGCGGCGGCGACCAGCCGGATCCGCCCGTCGGGCCCGAATACCGGCGCGGCGACGGTGCTGACGCCCAGCGCGTAGCCCTCGTGGTCGACCGCGAAACCCTGCTCGCGCACCCGTTCCAGGTCGCGCAGGAAGATCTCCTTGCGGGCGACGCTCTTGCTGGTGAAAAGTTGCAGCCCGGTGGCCAGCGCGGCACTGACCTGCGAGGGCTCGTCGTAGGCGAGGAAGACCCGGCCGAACGAGCCGCCCTGGATCGGCACCGGCGAGCCGACCTGCAGGGTGATGCGTACCCGGTGCGGGCGCTCCAGCTTGTCGACCAAAATGATCTCGGTCAGGCTGATCCGCCGGTACAGCACGATCGTGGCGTTCATCTGGTCCAGCAGTTTCGCCAGGCTGCGCTTGGCGATGCTGACGTCGTTCATCTGGTTGGCCGCGGCGGCACCGAGTTCGACCAGTGCGGGGCCGAGTTGGTAGCCCTGTCCGGTGTCGTCGTACTGGACGAGATTCTCGGCCAGCAGGGTGCGCAGAATGTAGTAGGTGGTGCTCTTGTTCATGCCGGTGGCTTCCACTGTCTTCGCCAGCGACATTGAGTCCTGCGCCGCAAGCAGCCGCAGCACCCGTACGGCCCGTTCGATGGCGGGAACCCGATATTCCTCGGTCATCGCAGCGTCACCTCGACTCATCCGCTCACCTCCCCATTGGCCATACGCCGCGAGATGAGCCGCTTGAGTATCTCCGAAGAGCCGTCCGCGATCTGGACCGTCCGCATGCTCTGCCAAGCCTTCGCGAGCCCCACCTCGGTGGTGATGCCCATTCCGCCCAGCGTCTGCATGGCCCGGTCGATGACATCGGTCGCCATCTCCGTGGCGAACAGTTTGGCCATCGCCACCTCGGTCAGGGCGGGTCGCCCGGCGTCGACCAGCTCGGCGGCGTGCAGTCCCATGAGGTGCGCCGCGTGGATCCGGGTGGCGGCATCGGCCAGCGGGAACGAGATGCCCTGGTTGTCGAACAGCCGGGTACCGAACGTCTCCCGCTCGGTGGCGAAGTCGACCGCCAGGCCCAGCGCCCAGCGGGACAGCCCGACGCCCTTCGCGGTGTTGTAGAGCCGGCCGGTGGCGATGCCGTCCAGCCCGAGCGACAGCCCGCCGCCCGGCTCGCCGAACAGCTGCCAGTCCTCGACGCGCACCTCGTTCATCGACAGGATGGCATGCTCGCCGCCCATCTGGCCGTACAGGCCGATGACGCTGTCCACCTGGAATCCCGGCGCGTCGGTCGGCACCAGGAACGCCGAGATGCCGCCCGCCCTGGCCCGTACCCTCTCCGGGTCGGTGATCGCGAAGACGATGGCCAGGTCGGCATGCGGCCCGTTGGAGATCCACTGCTTGACGCCGGTGAGCCGCCAGCCGCCGGCCTCGGGTACCGCCCGGGTCGACATCTGCCACACGTCCGAGCCGGCGCCAGGCTCGGACATCGCGAAGCACATGGTCTGCTCACCGGAGAGCAGGGAGCCCAGGAAGGTGTCCTGCAGCCGCTGCCCGGCGCGGGCGAACACCACGCTCGGGCCGGTGGCCCAGTGCGCCACGACCTCGCTGCCCAGCCAGCCGCCGCTGCCGCAGAGCCGGTTGATCAGCTCCCACGCCGCGTACATGGTGACCGCGCCCTGCCCGCCGCCGCCCAACTCCTCGGGAACGCACATCGTGTAGTACCCGGCGCGGGACGAGGCCATCCGGACCGCGCGGCGATGCTCCTCGACGGCGGCAACGTGCCGGCCGTCCGGCCCGTACCGCTGGCGCGGGTCGGACAGCAGCGCACCGGCGTCGCGGTGGCGGGCGAGGACCTCCGCGTTCAGGAAGTCACGCAGCCCGTCCAGGATCTCCCGGGTCTGCGCCGACAACAGTTCGCTCATGCCTCACCCATCCGTTCGTAGAGCGTCGCGGTGGCCATCCCGTAGCCGACGCACATGACCTGCAACCCGTACCGGCCACCTCGGCGGCGCAGCTCGTGCAGCAGGGTGGTGGCCAGCCGGGCACCCGAGCACCCGGTGGGGTGGCCCAGCGCGATGGCGCCACCGTTGACGTTGAGCCGTCCGGGATCGGCGCCTGTCTCCTGCAGCCAGGCCAGCGGGACGCTGGCAAACGCCTCGTTGACCTCGTACA
Organism: Micromonospora sp. RTGN7; assembly: GCF_033804645.1. Taxonomy (NCBI): domain Bacteria; kingdom Bacillati; phylum Actinomycetota; class Actinomycetes; order Micromonosporales; family Micromonosporaceae; genus Micromonospora; species Micromonospora sp. RTGN7. The sequence continues at coordinate 137,977 of NZ_JAPZLF010000007.1, read as the reverse complement.
GGTCGATGTCGGCAAGGGTCAGTCCGGTGCGCTCCAGGATGCGCCGGGTCACCGGAATGACGCCGTGCAGCATCAGGTCGGTGTCCACGCCGACGACCTCGGTGGCCACGATCCGGGCCAGCGGCGCCAGGCCGAGCCGTCGCGCCTCGGCGGCGTCGCAGACCAGCACGGCCGCCGCGCCGTCGGTGAGCTGGCTGGAGTTGCCGGCGTGGTGCACGCCGTCCGCACCGAAGGCGGGCTTCAGCGCGGCCAGGGCCGCCAGCGAGGTGTCGGGCCGGATGCCCTCGTCGCGCTCGATGACCCAGCCGGTGTCGGGCAGCTCGTCGGCGAGCAGCGCCGCAGTGAGGTCGGCGGGCACCGGTACGCACTCGTCGGCGAACCGGCCGTCCCGCCAGGCCGCCTCGGCGTTGCGGTGGCTGGCCAGGGCGAAGGCGTCCAGCTCGGCACGGTCCAGGTGCCAGCGCGCGGCGATCCGGTCCGCCGCCACGCCCTGGTCCACCAGCTCGTACCGGCCGGTGACCGAGTCCGGTGGGGTGACGCCCGCCGCGTCGGCGCCCAGCGGTACCCGGGACATCGACTCGACGCCAGCGGCGATCACCATCCGCTGCTGGCCGCTCAGCACCGCGTGCGCCGCGAAGTGCAGCGCCTGCTGGCTGGAACCGCACATCCGGTTGACTGTCACACCCGGCACCGTGACCGGCAGGCCGGCGGCCAGCGCGGCCACCCGGGCGATGTTGCGCCCCTGCTCACCGACCGCGTTGACGCATCCGGCGATCACGTCGTCGACCGTGTCCGGCGCGATGCCGGCCCGCTGCACGAGCTGGCGCAGGGTGTAGGCCAACAGCTCGTCCGGGCGTGTCCCGCTCAGCGCGCCCCGGCGGCGGCCCAGCGGGGTCCGCACCGCCGCCACCACCACCGCCTCCCGTGGGGTGCCGGCGGCCAGCCGGGTCAGCGGGATGTCCGTGCCGTCGCCAGCCAGCGCGACGGCGGCGTGCAGGTCCTTGGCGACCATGCCGGGCGGCAGCACCTCGCGGATCTGCCGCCGGTAGTAGGCGAAGTTGCCGGTCAGCCAGGACTGCGCGGTGCCGGAGTTAAGCACCTCCAACAGTGCCGCCTCGCCGACGCCCGCGTCGCCGCCCAGCGCCAGGGCCTCTTCCAGCACCTGGAACCCGACGTGCAGCGCCAGGTTGTTGGCCAGTTTGGCGGCCAGTCCCGCGCCGACCGGCCCCACGTGATAGACCCGGCCCAGGGCGTCGAGGACCGGGCGGACGCGGGCCAGTTCGGCCTGGTCGCCGCCAACCATCAGGGTGAGTTCGCCGCGTCGTGCCCGGACGTCGCCGCCGGCCACCGCCACGTCCAGCAGCGCCACCCCTGCCGCGCCCGCCTGGGCCGCGACGTCCCGCACCGTGCCCGGCGAGATCGTGCTGTGCACCAGGATGGTGCCGCCTGGGCGCATCCCGGCCAGCAACCCGGTCACCACGTCACGGACCTGGGCGTCGTTGTACACGGCGACGCCCACCACGGTGGCGGCTGCGCCCACGTCGGCCAGCGAGGCCGCGACCCGGGCACCGGGCACGTCGGCCGCGGCCGACGCGTTCACGTCGTACACGACCACCGGGAAGGTGCCCGCCAGTGCACCGGCCATCGGCCGGCCGATGTTGCCCAGCCCCACGAAACCAACCACGACGGCAGCGTCGGCCACGGCTCAGCCCTCCACGATGGCGCCCATGGCGGCCTGGTAGGCGGCGTCCAGTTCGGCGACGTCATCGTGTTCCGCGACGACGCGGCCGCGCATCAGCACGACACCGCCGTCGGCCACCTGACCGAGCACGCCGATGGTCGGCGCGGCCAGCAGCACGGCGGTGCCCGACCGGGCCAGCTCACGCACGGTACGCAGCAGGTCGTCCACGATCAGCGGGGCCAGCCCGGTGGACATCTCGTCGAGCAGCAGCACGCTGGGGTCGGTCATCAGCGCCCGGGCCACCACCATCATCTGCTGCTCGCCGCCGGAGAGCACGCCGACCGGCTGGTTCGCGCGGGTGCGCAGGATCGGGAAGCGGTCCAGCGCCTGCTCCACCCGATCCGGGTCCAGGCGGAGCAGTTCGGCGCTGACCATCAGGTTCTCCCGGACGCTCATCCGGGCGAAGAGCTGCCGGCCCTGCGGTACCAGGGCGAGTCCGGCCCGGGCCCGGACCCGGGTGGTCAGCGCGGAGACGTCCCGGCCGCCGAGGTACACCTGCCCGCCTGCTGGCACTGAGCCGTACAGTGCCAGGACCAGACTGCTCTTGCCCGCGCCGTTGGGCCCGACCACGAGGGTCACCCGTCCCGCAGGTACCCGTAGTTCAGTACCGGTGAGGTTCAGCGCGCTGGCCCGTCCGTATCGGACGGTCAGCTCGGTGACCCGTAGTCCCGTCTCGCTCATCGATCCACCTGCCCGGTGCCGAAGTAGACTGCCTGCATCTCGGTGCTGGCGAGGCAGTCGCGGGGTGCGCCGTCGAAGACGACCGTGCCGCCGGCCATCAGCACCATCCGGTCGGCCATCGAGGCCACGATGTCGACGTTGTGGTCGACCAGCAGCACGGCGGTGCCGCCGGCGGCGACCGTGCGAATGGATTCGGACAAACCGGCGATGCCGTCGGAGGCCAGCCCGGCGAAGGGCTCGTCGAGCAGCGCGATGCGCGGATGCTGCAACAGCGCGCGGGCCACCTCCAGCAGCCGCAGCTCGCCGAGGGTCAGGTCGGCGGCCAGCCGGTCGATCCGGTACAGCCCGAGGCGGGCGGCGATCTGCCCGGCCTCCTCGCGCAGCGCCCGGCCGCCCGGGGCGACCACGCCTCGCGCCGCCGCTCCCAGCAGTGCGAGGCTGGAGGACATGCCTCGGGCGAGGCCGCCGACGATGATGTTGTCGCGGGCGGTGAGCGCGCCGGCGACCTGCGGATACTGATAGGTACGGGCCAACCCGGCGCGACGGGCGCGGCGGGACGGAGGGCCGGACAGCGGCACCCCGTCGACGAGCGCCTGGCCGCTGTCGGGCTGCTGCTCGCCGCCGATCAGGTCGACCATCGTGCTCTTGCCCGCGCCGTTGGGGCCGACCAGCCCGACGATCTCACCGGCACCGACCGTGAAGGAGGCGCCGGTGACCGCCTTGACGCCGCCGTACGACTTGGTCAGCTCTTGACAGGAAAGGATGTCAGCGTTCATCGCGTCCGCCTCTGTTGACAGCGCCGACGAGCCGGCCGGTCAGGTCGCGGGCCAGGCCGATCAGGCCCTCCGGGGCGAAGATGAGCACCGCCACCACGGCGACGGCGAACAGGAGCGTCCCGGAACCCTGGAAGAAGTTGAGGTTGAAGGTGAGCTGGGTGACCAGCAACGCACCGATGACCACACCCCACGGGCTGGACCGCCCGCCCAGGAACGGGATGAACACCGCGAGGAACGCCACCGACACCGGGATCGACTCCGGCAGGATCGACAGGTTCGCCGAGGTGAACACGGCGCCGGACAGCGATCCGATCGCGGCGCCGATGCTCAGCGAGATGAGGGTCAGCGCGGTCACCGGCACCCCGGCCGCCTCGACGGCGACCGCGGCCTGTCCCTTGGCCCGCAGCGCGACGCCGAACGGCGAGCGGCGCAGCCGGGACAGCATCAGCGCGACGAGCCACATCAGCACCAGCGCGATGACCACGATCTGGTCCCTGCCGAGCTCCGTGCCGAAGATGCTGAGCGACCGGGTGAGGATCACGCCCTCGGCGCCGCCGGTGACGCTGTCCGCGTCGACGAGCCACGCCTGGAACGCCTCGCTGAACAGCAGCGTCACGGCAGCCAGGTAGAAGCCGTTGAGCCGACGGGTGGCCATGCCCAGGAGCACGGAGATGAGTACGGCGGCGACGATGCCCAGTGGTAGCGACACCAGTAGCGGCCAGCCGGTCCTGGTGGCGATCAGGCCCAGCGCGTAGCCGCCGATCGCCGCGTACGCGTTGTACGCGATGGACAGCGAGTCGCCCATGATGAAGTGGCTGTACAGGCCGAGCCCGATCAGCCCGTACGTGACGGTGAGCACGGCGAGGTCCTGCCGGTACCCGTCGGTGCCGACCCAGGTGATGGCGAGGATCAGCAGCACGCCGGAGATGACCGGTTCGGCGAGGGGCCGCAGGCGGGTGGCACTCATACCCGTACCCGTTTCATGAAGATCCCCTGGGGGCGGAAGGCGAAGAACAGTAGGGCGGCGGCGAGCGTCGCGTAGTGCAGGGCGGCCGCGCCGAAGTAGAAGATGGCTGCCGACTGGATGGCGGCCAGGATCAGCCCGCCGGCCAGCGGCCCCCACACCGACGCGGTACCGCCGATCACCAGGGCCAGGAACGCGAAGAGGGTGTAGTCCATCGCGCTTTCGAAAATGATCCCGGATCGCGCCGCGAAGACGCTGCCGGCGAGGCCGGCCAGCACCCCGGCGAGGGTGAACGAGGCGATGCGTACCGCCCGCACCGGCAACCCGAGGACGATGGCGGCCGGGGTGTTCTCGCCGATCGCGCGTAGTCCCCGACCCATCCGGGTGCGGTAGATGAACAGCAGCAGCAACCCGAACGCCAGCGCGGTCAGCCCGACCTCAAGCGCGGCCTGCGCGGTCACCGTGGCGCTGCCCAGCCGTACCGAGCCGTCCCCGACCAGTTGTGGCCCGGGCAGCGCGGCACGGCCGAACAGCACCCCGGAGATCTGTTCGAGGGCGAACAGCGTGGCCACCAGTGCGATCACCATCGGCAGTTCCTCGTTGGTGCCCGGCTTCCACATCGGACGTACCACGAGCACCTCGGTCAGCAGCGCCAGCGCCACCGCGCCGAGCACCCCGATGACGATTCCGGCGGCGGCGGGAAGCCCTCGTACGCTGGTGAAGTACGCCGAGGCAAGCCCGGCGAACACCGCGTACCCGCCAATCGCGAAGTTGAAGAATCCGGAACTCTCCCGCACCACGAACATCGCCGCGGCCAGCAGACCGAAGAAGCATCCCGTCTCGATGATCGAGACGATGACCTGTAGGGGGATCATTGGATCAAGGGTGCTTCTGGTTGATCTCGACGACGTTCATCGACGGGTCGTAGCAGTAGACCTGCCGGTAGCCCTTGAACGCCCACGTGCCGGCGTCGTTGTAGGGCATTTTCATCTCGGCCAGCCGGTGCATCACGCCGTCGATGTCGTCGACCTCGATGGCGATGTGTCCGTTGATGACCGGGTGCAGCCGCAGGTCGTTGTCCCACGGCAGCGTCGGGGTCGGCTTGCAGATGTGGATCTGCCGCTGATTGGTGTCCTCGAACAGGGCGACGAAGTCGTTGCCTGTCTGCAGAGCGCCCCGGCCGTCCTCGACGAACGGGAACTTCTTCTCCTGCATGCCGAACACCTTCGAGTAGAAGGCGGCCATCGCCCGGACGTCCGAGGCGGGCAGGTTGACGTGATGCAGGCTCCACGACATGGAACTCACTCCTTGGGGGTGGTGGTGGTGCGGGTGGTGGTGCGGGTGGTGGTGATGCGGGTGGTGCGGGTCAGACCCGAAGTGGGTGACCGCCGCCGACGATCAGGGTCTCGCCGGTGATGAAGGCGCTGTCCGCGCCGCAGAAGAACCGCATGGCGCCCACGAGGTCGGCCATCCGGCCCTGACGCTGGATGAGCTGCTTGTTGGCGATGAAGTCGCGAAGCAACTCCTCGGGCAGGTCGGCCATGGCCGACTCGGAGTCCATCGGCCCGGGGGCCAGGCAGTTCACCCGTGTCCCGTCGGGCCCGAACTCCTTCGCCAGCGCGGCGGTCAGGCCACGCACGGCGAGCTTGGTGATGCCGTACACGTCGGTGGCGGCGAACCCGGACACCGACGAGATGTTGAGTACCGCGCCCGTGCCGCTGCGGCTCAGGTGCGGCCGGCAGGCCCGGGCACAGTTGACGATGCCCAGCACGTTCACGTCGAGGATCTCCCGCCAGCCGGCGGTGGAGATCTCGGTGACCGGTCGGCTCCAGGCCATCAGGTGCTTGCCGGCGTTGTTGATCAGGATGTCGAGACCGCCGAAGTGGGCCACTGCCTCGTCGACCGCGCGTTGCACCGACGTCTCGTCGGCAATGTCGCAGGCGACCCCGAGCGCCACGGCGGCCCCGAGATCGGCGGCGGCCTGCACCGCCGCCGTCTCGTCGATGTCGGCCAGGACCACCCGGGCGCCGTCGGCGACGAGCGCCTGTGCGAACGCCCACCCGATGCCCCGGGCGCCACCGGTGATGAACGCGGTACGTGGCTGAGGTGTCGTGTCGGTCATGAGCACTGCGGCTGGTAGTCGGCCCAGTTCTCGCCGGGCTGGTTCTGCTCGGTGAAGCGGCGCAGCACGATGCCGCACAGCCCGTCGCTGCCGACGTGCTTGGCGGACGTGAAGCTCATCGTGAAGCCCTGCCGTCCCCAACTCGCCGGGAACGCGCTGATCTGCTCGAGCCCGCCCCGCACCTGCGCCGGGCCGCTGTCCACGCCGGCCTTCTCGATCGCCTGCTTCAGCAGGTACACGGTGTCGTAGCCCTGCGCGGCGAACGCGGTCAGCCCCAGGTACTTGTCCCCCAGCTTGGCCTTGAGCTTGTCGCCCAGCTCGATGGAGCGGGTGTTGTCGGAGGAGATGGCGCTGGCGTAGACGAGCTGCCGAAACGCGCCGGGCTTGGCGAGCTTCCAGGTGTCCGGCTGGTTGCCGATCGAGGCCAGGGAGATCCGCGGCAGGTCCGGCATGATCTGGTTCGCGGTGTTGTGGAACAGCACCTCCAACTGTCCGCCCAGCGAGGACACGAACAGCGCGTCGGGCTTGGCCCCATTGATGCGGCTCAGCTGCGGCGCCACGTCGGTGCTGTTGAGCGGCGCCTTCTCGTTGGCGACGATGGTGATGCCGGACTTCTCGAAGATGGGCAGCAGCCCCTTGTTGAGCCCGGCCATGGTGGGCGAGTCGTCGCTGATGACGGCCAGCTGCGTGACGCCGATCTTCTTGAACGCCGCCGCGTACACGGTGCCGATGTCAGTGATCGGGTTGGCCAGGATGAACGAGAACGTGTTGTTCGGCGGCTCCGCGATGGCGGTGGCGATGTTCGTCGCCGAGATGGCCACGATCTTTTCCTGCTCGACGACCGGCTTGACCTGCTGGGCCGACGCCGACGACGAGTTCATGATGATGACGCGGGCACCGTCGCTGACGAGCTTGCGTACCACGGCCGGAGTCTGGCTGGGCTGACTGCCGTCGCTCTGGCGGATCAGCTTGAGCGATCGCCCGCCGACGCCGCCCGCCTTGTTGATCTCGTCGATGGCCAGCGAGATCCCGGTGCTCGCTTCGGCCGAGGTGGCCGCGGTGCCACCCGCGGTGTCCTCGACCATGCCGATGACGATGTCTCCGGACGACGAGTCGCCGGAGTCCTTGCCGTCGCCGCAGGCGGTGAGCATTGCGGCGAACGTGAGTGAGGTGGCCACGATGCTCAGGCATCGCGCCGCTTGGGTACGGGGCATGGTCGCTCCTGCGGGTGGGGCATTGCGGCCGGGGAGCCCTGACGATCGCCATGCGATGTCGGGCTGTGGGGGTGTTGAGGAGATGAGCCGGAGGCTCCGGCTCTCGGCGTCCGAGTAGCGGACGGGGGGTGAACGCCGACGGTCTGTCAGTAGAACAACGTTCAAAGCCTGTGTGGCGAACATCATCGAATGGGCCATCCGGGTTGTCAACCCTCTTCCGGCCTCTACCTCGGCATAGTTCGAGAATCCCCACCCTTGACGCCCATCCCCCAGCGTCCTTACTGTTCTCGAAATCAAGACGATGATCGTTCTACATACAGAACGGGCCTCATGAAACTTGGACTCAGCCTCGGACACTCAACCGGCCTGCGGGACCTCGGCGCCGTGGCCCACCGCGCCGACGCCGCCGGCCTGGACTCGCTGTGGGTCTCGGAGGCGTACGGCTCCGACGCGGTCAGCGTGCTGGGCCACCTGTCGGCGGTGACCAGCCGAATCGGCCTGGGCACGGCGGTGCTCCAGATGCCGGCCCGCACCCCGGCTGCCACCGCGATGGCCGCGCTCACCCTCGACCAGCTCAGCGACGGCCGGCTCCTGCTGGGCCTGGGCACCTCCGGCCCGCAGGTGGTGGAGGGCTGGCACGGCGTCGCGTTCGACTCCCCGCTGGCCCGAACCCGCGAGTACGTCGACATCGTGCGCGCGGCGGTGGCCCGGCAGGAACCGCTGACCTACCCGGGCGTCCACTACCCGCTGCCGTATCCGCGCGCCGACCGGGAACCACCGCGCCCGCTGAAGGCCACCCTGCACCCGGTACGCCCGCGGATACCGGTCCTGTTGGCGGCCAACGGCCCGCGCAACGTAGCGCTCGCCGGACAGCTCGCCGAGGGCTGGCTGCCCGCCTTCTACTGCCCGGACCGGCCCGAGCTGTACCGGGACATGCTCGCCCCCGGGCTGGCCCGCCGCCCTGCGGACCTCGGCCCGCTACAGGTCGTGGCCACGGTGCACATCGCGCCCGGAGCCGACCTCACGGCCTGTCGGGACGCGCTGCGCCCGGCGTTCGCCCTGTACCTGGGCGGCATGGGCGGACGCGGCCGCAACTTCTACGCCGACCTGGCGTCCCGGCTGGGCTACGAGGCGGCCACCCAGCAGATCCAGGAGTTGTACCTGGGCGGCCACCGCGCCGAGGCCGCCGGCGCGGTACCGGACGCGCTCATCGACCAGCTTGCCCTGGTGGGACCCCGCGAACGGATCCGGGACCGGCTGACGGTCTGGGCGGATGCCGGGGTCGACGTCATGACCCTCAAGACCACCGACGTCGACCTGGTCGCGTGGCTGGCCGCCGCGCTCTAGAAGACCCGATCAGGAGAGAGACATGCCGCTCAACGAGGCGTTCATCGGCCGGGTGTTCGCGCCCACCGCGCCGTACCGGGTCAGCCAGGAGAAGATCCAGGAGTTCATCCTGGCCACCGGAGCCGCCCCTGCCCAGGACGGCCAGCCGGTGGTCCCACCCACCTTCCCCATCGTGCTGAGCCTGCCCGCCACTCGGAACACGCTGTCCGACCCGACGCTCGGTCTGGACTACAGCCGGGTGGTGCACGGGAGCCAACGATTCCGGCACACGCGAGGCGTCCAGCCCGGCGACGAGCTGACGGTGACCGTCCACATCGAACAGATCCAGTCCCGCGGGGTACACCAGATCGTCACCACCCGCAGCGAGATCGCCACCACGGCCGGCGAGCCGGTCTGTACGGCGTACTCGACGCTGGTGGAGCGGGGCACCCGGCCCCAGGGTGCCAAGCGCAGCGCGGAACCGCGACAGCCCTGGACCGTGTCCGGCCAGAAGCTTCCGGCCCGCGAGTTCACGGTCACCCGACAGGATCTGGTGCGCTACGCGGGCGCGTCGGGTGACTTCAACCCGATCCACTTCAGCGACCACGCCGCCACCCGGTCGGGACTGCCCGGCGTGATCGGGCACGGGATGCTCACCATGGCGCTGACCGCGCGGGCGGTCACCGAATGGGTCGGGGACCTGGCCGGAGTGCTCGACCACGAGACCCGGTTCATGCTGCCGCTGCTGGTGCCCGACGACGGGGGTGCCCCCCTAACCGTCACCGCGACGCTCAGCGACCCCGACGATGCCGGCCACCGTCAGTTGGTGGCCGAGGCAACCGCCGGTGCCACCGTTGTCGCGGTCTCCCGCCTCACCATCCGCCCAGCCGCGCGATGATCGGATTCCAGGAAGGCCGACGACTCGCCGCGTGCTCACACACCAGCCCTTGATCAACAAGGACCGACCCGCGCAGGTGCGAAACGGCGCGCGTCGAGCGTGGTTAACTATCGAGCCATGCCGCTCAGTCCGCACGAGGTCGAACTGTTCGAGCAATCCAGGGCCCGCTTGGCGGCGATCGCCTATCGCCTGCTGGGCTCGGCGAGCGACGCCGAGGACGCGGTCCAAGACACGTTCCTGCGTTGGCAGGCCGCCGATCGGGAGCGCGTCGAGACGCCCGAGGCGTGGCTGACGAAGGTGCTCACCAACCTGTGCCGCAACCAGCTCACCTCGGCACGGGCCAGACATGAGAGCTATGTGGGCACGTGGCTGCCCGAGCCGGTCCTCGCCGGGGACCGGATGCTCGGCCCGGTCGACACCGCCGAGCAGCGCGAATCGGTCTCGATGGCGGTGCTCACCCTCATGGAGCGGCTCTCGGCCAATGAGCGTGCGGTGTACGTGCTGCGCGAGGCCTTCGCCTACTCGCACAGCGAGATCGCCGAGATCCTCGACATCACCGAGTCGAACTGCCAGCAGGTCTACCGGCGCGCCAAGCAGCACGTTGCTACCCACCGGGCCCGCACGGAGGTCGACGGGACCACCGCGCGCAAGATCGTCGAGGAGTTCCTCGCCGCAGCCACCAGCGGCGACACCCAGCGGCTGGTCAAGCTGCTGACCGACGACGCGATGAACGCCGGCGACGGCGGCGGCAAGGCCCCGGCCCGTGCCACGCCGATCATCGGCGCGCTGGCAGTGGCGAGGTTCCTGCGCGGCCTGTTCAAGCCCACCGACGCCGCACGGGACAGGGTAGGCGGCAGCCTCGCCCTCTACACCGAAGTCGTCAACGGCGGGCCCGCAGTGGTGGTCATGATCGGCGACCGCGTCCTCGCCGTCATGTCCCTGGAGGTGACTTCCGAGGGCATCGCGGCCATCCGCACCCAGGCCAACCCCGACAAGCTCGTACGCGCCACGCGTCAATGGTCCGCATCCGAGCACGGGGAACCCTTCCTCGACGGCTGGTGACCCAGGTCATAGCCAATTCCTGTCAGGAATCTCGTCGCTGTCCGGTTCAGGAAGCGAGCACATCGAGACAGGAGTGAGGCCATGAAGCACCGCATCGTCGTCCTCGGGGCCGGATACGCCGGAGCCATCGCCGCCGGGCGCCTCGCCAGGCGGCTGCACCCTGACGACACCGAGATCACCGTCGTCAACGCCGACGCCGCTTTCGTCGAGCGGGTCCGCATGCACCAGCTCGCGACTGGACAGGACCTCAAGCGCCGCAGGCTGAGCGATATCTACGCGGGCACGGGCGTAAAGGTACGACTGGCACGGGTCACCGCCGTCGACGCCGACCGCAAGACCGTCGCGCTCGGTGACGAGCACGGTGCCGAGGAGATCGCCTACGACACCCTCGTCTACGCCCTCGGCAGCGCGTCCGCAGACCACGACGTCCCCGGCGTCGCCGAGCACGCCTACGACATCGCCGGCAAGCAGTCCGCGCTGCGACTACGCGATCGCCTCGACGAACTCGCCACGGGCGGGACCGTGCTGGTCGTCGGCGGAGGCCTCACCGGCCTCGAAGCGGCTACCGAGATCGCCGAGGCCCGACCGGACCTCGACGTCGCGATCGTCGCCCGCGGTGGCCTCGGTGACTGGCTCACCGAGAAGGCGCAGCACTACCTGCGCGAAGTCTTCGACCGGCTCACCATCGCCGTCCACGAGCACACCGACATCGCGCGGGTCGAGGCGACCGGCGCGGTCACCAGCGACGGCCAGGTGATCCCGGCCCAGGTGACCGTGTGGACGGCCGGCTTCGCCGTTCACCCCATCGCCGCCGCCACGACCCTGGAGGTCGCCGAGACCGGGCAGATCGTCGTCGACGCCACGATGCGCTCGGTCTCGCACCCCGACGTGTACGCCGTGGGCGATGCCGGACTCGCCGAAGGGCCGGGCGGCAAGCCGCTGCGGATGTCCTGCGCCTCAGGGGCCCCGATGGCCTGGCAGGCCGCCGACGCCATCGCTGCGCGCCTGACCGGTCGGAAGATCCCCCAGACCCTGCTCCGCTACTTCCACCAGTGCATCAGCCTCGGCCGCCACGACGGCATCATCCAGTTCGTAACCGCCGATGACAGGGCCAAGCCGTCCCTCATCAAGGGGAAGATGGCAGCCCGCTACAAGGAGATCGTCTGCAAGGGCGCGGCCTGGGGCATCTCCCACCCGACGGTGATGCTCCCGATCCGCCGCCGCCGCATCGCCGCGATCCGAACGGAGGTCCTCGCGGCCACTTCGTGACAGGGCGAGCGCCATGTCGGCGCTCCGGCAGCCCACCGAGCTCCTCGTCAGGAGCATGTCCTGAAAGGGTGCGGCCCACCGGAGCGTGCCTGCGACACCGGATGCGACCAGCCGCCAGCAGAGAGCCTCGAACCTGATTCACCCTCACGCCGGGGGAGCTGGAGTATCGGTCGCGGACGCTCGCCGGCCGGGCCGTCAGGCCTGACGGCGGTTGGCCTGCTCGAAGATGTCGAGCAGCTCCAGCATCGTCTTGCGCTGCTGGTCGGTGTAGATCCGGTCGGCGAGGATCGCTTCGCGCGCGCTCACCTTGGGCTCCTGCGCCTCGCCGATGTCCGCGTTCGGAGCGGCAGGAGTGCGGCCAGCGAGCCGGTGCGCCTCGGACATGTCGATGTCGAGGGCGTCAGCGAGGGCGTTGACAACTCGGGCGGTGGGTGGCCGCCGACCAACCTGGAGGCGGTCGACCGTCGTGCGGGCGACGCCCGAGCGGTTGCGTAGTTCGTCGTCCGTCCATCCGCGGGCGTCCTGTTCGGTGCGTACACGCCACCAGAAGTCGTACGCAACGCCCCGTTCAGGCCCCTGAGTCACGTGCATGTTGTAGCACGACTACACGATCCGGACATAGACCCGCCCCTAGATAGCGCAGGTCAGGCCCCTTCTACATGTCCAACCCTGTAGCGTCTTGCATCGAGGGCGTGCGTCGTCTAGCGTCGTGTAACGCACGGATCCGCTACTAACCGATACAAGGTGGTTGCAGGTGACGGAGCTGGAGACGGATCGCTTCCTGACCGTCCAGGAGGTCGCGGAAATCCTGCGGGTCTCCCGGTGGAGCGTCGGCCGCTACATCGACGCCGGCGCGCTGGAGGCGGTCAAGGGCGACGGGCCGAACGGCTCGATTCGCATCCCGCTCCGCAGCCTCAACGCCTACATCGACGCCCACACCGTCAACGCGGAAGAGAGGACGCGATAACCCACGCCCCGGCTTCACCCCGGCTGGCGCCTGCTCGATGACCGGGCACGCGCCCGAATCCGCGAGGGCGCACGCTGATCTTCAGCGGCACTGCATCGAAATAGCTCCTGGTGTCCCCTATAGACCGCGTGAGGAGCCACGACGATCATCAATGACGGCCCTCGCGCGCGTTGTCGCACCTCAGAGCACATCCGTGAAACTTGCGAATCGTTCTGGCACCGGCATCGTTGGTTGCAGAGAATGGTGCGGGGCCGGCACATGCCGACCCCGCACCTGGATCGGCTACCTCTGATCGTTCGACCTGGCAAGTGAGGCGATCAGATGTAGCAGAAGGGCGGTGGCCCTGGCTGCGTCAGCAGGACCACCGCTTCCTTCGGCCTCCAGCACTACTGCTGCAAGGTCGAACGCGGTGGCCAACGCCTTCACTGCCCGGCCAATGTCGCCTCGGGGTGCTGGCTGCGCCCCGAGGCGTGCGGGGTTTGTTTCGTTGGGGCCCTCAGGCCCTCTCTCCTCTTCAGACACCGGTGACCTGAAGAAGGTCTCCGTACGCCCCCTCGCGTTCTGTCAACGCTCGGCCGTTGCGGGAGTAACGCCCTATTCAGCTATCAAGCCGGCCCAATCGCGCCCGCGCCCGGAGTTAGTGATTTTCACCTCACAGCATTGCCGCACGGTTTGTGTGTTGACATTCGGGCCACCCTCTGCGCCCATGCCTCACGAACAAGCACATATGTAATCTAACGGGCAAATGCGTCAAGGGTGTGGAGCGCTCCCAATGCGGAATGCAACTTGCACCAGGCAAAAGGGTGTGACGTAGACCATCCTGGCAAGAATGCGTCGTGGCGGCGACCTGGCATCATGCGCCACTTCCTGGCCCCTGGTTTCGGCGGCACTCCTGAGGAAGCCAGGCTGGAGGCACCGTGCGGGCCATCCTGACCGCAATCACTATCCTCGCCAACGCGATCCGCTGGCGGCACCGGGAAGCGGGTGTGGCGGTCGTGAGCCGGGCGCGCCCCCGACGACGTCCGAGTGCCCGCCGACGTACTTGGTGGTGGTGCCGTTCCTGGTCCGGTCGGCCCGGTGCTGCCTTCGCGCGGTCCTGCGCGTCGCGCAATTGGAGTGCATCGGAGCGGGATACCGGTGGAACACGCCTACGGGGATTGCCCTTCGTCCCGCATCGAGCGGAGCCCTTGAAGCAGGAGACGCAGGCCGAAATCGAACTCCTCGGCGAGTGGCTTGGGAAGCAGATGCGCTACGGCAGCGGTGCTGGGATACCGGGACTGGTTGATCATGAGCGGGTTGGATTCCACGGTGTTATCGGAGGCGTGAGCGGACTCCAGTGCCGCTTGCACAGCGAAGCCGAGGGTGTATCGGGCAAGGGTGGCGCCTCCAACGGCCGCAGTCCCTGGGCCGAACCCGCCTTGAATCAGTGCGTGCAGGACGCGCTCACGGATCGCTGCCGCATGTGGGCCGCTCGGAAACTGCTGAATCAGGATTCGGGCTACGCCCGGATGCTTGGTGAGACTTGCAAAGACCGAGCACATCGTCGTCCGGCAGGTCTCGTCCCACTGCTCGTCAGCGGCTTCAGGCAGGTCAACGTCGGCGAGCGTGCGTTCGATCACGAGCCCGAGCAACTCGGACTTGTCTTTCACATGGCGGTAGAGCGTGGCCGTACTTGACGAGAGCCGATCCGCAAGCCCACGGAAACTGAACTGGTCAGGGCCATCGTGGTCGATCATGACGAGGGCAGTCTCGATGATCCGATCAAGGGGCAGCGGCGGACGCCCACGACGACGCTTCGGTACGCTTGTCACGTATTCATGGCTCCTAGTGATCGCCTTTTTTGTGCTGGTCCGATCTACCGTATCCGCCCCATGACACACGCCCCAAATTGCTCAGGTCCAGCCGATCCAGTCGGAGATTCCGTTGCCCATGACCAGTTCGAGATCGTGGCCTTTCAGCCAGGGTAGTTCCTCGGTGAACATGGTGACGCACTGACGCCAGGTGCAGGACATGCGCGTAATATCTGATCCCCAAAATGTGCGTTCGGGGCCGAAAGCATCGACTGTACGACGCAGGACTCCCTGCACGCTCCCGAACGGGTAGTCGTCGGTTGCCATGCTGGGGGTTCCGGTGGCTTTGACGGCGACATTGGGGTGCTCAGCCAAGGACAGGAGGGCGTCAAGGTGCCCGGCGGCTTGTGGAAGCTTGTCGAACGGGCCGATCGCGAGGTGGTCGAGCAGGAGGCGCATCTGAGGGTGGCGAGTCGCGATCGGGCCGATGAGTGGCAGGTGCTCGGGCAGGACCATGAGCGCAACTGGAAGGTTTCGGTCGTTGACTTCGCTCCATAGCCAGTCGAGGGCCCCGGAGGCCAAGATCGGACCGGCTTCGGCCGCGTACAGCAGGAAGCGCAGGCCGAGCGCGCCGGTGCGACTCATCGCCGCGTCCACGGCGGAGGGGCCGCTACTGCTGTCGAGGGAGAACCACCCCATCGTGGCGAACCGGTCGGGGTGGGCAATCGCGGCCTGCTCGGCATACTCGTTCGCGACGGGGTCCCACACGGCAGGGCAGTTCACGGCTCTGCCGATGCCGGCCTCGTCCATTGCGCTGAGAGCGCGTTCGATGGTGAACGGGGCGCGGATGTGGTGCGGGGGTGCGCCGGCGCCGCTCCACAGATGGATTTGCGCGTCAGTGATCTTCATCGTGTTCTCCGTAGGCGCCGGCGGTTGGCAAGGAAGCGGTGAACCTGCCGCGTATCCAGTCGGCGATATGTGCATCGCGGTCTGCTTTGTGGTTGTAGAGGCAATGGTCGCCATCGGAGAAGACCACCATCTGCTTGTCGCACGTTGGCGCCTTCTCGAATAGGACCTGGGCGAGTTCGGCGGTAACCATCGGGTCGGCGCCGCCGTGGAGGACGAGGAGGGGATAGCCCGTATTCGATCCCGGTGCGAGCGGCGACACGGTCGACCAGATGGCCTGGGAACGCTCTGGGGACACATCTCCGCAGCAGGCCACCATCTTCGTGAAGAAGGTGCCCACGCTGGGCGGCACCAAACCGGGGGCGGGCATCCCGCCGTTGCTGCAGCACGCGCGCACGCGGGGGTCGCCGACGGCAACGGCCATCGCGATCGCACCGCCCATGCTGTTACCGACGATTCCGATCGGATGCTCCGGCACCCGGGATTCGAGGAAGTCCAAGGCGACGGTGTATGCGTGCCGCCAATCTTCAGTGAGGTAGTTGCCGTACTCGAATCGGGTTTCGCCCTGGCCGGGGCCATCGAGCATGAGGGTCTCCACACCGCGGGCCGCAAGAGCTTCCCCGATGCAGTCAAAGTCCATCGCCCAGCCCTCGACTCCGCCGATCACCAACGCTGCACCGATGGGCGACGAGGTTGTTGTCAGGTGCCATCCGACCATCGGTCCGGTCGGAGTCGAGAGGGTGACGCGGGAACGATCGCCCGAGAGCTGTGCGGCGGCGCCATAGAGCCGCCCCGCCTCTCTGTACAGTTCGCACCGGTCGGGTGTGTCTTCGAGCATCATGACCTGGCTCATCCGCAGGAGCGCAGATGCCCGGCGGAGATAGACCATGGAGGTCAGCTCGCTGCCGTGGGAAGCTGCCTCATCGGCGAGAAGGCGACAGGTGTCGGCGAGATTTGCGGCGGCCGCTCGCCATTCTGCGCCGGCGAGAACCATCTCCCGTAGCCGCAGGGCGTCAGCGCGATCGACCCCGTAGCCGATGAGCCGGTCGGTCGAGAATTGCCTGAGGGCTGCCTGGGACTCGGACGAAAGGTGTTCGGCACGAGGGTCGGTGAGGCGTTCAAGAGCGATGAACGCCCGGGTCATCACCTGCTCGGACATGACGTTCGGTGAGGCGGGGAGTGACATGTCGCAACCACGCTCCCTTGCGGTGTTCGTTGGGCTTGGAGGGACCGATCACGCTGCTGCTGTGCGCGGGAACAACGGAAGGTTCAGGAGTGATGGCAGAGCGTCGAACGGCGGCCGGATCACGGCGGCGACGTAGCCATCAGGCCTGACCAGCACGGCGGCATCGGAGTCAACGCCGTACACCTGCCGCCAGGTGGCGTTGTCGCCGTCGAGCGCGAGCACCTTCACTTCCGCGCCGGCGGTGGGCCACTGGATTCGCGTCGCCGCTTCGATCGCTCGGCCGCCTATGACGATGACGGTGAAGTGTGGTCCGCGGAAGGCGTCGAACAGCGTCGACCGTTCACCGGTTGCGTCCAGATACGGGCTGTCCGGTGCCCGATCGCCCGCACCGACACCGGCCGGAGGCTCGCCCTGCTCTGACCCCAGTGGCCCGCCGCGGTAGCTGAGCAGGAGCTGGCGTTCCTCGTCCCCTCGCTTCGTGGCGGCCAGCGGCCGGTCTCCCATCTGCGCGTACAGGCCGGTGGCAAGTCCGAGAACCCTGGCGGCGACCGGCTGACGCTCGGCCTCGTACGAATCGAGCAGCGTGTTCGGTGCTCCTGCGAGCACCTGGCCGAGTTTCCACCCCAGGTTGTAGGCATCCTGCACGCCAGTGTTCAGGCCCTGCGCACCGGTCGGCGGATGCACATGAGCCGCGTCCCCGACCAGAAACACCCTCCCCGCCTGATAGTGCTCCGCGAGGCGGGTATTCGGGCGCCACACCGACGACCACAAGACCCTGTCTACCTGCACTCTGGTACTCCGAAGCACAGTCTTCGCGAGCTCGTGCACCGCCGCCGTGTCGAATTCTGCCGCGTCGCCCGCTCGGAGCTTCAGCATCAGTTGGAACGGCCCATCCGGAAGTGGGCAGAGGGCGACGAATCGACCCTTCAGTCGTGGCCAGATATGCCACCGGTCACGTGAGAGGCCGCGGACTTCCAGGTCAGCGACGATCATCCGATCGCTCTCGTCCGTTGCGCCCTCGAACCTGATTCCGACGCCACGGCGAACAGTGCTGCCACCACCGTCCGCACCGACGAGGTAACGCGCCCGTATCTCTTCCTCGGCGCCGTCGCCGTTGACAACGTTCGCGGTGACACCGGCGTCGTCCTGGACGAGGGACACGAGCCGCGTCCCGTACTCGATCCGGCCGCCCAACTCTTCCAGGCGCTCGCGAAGACTCGCGTCTGTGGCGTACTGCGGGATCAACAGCGTGTTCGCGTGCGGGACATCGGGCGTCGGCTCATGACGCTTGATCATCGTCCGCCTGATCGACAGCGGCCCCAGATGCACGCCCAATGGCGGGTACAACATCGCGCGAGACTCTAGCCGCGGCAGCGCCCCAAGGTCATCAAACACCTCCAACGAGCGGGGCTGAACGCCCTTCGCGCGCGAGCCCTCGAACCCGCGAGCCGCAGCCTCCACGATCCGGTAGTTCACACCTCTGCGTTGCAGATCACACGCCAACGTCAACCCACTGGCGCCTGCTCCGACGACCAGCACCTCAGTCTTCCCGCCCATCACGAACTCCCATCACGACCCGACGTCAGACCTCCGGATCAGCAGAGCCATCTTTTATTTAGGCTACAGCGTATCCGAAAATAAGACCACAGTGTCAGGCCCGCCAAGGCTTCCCCCCGGCGGCGAGGTGGTGACGACCGTGCAGATGCGGCGCCCGGTTCATCTCCTGCAGTCCGGCCGTGCCGACGATCATCACGGTGGGGTCGGCAGGAAAGCAGGTGCCGGTTGAATCGGAGCTGAAGGTGGCGCGTCGCACGCTGGCGACCGAGCGCGACAAGCTCCGCGATGAGTGCCGCAGCCTTACCGAGGCAGTGACCTACGAGACGCGGCTACAGGCAGGAGACGACGCTCAATCCGCTCCTGTCGCGGGTTTGAACATCGAACATTGGGTGGGGCGGACGGGACTCGAACCCGTGACCGATCGATTATGAGTCGACTGCTCTAACCCGCTGAGCTACCGCCCCGCTACCGCGCCGGATCCTAACCCGTCCGGTCGATCCCCGGCCAGCGCAAAGCCGCGTCATCCGACCACCAGGATCGGAGAACCCGCCGGCGATCCAGCACGATGGGCTACGCGAGAATAACAGGATGCAGCCGCCCGACACGGCCCCGGCGAACGGTCCGGAGAGCGCTGGCAGGAAGCTGCTGGCGCGACGGGTGCCGGGGCGGGGCGGAGACGGAAACAGCGACGCCCGCCGGCGATGCCGACGGGCGATGAGTGGAGCGTGGCTCCCCCGTTTGGACTCGAACCAAAAACCTGCCGGTTAACAGCCGGCTGCTCTGCCAATTGAGCTACGGGGGACCGCTGTCGCCCGACCCGGATCTCTCCGACCCTCGGCGACGGCACAAGAGTACAGGACTCCAGGGGGGTTTGGTCCAGGGGGTTGCCCACCGAGCCGGCCGGATCGGCACCCCTGGGTGAGAACTGATAACCGGACAATTCGTCATCCGGGCACAACCAGGCTTGAGCGCGGTGGAGGATGGGTAGTTAGCTGCCGACAGAGGACGTAGGCGCGATATTCGTCGCCACGGGGCTCGCCCCGGGGAGGCGACGGGAGCGTCAGGTACGGAAGGAGCCGCCATGCGCGGAAAGATGATGTTTCTTGGCGGGCTGGCTGCGGGCTTCGTCCTGGGCGCCCGTGCCGGCCGGGAGAAGTACGAGGACCTGGTCGTCCGGGGCCGTAAGGTGCTCGACCACCCGACCGTCCAGGAGGCGGCCGGGGTCGCGCAGGCCCAGGCCAACCGGCTCTACAGCGAGGGCAAGGACAAGCTCAGCCAGTCGAAGCTGGCTGAGAAGCTGAGCACCAACGGCAGCGACAGCACGACGGGGCTGACCTCCGCCGACAAGCCGTTCGCCGGCACGCCGGCCACGGTCGGCGCCAAGTCGGGCGGCAGCCCGACCGGCACCGGCTCGACGTCGTCGACCGGCGTGACCCCGAGCACCGCGGCCCGCCCCAAGCCGTCCGGCACGGGGACCAACGGCAGCACGCTCTGATCGACCGCACCACAACGGGCCGGCCGCCTTCGGGCGACCGGCCCGCTTGCGGTTGCACCGCCGGCCGGGACCGGCCGGCCGGCGCGGGGACGGTCAGTCCCGGTTGCTGCTGAACGCCGCGTCGAACGCGGCGGACGGGGCGTCGAAGGCCAGCCCGCGGACGAACTGGAGCGCCTCCGGCGCCCCGACGAGACGGTCCATCCCGGCGTCCTCCCACTCGATGGAGATGGGGCCGGCGTACCCGATGGCGTTGAGCGCCCGGAAGCAGTCCTCCCACGGCACGTCGCCGTGGCCGGTGGAGACGAAGTCCCAGCCCCGGCGCAGGTCGGCCCAGGGCAGGTGGGAGGCGAGCCGGCCGCGCCGGCCGTCGCCGGTGCGGACCTTCGCGTCCTTGCAGTCGACGTGGTAGATCCGGTCGGCGAAGTCGAGGATGAAGTTCACCGGGTCCAGCTCCTGCCAGACGAAGTGCGACGGGTCCCAGTTCAGCCCGAACGCGGGCCGGTGCCCGATGGCCTCCAGGGCCCGCTTCGTGGTCCAGTAGTCGTACGCGATCTCGCTGGGGTGGACCTCGTGGGCGAACCGGACCCCCACCTCGTCGAAGACGTCCAGGATCGGGTTCCACCGGTCGGCGAAGTCCTGGTAACCGCGTTCGATCATGGCCGGGGGCACCGGCGGGAACATCGCCAGGGTGTGCCAGATCGACGAGCCGGTGAACCCGACGACCGTGTCCACGCCCAGCTTCGCCGCCGCCCGGGCGGTGTCCTTGATCTCCTCGGCAGCACGCCGGCGGACCCCCTCGGGCTCGCCGTCGCCCCAGATCCGGGCGGGCAGGATGTCCTGGTGCCGCTCGTCGATCGGGTGGTCGCAGACGGCCTGGCCGACCAGGTGGTTGGAGATGGCGAAGACCTTCAGGTGGTGCTTGGCCAGGGTCTCCCGCTTCCGGTCGACGTACGACTCGTCGGCGAGCGCCCTGTCGACCTCGAAGTGGTCGCCCCAGCAGGCGATCTCCAGCCCGTCGTAGCCCCACTCGGAGGCGAGCCGGCAGACCTCGTCGAACGGAAGATCGGCCCACTGGCCGGTGAAGAGCGTGATGGGTCGCGCCATTGTTCTTCTCCCCTCGGGTGAGTGCGGGGCCCCCGCGTGAAACGGGGGCCCCGGTCGGCGAGCCGACCTCGGTTAGGGCAGGGTCCACTTCTGGTTGGCACCGGTGCCGCAGGTCCACAGGTGCACGACCGTGCCGTCGGTGGAGCTGTTGCCGGAGACGTCCAGGCACTTGCCCGACCCGGTGTTACGCAGCGTGCCGTCGGCCTGCGCCGACCAGTTCTGCGCCCCCGAGCCGTTGCACGTCCAGAGCTGGATCTTCGTACCGTCGGCGGTGCCCGCCCCGGACACGTCCAGGCACTTGCCCAGGGCCCTGACGGTGCTGTTCGGCGACACCGTCCAGGTCTGGGCGGCGCTGCCGCTGCAGCCGTAGATCTGGATCTGGGTGCCGTCGGCGGTCGCGCCGTTGCGCACGTCGAGGCACTTGCCGCCCAGGCCCCGGATCGGGCCGGTGCCGTTCGTCGGGGGCGGCGACCGGACCAGGGTGATGTCG
This sequence comes from Micromonospora sp. RTGN7, assembly GCF_033804645.1. Classification (NCBI taxonomy): domain Bacteria; kingdom Bacillati; phylum Actinomycetota; class Actinomycetes; order Micromonosporales; family Micromonosporaceae; genus Micromonospora; species Micromonospora sp. RTGN7. The sequence continues at coordinate 116,429 of NZ_JAPZLF010000007.1, read as the reverse complement.
TCGACGTCGAACAGGCCCGCCCCGGTGCCGGCGAAGGTGAGGTACAGGTTCTGGTTGCCGGCCGGCACCCCGGTCAGCGGGGCGCTGACGTCGGCGTACGTGGTCCAGCCCCCGGTGTTGGGCACCGCCACCTGGCCGAGCACGGCGCCGGTGGCCGAGCCGGTGCGGAACTGGATGGTCCCACCGGTCCCGCCGGAGACCACCCGGGCCCGCACCGAGGTCACCCCGGTCAGGTTCAGGCCGTGGTAGCCGGCCCAGTCGCCCGGGTCGACGTACCCCAGGGTCTGGCCGCCGTTGGCCCCGGCCTTGGGGTACGCGCTGACGCCGCTGGCCGCGCTGTACGCCTCGGCCTGGAAGGTGGTGTTCCCGGTCGGCGGGCCGCCCAGCTCCCTGATCCGGATGTTGCGGAACGCGGCGTCGTCGCCGGTGCCATGGTTCTGGATGCCGATGTGGCCGGCGAGCGAGCGGGCCGGGTCGGTGTTGGTGAAGTCGTTGATCTTCACCCCGTTGAGGAGGACCTGGAGCCGCTCCCCCTCGACCAGCAGTTCGTAGGTGTTCCACTCCCCCGGCGGGTTGAGTGCGGCGTCCCGGGCGGCGAGGTCGGCGGACTTGAAGGTGTAGACCGCGCCGGTGGTGCGGTCGGCGGCATCGGTGGCGTCGATCTGCACCTCGTAGCCGTTGTTCACGGCGGAGTTCGGGTCGGTCGACGGCGGGAAGCCGATGAACACCCCGGAGTTGTCGTCGCCCACGAGCTTCCAGTCCAGCTTGAGTGAGTAGTTGGTGAACTGTTTGGCGCTGTACCAGTACAGGCCCATCCCGCCGACGGAGGTGAGGGTGGCGTCGGCGTTGGTGAAGCTGCCCGGCCCGGCCTGGGACCAGCCGGCGGTGGAGCCGTTGTACAGGGGGGTGTAGCCGGTCTCGGGCCGGCAGTCGGCCTTCGCCCGGCCGGCCGCGTACCGGATGCCGCCGAGCAGGTGGGAGCGGAACGCCGGTTCGGCGTACGACGACTGGGTGTGCCCGCCGCCGGTGTAGAAGGCCCGGCCGCCGTTGTACGTCTTGCACCAGGCGTGCGGGTGGTCGCCGCCCATCGACCCGCCGGAGTACGACGACTCGTCGAGGGTCGCCAGCACGCGCGCGGTGGAGCGGGCGTTGGTGCGGTAGTTGTACCACTCGTCGGTGCGCGGCCAGGACTGTGGAAGGTGGGCGGTGGCGGCGTGCGCCCGGTCCTCCACCTTGACGGTGGCCTGCTGGATGGCCGGATGGGAGGCGAACCAGGCGCCGACCAGGTTGCCGTAGAACGGCCAGTCGTACTCGGTGTCGGCGGCGGCGTGCACGCCGACGTAGCCGCCGCCGGAGCCGATGTACGACTCGAAGGCGGTCTGCTGGGTCGGGTCGAGCACGTCGCCGGTGGTGTTGAGGAAGAGCACCGCCTCGTACCTCGCCAGGTTGGCGGTGGTGAACGCGGCGGCGTCCTCGGTGGCGGTGACGGTGAAGTTGTTCGCCGCGCCAAGGTCGCGGACGGCCTGGGTGCCGACCGCGATGGCGTCATGCCGGAAACCGGCGGTCTTGGAGAAGACCAGCACGTCGTACGGGGCATCGGCGGCCGACGCGGGGGTGGCGGGGATGGTGCAGGCGAGGACGGCGAGGGCCGTGGTGGCCGCGCCGAGGACGGGACGGAGAAGTCTGCGCATGTCGCTCTCCTGGGGCTTCGCGCTGCGGGAGGGTGGGGTCGACCGGGCCCCCTGCCCGACGGGATCCGTCGGCAGGGAGCCCGTCCTCGCACCCGGTTAGGGCAGGGTCCACTTCTGGTTGGCGCCGGTGCCACAGGTCCACAGGTGCACGACCGTGCCGTCAGTGGAGGTGTTGCCGGAGACGTCCAGACACTTGCCCGACCCGACATTGCGCAGCGTTCCGTCGGCCTGCGCCGACCAGTTCTGCGCCCCCGAGCCGTTACACGTCCAGAGCTGAATCTTCGTACCGTCGGCGGTACCGGCCCCCGACACGTCCAGACATTTACCCAGGGCCTTCACCGTGCTGTTCGACGTCACCGTCCACACCTGGGCGGCGCTGCCGTTGCAGGTGTAGATCTGGACCTGGGTGCCGTCGGCGGACGCGCCGTTGCGCACGTCGAGACACTTGCCGCCCAGACCCATGACCGGGCCGGTCCGGGTGCTGACGGTGGCGGTGTTCAGGGTGAACGCGTCCAGGTCGTAGAGCGCCCCGGCCCCGCCCGCGAAGGTGAGGTACAGGGTGGTGGTGCCGGCGGGTGCGCCGGAGACCGTGCCGGTGACCGTGGCGAACGTGTCCCACGCCCCGGTGACCGGCACGGTAGCCGAGCCGAGGACCGTCCCGGTCGCCGAGCCGGCCCGCACCTGGAGGGTGCCGCCCACCCCGGCCGAGGAGACCCGGGCGCTGAACGAGGTCACGTTCCCGAGCTGGTACGGCTGGAACGCGATCCAGTCCCCGTTCTCGATGTTGCCGACGGTCTTGCCGCCCTCGGCGGTGGTCTTGTCGAAGGTCGCGATGCCGGCGGAGGTCTTGAAGTGCTCGGCCTGCCGGTGCCGGGGCTGGAGGGTCTGCTGGGTGTGCGTGGTCAGCCCGCCCGCGTCGGTGTACTCGGCGTCGAAGATGGCGAAGATGTTCGCCGCGTCGTCGTGCTCGCCGTCGACGGGGATGGCGATCGAGCCGGAGCAGCCGTTCGCCGAGGTGATCTGGTGGCCGTGCTGGTCGTGGCCGAGCACATAGGTCATCTTGACCTTGGTGCAGTCGATCGTGCCGTCCTCCGGATCGGTGACGGTGATGCTGAACGGCACGGTGTCACCGAAGGAGAAGAGCTTGCCGTTGCCGGGGCTGTTCACGATCACCGTCGGGGCGGTGTTGCCCACCGTGATGGTGACGCCGGCGGTGCCGGTCGCGCCCTGCGGGTCCCGCACGGTGAGCGTGGCGGTGTACGTCCCGTTCGCGGTGTACGTCTTGGCCGGGTTGGCGGCGGTGGAGGTGGTGCCGTCGCCGAACGCCCACGCGTAGGTCAGCGCCCCGCCGTCAGGGTCCGTCGACCCGGCCGAGGAGAAGCTCACGGCCAACGGGGCCGCCCCCGACGTCCTGTCCGCCGCCGCCCGGGCGGTCGGTGCCCGGTTGCCGCTGCCGATGTGGTCGAAGCGGTAGAGGGCGGAGTTGGCGTCACCGTTGAAGTAGCCGGTGCCGTAGTCGAGCACGTAGTACGCGCCGTCCGGGCCGAAGGCCGAGTCCATCACCTGCTTGCCGGTCCACGGGAAGGCGTCGATGGTGCCGGGCGAGCCGTCGGCGTTGACGTGGATCGGCTTGATCCAGCCGCGGCCGAACTCGGTGGCGAAGAACTGCCCGTCGAAGGACTGCGGGAACTTGGTGGTCGAGGTGGAGGCGGCGTTGTACCGGTAGACCGGGCCGCCCATCGGGGACTCGGAGCCGCCGCCGAACTCGGGCGGGGTGCCGGCGTCGCCGGCGTACCGGATCCAGGCGGGCTTCGCGGCCGGCAGCTTGCCCAGGCCGGTGTTTCGGAACGAGTTGTTGGTCGGCCCGCCCGCGCAGTCGTACTTGGCCCCGCCGGTGCCGGCGGCGAAGTCCCACTCGTTGTACGTCTCGGTGGCGGTGTTGGTGCCGGTGCAGTACGGCCAGCCGTAGTTGCCAGGGCCGGTGACCCGGTTGAACTCGACCTGGCCGCTGGGGCCCCGGGTGGCGCTGGTGGTGCCGGCGTCCGGCCCGTAGTCGCCGACGTAGACGATGCCGGTGGCCTTGTCGACGCTCATCCGGAACGGGTTGCGGAAGCCCATCGCGTAGATCTCGGGGCGGGTCTTGGCGGTGCCGGCCGGGAAGAGGTTCCCGGCCGGGACCGAGTACGACCCGGCGGCGTTGACCTTGATGCGCAGGATCTTGCCCCGCAGGTCGTTGGTGTTTCCGGCGCTGCGCTGCGCGTCGTACACGGGGTTGCGGTTGGTCCGCTCGTCGATCGGGGCGTAGCCGGCGGAGTCGAACGGGTTGCTGTCGTCGCCGGTGGAGAGGTAGAGGTTGCCGGCGGCGTCGAAGTCGATGTCCCCGCCGACGTGGCAGCACATGCCCCGGTCGGCCGGGACGTCCAGCACGTCGACCTTGCTGGCCTGGTTGACGGTGAAGTCGGCGTTCAAGGTGAACCGGGACAGCCGGTTGACGCCCTGCCAGACGGAGAAGTCGGTGCCGGTGGCCGGGGCGTCCCCGGTGGGGGTGGCCAGCGGCGGCGCGTAGTAGAGGTAGATGTGCCGGTTGGTGGCGAAGTTCGGGTCGACCCCGACGCCCTGCAACCCCTCCTCGTCGTGCTTGTAGACGGCTACGGTGCCGCTGACCGTGGTGGTGCCGACGGCGTCGGTGCGACGCAGCGTGCCGTCACGGGCGGTGTGCAGGACCGACCGGTCCGGCAGCACGGCCAGCGACATCGGCTCGCCGGTCTCGGCGACGCCCCGGGCCAGCTCGACCTGCTGGAAATCACTGGCGGTGATGACGTGCGCGGCGGCCGGGGTGGGGCCGGCGCCGAGGCCGACCGCGCCCGCGGTGACCGCGAGCAGCAGGGCCGAGGTTGCGGTGGGCCACCGTCGGGGGTGGCGGGTTGGTGCGTCCGTGATGGACATTTTTGTGCAGTCCCTTCCTGACGTCTGACTGCCAGGGCGGGGCGCGCGCCGTCGCGCCGGATGCCGTAGCGGGAGGATGGCCGGGCCACCGGGCGCCGTGCCCGACCGGCCGGGGCCGGCGGGCGGAGCGGGGACGTGCCCGGAGATCGCCAGTCGATGGATTGCCGCGCCGTCGGTTCACCTCGACGAAACACCTTCGTGATGCCCGAGACATTAACGGCCGTGATTGACAGATGTCCATACCTTCTGACCACTCAAGCTCAACTTTCGCTCATTCCGGCAAAAGTTCCGGCCACCGGTGCTCCGGCCACAGGCCGTTGCCGGTGCGGCACGCCCCGTCCGCCCGCCCACCCGGCACGAGCCCGGCGGCGAAGTCGGCGGCGCCGCAACCGGACAAGCACCCGGGACGGGTGGGACGGACGGGGCTGGCAGGCAGGGCCGGTCGGCGTCCCGTCCCTGCCTCCCCCGCATCCGCGGTGCGCGGCCCTTCGGCGCGGCCGCCGGCGGCGGGCCGGCGGCGGCGACCCGCGCCACCGCCGACCTCGCGTCAAGCGGGGACCGCCTCCAGCAGCGGTTCCACGTCGGCCCACGAGGAGCCCCGCTGCGCCGACCGGGTCACCGCGTCCAGCACCAACTGGACCTGCAACCCGTCGGCGAACGAGGGGGCCGGGTCGACGCCGGTGGCCACCGCCTCGACGAAGTCGCGCATCTGGTGGGTGAAAGAGTGCTCGTAGCCGATGATGTGGCCCGGCGGCCACCACGCCGACATGTACGGGTGGTCCTCCTCCGTCATCAGGATGCGAGTGAAGCCCTGCTCGACCGTCGGCCGGGTGGCGTCGTAGAACTCCAACTCGTTGAGGCGTTCCAGGTCGAACGCCACGGTGCCGAGCGAGCCGTTGATCTCCACCCGGAGCGCGTTCTTGCGCCCGGTGGCGAACCGGCTCGCCTCGTACGTGGCCAGCGCCCCACCGTCGAGCCGGGCGACGAAGACCGCCGCGTCGTCGACGGTCACCGCCCCGGTGGCCGGGCCGTGGCCGTCGACGGGGCCGGTGCCGTTGGCGGCGTGCGCGGCCAGGCCGCTCGACTCCGCCGGCAGCGGGCGCTCCTTGACGAACGTCTCGGTGACCGCGCTGACCCCGGTGATCCGCTGCCCGGTGACAAACTGGGTCAGGTCGATGATGTGCGCGCCGATGTCGCCCAGCGCGCCGGAGCCCGCCCTCTCCCGCCGCAACCGCCAGACCAGCGGGAACTGCGGGTCCACGATCCAGTCCTGGAGGTACGCCGCCCGGACGTGCCGGATGGTGCCGAGCCGTCCGTCGGCGATCAGCCGCCGCATCATGGCCACGGCGGGAACCCGGCGGTAGTTGAAGCCGCACATGGACCGTACCCCGACCGCCCGTGCGGCGGCCGCGGCGGCGGCCATCGCGCGGGCCTCGGCCACCGTGTTGGCCAGCGGCTTCTCGCAGAGCACGTGCTTGCCGGCGGCGAGCGCCGCGAGCGCGATCTCGGCGTGGCTGTCGCCCGGGGTGCAGATGTCGACCACGTCGATCTCGTCGGACTCGACGAGGCGCCGCCAGTCCGTGGTGTGCGCCTCCCAGCCGAGCCGGTCGGCGGCCTCGGACACCTTTGCGGTGTCCCGGCCGCAGACCAGCGACATCCGGACCCGCGCCGGCAAGTCGTACACCCGGTTCACGGTGCGCCACGCCTGTGAGTGCGCGGCGCCCATGAACGCGTAGCCGACCATGCCGACCCGCAGGTGACTGTGGTGAGTGGACAAGGTGGGTCTCCCCCCGTGTGTCAGAACCCGAGCTTGAGGTAGGTGCCCGCGTTCTCCTTGGTGATCGTCTCTGAGGCCAGCACGATCTCCTTGGGCACCTGGAGCTCCACCAGGTCGGACATGCCCTTGCCCTGGCCGATGAGCCGGGCCAGCGAGATCGCGGAGGACGCCATCGACGGGCTGTAGGTGACGGTGGCCTTCAGGACCGTGTTGTCGGCCTGGATGGCCTCCATCGCTTTCTTCGAGCCGGCACCGCCGACCATGAAGAACTCCTTACGACCGCTCTGGGTCACCGCGGCGAGCACGCCGATGCCCTGGTCGTCGTCGTGGTTCCAGAGGGCGTCGAGCTTCGGCAGGGCCTGGAACAGCCCGGTCGCGGCCTGCTGGCCGGAGTCGGCGGTGAACTCCGCCGGCCGCCGGTTGGCCACCTTGAAGCCGTTCGCGGCGAGGGTCTCGGCGAAGCCCTTGGAGCGTTCCTGGGTCAGTTCCAGCGCGTCGATGCCGGGGATCTCGCCGATGATCGGGTTGCTGATCCCCTTGGCCTTGACCTGGGCGACGATGTAGGTGGCGGCGGCCACCCCCATGCCGTAGTTGTCGCCCTTGATCTGGAGCCGGTAGGCCCGGGCGTCGGGGAAGGCCCGGTCCAGGTTGACCACCGGGACGCCGGCCTTCATGGCCTCCAGGCCGAACGCGTTGAGTTCCTTGCCGTCGTGCGGCAGCAGCACGATCACGTCCGGCTTCTGCGCGAGCAGGGTGGACAGCGCCGCCCGCTGGGCCGCCGCGTCCGCGCCGGCCTCGACCGACGTGAACTCCACGTCGGAGAAGGCGGCGGCCTGTGCCTTGGCGTTGTTGGTGATGGCGGCGATCCAGCCGTGGTCGGCGGCCGGGGCGGAGAAGCCGATGGTCACCCTCTTGCCGGGGGTGCTGTTGCCGCCCGCGGCGCTGTCGGCCGCCTTGGTCTGCGCCGCCGTGGGCGCCGCCTCGTTGCTGGTACACCCGACGAGCAGTGCGCCGGCGCCGAGCGCGGCCCCGCCGAACAGCAGCCGGCGGCGTGACAGGTCCCGACTGTGCTGGGTCATGACGACCTCCTGGGAAAGGGTGGTGGAGGGAGGAAAAAGGGTGTGTAGGACCCGGCCACCGTCGGTGCGACGGCGACCCCGGGTGCGGCGCGGCGGTGCGGGTGGTGCGACCGGTCGCGTGGTGGTGGCCCTAGGTGGTGAGCCGGTTGCGACCGAAGAACTGGGTGAGGCTGCGGAACTGGAACTGCTGGACCAGGACGGCGGCGACGATGATGCCGCCCTTGACCATGTTCTGGGCCTCGGTGGAGAGGCCGTTGATGGCGAAGAGGTTGGTGATGGTGGAGAAGATGACCACCCCGAGCAGGGAGCCGACGATCGTCCCCCGCCCGCCGCTGAGCAGCGTGCCGCCGATGATCGCGGCGGCGATCGCGTCCAGTTCGTAGAGGTTCGCCATCGCCGCCTGGGCGGAGGTGGCCTGCGCGGTCAGCATGACGGCGGCGATGCCGCAGCAGAGGCCGGAGAGCGCGTAGAGCCCGACGGTGTGCCGCCGCACGTTGATCCCGGCGAGCCGGGCGGCCTCCGGGTTGCCGCCGACGGCGACGGTGCGCCGGCCGAACGTCATGCGGTTCAGCAACACCCAGCCGGCGATCACCACGGCGGCGAGGATGTAGACCAGCAGCGGGATGCCGAACAGGTTGGTGCTGGCGATCCCGTTGATGGCGGCGTTGGCCGACATCTGGGTCTGCTTGCCGGAGATCTGGGCGGCCAGCCCCCGGGCGGCGACCATCATGGCCAGGGTGGCGATGAACGGCACCAACTTCCCGTACGAGACGAGCAGGCCGTTGACCAGGCCGACGCAGAGGCCGACGACGAGGGCGGTGAAGATCATGCCGCCCGCGCCGTAGCTCTGGGTGGCCAGCGTGGTGCTCCAGACCCCGGCCAGCGCCACGATCGCGCCGACCGACAGGTCGATGCCGCCGCCGATGATCACGAAGGTCATGCCGACGGTGACCACGCCGACGACCGAGGCGAGCTTGAGGATGGTCAGGATGTTGTCCCACACCCAGTTCGAGTCGCCGTAGAGGTCGGGGCGGGTGGCGACGCCGATCACGACCAGCACCACCAGGACGCCGATCAGGCCCAGGTTGCGCCGGGTGCCCTCGCCGCCGTCGCCGCGCCACCAGGAGAACCGGCCGGCACCCGCGGGACCGGGCCCGGGGTCCTTGCCGACGGCGGCGGTCGCCGCGGGGCGCACGGGCGGGGACTGGGCCGGCAGCTGCGCCGGCCGGTCCGGCGTGGCGGTGGGGGCGGGGTCGGTCATGCTGGTGCGCCTTCCATCAGGGACCCCGCCATGACGAGGTCGAGCACCGTGTTCTCGTCCAGTTCGCCAGCGGGCGCCTCGCGCACCATCCGGCCCTCGCGCATCACCAGGACCCGGTCGGCCAGGCCGAGCACCTCGGGGACCTCACTGGAGACCAGCAGGACCCCGACGCCCCGGGCGGCCAGTTCCCGGATCACCTGGTACAGCTCGGCGCGGGCGCCGACGTCCACGCCCCGGGTGGGCTCGTCGAGCAGCAGCAGCCTCGTGTCGCCGAGCAGCCAACGCCCGACCACCACCTTCTGCTGATTGCCACCGGAGAGGGTGCGCACCGGCCGGCGCACGTCGCGTGGGCGCAGCTCCAGGGAATCCGCGATCCGGCCCGCCTCGGCGCGCTCGCGCCCGGCGTCGGTGAAACCCAGGCGGGCGTACCGGCCGAAGGTGGCCAGGGTGACGTTGCGGTAGACGGGCTCGCCGAGCAGCAACGCCTGGCTCTTGCGCTCCTCGGGGGCCATGCCCATGCCGGCCCGTACCGCCGCGCCGACGCTGCCCGGGCGCAGCGCACGCCCGGCCATCCTGACCGTGCCGGCGTGTGCGCGGCGGGCGCCGTAGACGGTTTCCAGCAGTTCGGAGCGGCCCGAGCCGACCAGCCCGGCGATCCCCACGATCTCGCCGGCGCGCACGCGGAGCGAGACGTCGGCGAACTCTCCGGCCCGGGTCAGTCCGTCGACCCGCAGCAGCTCCGCGCCGGTGGCCGAGCCCGTCGGGCGATCCGGGAAGACGAACTCGATGGTGCGGCCGGTCATCCGGGCGACCAGGTCGCGGGTCGGGGTGTCGCGCGCCGGCAGGTTCGCGGCCGTGGTCCGGCCGTCCTTGAGCACGGTGACCCGGTCGCCGATCTCCCGGATCTCCTCCATCCGGTGGGAGATGTAGATGACGGCGATGCCCTGCCCGGTCAGCTCGCGGATGATCCGGAACAGGTTGCCGACCTCGTCGTGGGCCAGCACGGCGCTGGGTTCGTCCATGATGATCAGTCGGGCCTCGTGGGACAGCGCCCGGGCCATGCTGACGATCTGCTTGCCGGCGGCCGGCAGCGCCCGGACCATCCGCCCCGGCGGGATCTCGCCGTGGCCCAGCCGGCCCAGGATCTCCCGCGTCCGGCGGGCCATCCAGCCCCGGCGGACGAAGCCGGCCCGGCGCGGCTCGTGACCGAGGAAGGCGTTCTCGGCGACCGACAGGTCCTCGACCAGGTCGAGCTCCTGGTAGATGGTGGCGATGCCGGCGCGCATCGCGGCCTGCGGGTTGGCGAACTCGGCGGGCTGGCCGCGCCACTCGACCCGGCCGGAGTCGGGGCGGTGCACCCCGGCGAGGACCTTGATCAGGGTGGACTTGCCAGCCCCGTTCTGCCCGAGCAGGCAGTGCACCTCGCCGGCCCGCACCTCCAGCTGCACCCCGTCCAGCGCCCGTACGCCGGGGAAGGTCTTCACCACGTCGGTGAGGCGCAGCACCACCTCGCCGGGGACGGCGTCGGCGGGGGCCTCGACCAGCGGGCCCGTCCCGCCGTCCTCGCCGTTCGCCGGGCCGGCGGTCTCGTCGCGGGTGGTCATGACGCCTCTCCGAAGGCCACGTCGCTGGCGAGCACGGCCGCGCCGGCCACCCCGGCGCGCGGGCCCAGCTCGGACAGGACGACCGGCAGGTTGCCGGTCGCCAGCGGCAGCGACCGGCGGTAGACCACGCTGCGGATCTCGGCGAGCAGGATGTGGCCGAGCTGGGCCAGCCCGCCGCCGATCACGATCATCGAGGGGTTGGTGAAGCTGACCAGGCCGGCCAGCACGCCCCCGACCCGCCGGCCACCCTCGCGAATGAGCTGGATGCAGGCCACGTCTCCCTCGCCGGCGCCCTCGGCGACGTCGAGGGCGGTGACCACGCCCCGGGTGGCGAGCCGGTCGGCCAGGGCCGGGGACGCGCCGCTGCGGGCTGCGGCGGTCGCTTCCCGGGCCAGCGCCACGCCGCTGAACAGCGCCTCCAGGCAGCCGGCGTTGCCGCAGGAGCACACCGGACCGTGCGGGTCCACCTGGATGTGGCCGATGTCGCCGGCACAGCCGTCGGTGCCCCGGTAGACGCCGCCGCCGAGGTGGATCCCGCACCCTATGCCGGTGCCGATCTTGATAAAGAGGAAGTCGTCCACCGAGTGGGCGACTCCGCCGTGCCGTTCACCGATCGCCATGATGTTGACGTCGTTGTCGACCACCGCCGGGCAGCCGTGCTCGCGGGTCAGCAGCTCACGGACCGGGAACCGGTCCCAGCCCGGCATGATCGGTGGCGAGACCGGCACCCCGTCACGGAAGCTGACCGGACCGGGCACCCCGACACCGACCCCGTGCAGCCGCTCGTACGCCCCGTCGGCCCGCGCCTTGTGCAGCAGCTCGTTGACCCGGTGCAGGGTCACCTTCGGGCCGTTGCGGATGTCGGCCGGCTCCGCGTACGCGGCGACGGGCTCGAGTCGGCCGTTGACCACCTCGACGTCGATCGAGCTGGCGCCGAGGTCGACCGCCGCGAAGCGCAGCTCGGGGTTCAGCTCCACCAGGGTGGAGCGACGCCCGCCCCGGGACGCCGCGAGGCCGGCCTCGGCGACGTAGCCGAGGGCAACCAGTCGCTCCAGCTCGGCGAGCAGTCGGGGGCGCGGCATCTGCAACCGGTCCCCCAGCTCGGCCCGGGACACCGCCCCCTCGTCGCGGAGCAACCGCAACAGCCGTAGGTGCAGGGGCTCCAGCGTGCGCACCGGCACTCTCCTCCGCATCGGAGTCGGTCACCTCGACGATACGTCGATGTGTTGTGTCCGACACAGTAGGAGCCTTCCGTACCGCCTGTCCAGAGCTTCGACCGATCCAGCCCCTAACTTTCGCCCGTTCCAGCAAAAGTTGGTAATTGATCTAGAGAAGGGGGCCGCAGCGCGCCGCCGCCCCGCCTCGCGGGGTGCGAGGCGGGGCGGCGATCGGGCAGGCGCGGCGACCCGCGCGGCGCGGGCGGGTCAGCGGTCGACGGGGGCGCGCTTCTTCTTCCTCAGCTTCCGGTCGTCGCGCAGCTCGACGTACGGCTCCACCTCGGCCGGATGTCCGGCGGCAATCGCCCGGCCACGCTCCAGCTCGGCGTCGAACTCCGCGCCCAGCAGGATCGCGATGTTGCTCAGCCACAACCAGACCAGGAAAATGATCACGCCGGCCAGCGCGCCGTACGTCTTGTTGTACGAACCGAAGTTCGTGACGTAGAGGGCGAAGAGGCCGGAGACCAGCAGCCAGATCACCACGGCCAGCACACCGCCGGGGCTGACCCAGCGGAACCCGCCGTGCCGGGCGTTCGGCGACGCCCAGTAGAGGATCGCGAACATCAGGCTGACCAGCACCAGCAGCACCGGCCACTTGGCGATGTTCCATACCGTGACCGCGGCCGAGCCGATCCCGATGGCGCTGCCCGCCTCCTCGGCGAGGCGACCGGTGAAGACGACGATCACCGCGCTGGCCAGCAGCAGGACGCCGATCACGGCGGTCACCCCGACCCGGATGGGCAGGGTCTTCCAGATCGGCCGCCCCTCCGGCACGTCATAGATGCTGTTGGAGGCCCGCATGAACGCGGCAATATAACCGGAGGCGGACCAGAACGCGGCGAGCAGACCGATGACGGCGGCGACGCTGGCCAGCCCGCCAGCATTGGTGGCCTGGTCGATCGCGGCCGAGATGATCTGCCGGACGTTCCCCTCCGGCACCGCCTGGTTGACGGTGTCCCTGACCCCCTCGGTGGCGCTCGGGCCGAGCAGCCCGAGGATCGAGATGAGCACCAGCACGCCGGGGAAGATCGACAGCACGCTGTAATAAGTCAGCGCCGCCGCCCAGTCGGTCAGGCTGTCGTCCTGGAACTCCCGGACGGTGCGCTTGAGCGTCGCCATCCAGCCGGTGCCCGACAGCTCCGTCGGGCTGTCCGGCCCCTCGTCCGGGCCGACCGGCCGGGCACCCGTCGCGTGGTCCCGCCCGTCGTGCCGGTCCCGCCCGTCCTGCCGGTCGTGCCCGTCCTGCCGGTCGTGCCCGTCGCGGGCGGAAGTCTCGTCAGAGGCCATCGCCCCTCCTCATGGTCGCGGTGTCCGCACCGACATGCCCCGCGGCGGTGAGGGTTAACCCCGCTATCGGTAGAGCAGACGCCCCATTCGGCGGGACGCCACCACCAGCCCCAGCCCCGTGACCACCACCAGGTACGCCACGTCGAGCAGCCAGGACCACCCGTTGTCGCCCAGCGCGACCCCCCGGACCAGGTGCACCGAGCGGTACAGCGGGGTGACCTCCACCAGCCAGCGCAGCGCCGTCGGGTATGCCGTGGCGGGCACGAACGTGCCGGAGAAGAGGAAGAGGGTGAACTGGGCCGAACCCATCAGATCGAAGTCCTGCCAGCTGCGCAGGAAGGTCGCCAGCGCCATGCCCAGCGCACCGAACGCGAAGCCGATCAGCACCGCCGCCGGCAGGGCGAGCAGCGCCTGGGCCGGGTTGGTCAGGCCCATCGCCACCATCACCGCCAGGAACGCCGCCGAGTAGGCGCTGCCCCGGACCATCGCCCAGGCCAGCTCGCCGAGGGCGATCTCGAACGGCCGTACCGGGGTGGCGATCACCCCGTCGTACAACCGCATGTACTTCATCTTTCCGAAGAAGTTGAAGGTGGTCTCCGCCAGCGCGCCGGTCATCGCCGACGAGGCGAGCATCGCCGGGGCGACGAAGGCCGCGTACGACACGGCCCGGCCACCGGGGAGGGTGAGGTCGCCGACCAGGGCACCCACCCCGACACCGATGGAGAAGAGGTAGAGCAGCGGCTCGACGAAGCCGGAGACGAGCAGCAGCCAGTAGACCGCCCTCAGCGCCGCCACGTTGCGCTCGGTCACCGAGGCCGCGCGGCGGGACGCTGCGGAGAGACCGACCAGCCGGGGCAGGACGAGAGTGACCACGTGTCCCTCCTAGACGACGAGCCGGCGACGGAACGCGCGGTGGGCCAGCAGCCAGCCGCCCAGCGCCCAGGCGGCCAGGTAGAGCAGGTGGCCGGCGACCGACCACTGCGGAGCGATGCCCAGGGTGGCCGCCCGGCACAGGTCCACGCCGTGCCAGAGCGGCGTCGCGTAGGCCAGCCAGCGCAGCGCCCCGGGCAACGACTCGACCGGGAAGAACACCCCGGCGAAGAGGGTCATCGGGATCACCGCGAAGCGAAACACCATGGACAGCCAGCTGTCGCTGTCCACCACCGCCGTGTATGCGAACAACGGCGCGGCGACGGCCAGCCCGACCAGCGCCGCCACCGGCAGCACCGCCGCCGCCCACGGCGAACGCAGCGCCCCGAACAGCGCGGTCACCAGCAGGAACGCCACGATGGAGGTGAGCACCCGGAACAGCACGTAGAGGAGGTGACCGGCCAGGATGTCGCCCACCCGCAACGGCGAGGCACCCTGCGCGAAGTAGATTTTCGCCCATTGGAAGTTGCTGTAGACCGGCCACATCGAGTCTCCGACCGCCACCTGGAGAGCGGTGGAGGCGATCAGGCCGGGCACGATCCAGTCGAGGTAGCGCACCCCGTCGACGCCCTGGTCGATGTAGGCACCCACCCCCAGCCCGAAACCGACCACCGTCAGCACCGGCAGCAGGAACGAGGAGAACACCCCGGCCCGCCAGGTGCGCCGGTAGCCCATCAGGAAGTAACCCAGCACCGCCAGGGCGGGCACCCTCGGCAGCGCCGGTCGGGCCCGCTCGGACAACTCCCGCGCCACGCTCACTGGTTTCACCACCCCCGTCCCACCCTGCGCGTCTCACAGTCTTCCTACCCCAGGGGTACGACAGACCCCGGCCACCCTACGACCCGCCGCCCCCACCGTCAGGCCCCCGACCGGGCGCGGTGACCAGGGCCCACACCCCGTACGCCCAGAGCAGCAGCCCGGTGCCGACGCCGACGATCAGCCCCGGCGTCACCGCCGAGGCGAGGCCGGTGACCAGCCCGGCGAGCGCGACCAGGCAGATCGCCACGCCGAGCAGCGGCAGCCGCGGGTCGCGCAGCACGGGGGTGAGTGGGAAGAAGTGCACGCCGACGACGGCGCTGACCAGCACCGGGGCGTACGCCGACTGCCCCAGCACCGCCAGCAGCGCCGCGCCGAGCCCCGCAGCGGCGAACTCGGTCACCACGATGAGCAGGTACCGGCGATCGCCCGAGCGGTCCCCGACGGCACCCGCCTCGGGGCGGGCGCGCAGCGCGACGACCGCCCCGGCCACCGCCGTGGCCAGCGCGGCGATGCTGGCGACCACCAGCAGCGCCCGCAGCGGCGGCTCCGCCGCCGGCACGCTGAACCAGATCGTGGCGAAGACGCCGAGGTAGAGGGCGGTCAGTCCGGCCTGCCGCCGAGGAACGCTGAGCACGAGGGGTCTGCCTCCGGTGGGATCAGTCGATGAGGGTGCGGCCGGTGAGGAGCAGGAAGACGTCCTCCAGGCTGCTGCGGCGCACCAGCACGGTGGCTGGGGTGAGGCCCAGTGCGGTGACCTCGGCCACTGCCTTGTCACCGTCGGCGGCGTAGAGCAGGACCCGGTCGGGGAGCACCTCGACCCGCTCGGCCAGCCCGTCGAGTTTCTCGGCGAACGGCTCCTGCGACTCGGCCGCGAAGCGCAGCTCGACCACCTCTCGGGTCGAGTATCGCTCGATGAGCTGCCGGGGCGAGCCCTCGGCCACGATCCGGCCGCCGTCCATCACCACCAGCCGGTCGCAGAGCTGCTCGGCCTCGTCCATGTAGTGGGTGGTGAGCACCAACGTCACGCCCTGCTGCTTGAGCCGGAACAGCCGCTCCCAGACCAGGTGCCTGGCCTGCGGGTCGAGCCCGGTGGTGGGCTCGTCGAGCAACACGATCTCGGGCTCGTTGACCAGTGCGCGGGCGATGGTGAGCCGACGTTTCATGCCACCGGAGAGCGGGTCGACCCTGCTGTCGGCCCGGTCGGTGAGCTGGACGAAGTCGAGCAGCTCGGCGGCGCGCTCGCGGGCCGCCCGGCGCGGGATGCCGAAGTAACGGGCGTAGGTGGTGAGGTTCTCCCGGACGGTCAGTTCCGGGTCGAGGTTGTCCAGCTGGGGGCAGACGCCCAGCCGGGCCCGGATCGCCGGGCCGTCGCGGACCGGGTCCATGCCGAGGATGCGCAGCTCACCCTCGCTCGGCGGGGAGGTGCAGCCGATCATCCGCATGGTCGACGACTTGCCCGCGCCGTTGGGCCCGAGGAACCCGAACGCCTCCCCCGCGCGCACCTCGACGTCGATCCCGTCCACGGCGGTGAAGTCGCCGAACCGCTTCACCAGCCCCCGCGCCCGAATCAGTGGCTCCCCCGTCATCACCGCCCGACCCTACCGACCAGCACCGACACCCTCACAGATTTTCCCGCGCTGACCCGCATGCGCTGACCAGCCTGCCTAGAGGTCGGCGGGGGTGGTGGCCGCGCGGGCGGCGGCGACCAGGCGATCCGTCTCGGCGACCACCGGCTCGTCCTCGGCGGGGGTGCCCGGGTCGTAGCGGACCGTCCAGGTCAGACCGTCCGTGCCGGACACCCGGCGGGCGACGATCCGGCCTGCGCCGCCGGGCACCGGGTGGTGCTGGGTGTACGTCACCGAGCGGGTCACCCGCGCCCGCACCTGGTGCGGCAGCTCCCCCGGATCGAGCAGCAGGTACGTCTCGGCCGGGGAGTCGGCCACCACCACGTAGCCGTCGCGCTCGGCGACCTGCTCGGCCGGCGTGACGGTCAGTTCCCGGCCCGACCAGACGGCCTTGAGGACGTCGTGCCAGCCCAGCCGGTGCTCCCGCCCCGGCAGCCAGAGGCCGAGGTTGCTGGCGACCACCGCGCCGTCGCCCGCGCCGTCGCCGACCGTGGCCCAGGCGAGCACCCGCTCGTCGCCGGCCAGGGGCGGGCGGGCCGCCGGGGGCAGCTTCGGCCTACGGTTGAACAGTCCCATCACAGCCCTCCAGCAGCCTGCTCGCGCAGCCCCCGCGCATGCTGCTCCAGCGAGAGCAGCTCCCCGAAGAGCGCGAAGTACTCGTCCTTGTTGCTGACCGGGTTGATCCGCTGGATCTTGGACTTGAGCTCCCTGATCCGGCCGGTCACCGACCCCCACTGCAACTGGGCGACGGTCACCGAGACGTACCGCGGATCGGGCTCGCCGTCGATCCGCAACGGTTCCACGGCCAGTTCACCGACCATCGCCCGCGCGGCCAGGTCGTCGCACGCGTCGCGGACCGCCTCGACCCAGACCGCACCGCCGGTCGCGGAGGAGGCGCCGCCGGCCGCCGTGATCGCCTCCCGCACGGCCGCGTGCACGGGCTGGCGGTACTCCGTGGCATCGATCGCGTCGAACATCGGGCCGGCGAGCACCGGCTCCTGGAGGGCGAGTTTCAGCGCCTCCCGCTCGACCAGCGCGTGCGGGCTGTCCACGGCGGGCGCGGCCCGGGCGGCGCGGGCCGGTGCGGAACGCGTGTCCCCGGCGGGCTGGCCGGAGGCGGCGGCGAGGACGGCCCGCTGCACGGGCTCGATCTCCATGCCGAGGTCGCCGGCGAGCTTGCGGACGTACTCGGGGCGCTTCTCCCGGTCCTTGATCTTCGCCACCAGCGGAGCGGTCGCGCGCATCGCCTCCACCCGGCCGTCGACGGTGTCCAGGTCGTACCGGTTGATCACGTGGCGCAGCGCGAAGTCGACCAGCGGCTCGCGGCGGGCGACCAGGTCACGGACGGCCAGGTCGCCCTTTGCCAGGCGCAGGTCGCACGGGTCCATGTTGTCGGGGCTGACCGCGATGAAGGTACGCCCGACGAAGCGCTGGTCGTCGGAGAAGGCGCGCAGCGCGGCCTTCTGCCCGGCAGCGTCCCCGTCGAAGGTGAAGATGACCTCGCCGGCCACGTCGTCGGTGTCCAGCAGCAACCGGCGCAGCACCGAGATGTGGTCCGCGCCGAACGCCGTGCCGCAGGTGGCCACGGCGGTGGGCACCCCGGCGAGGTGGCAGGCCATCACGTCGGTGTAGCCCTCGACGACGACCACCTTGCCCTGCTTGGCGATCTCCCGCTTGGCCTGGTCGATGCCGTAGAGCACGTGCGACTTCTTGTAGATCGGCGTCTCGGGGGTGTTCAGGTACTTCGGGCCGTCGTCGTCGTCGAAGAGCTTGCGGGCGCCGAAGCCGATCGTGTCGCCGGTGATGTCCCGGATCGGCCACATCAACCGGCGGCGGAAGCGGTCGATGAGCGTGCCGGAGCGCGACGGCCGGGACAGCCCGGCGGTGACCAGCTCGTCGTGGGTGAAGCCCTGCTGACGCAGGTGCTTGGTGAGCAGTTCCCAGGCGTCCGGGGCGAAGCCGCAGCCGTACCGCTCGGCGGCGGCCCGGTCGAAGCCGCGCTGGGCGAGGAACTCCCTGGCCGGGCGGGCCCCGACGGTGGTGAGCTGGGCTCGGTAGAAGTCGCCGGCGGCGGCGTGGGCGGCCACCAGGCGCTGCTTCTGCCCCTGCTGGGGGCGGGTACGCGGGGCGGTCTCGTCGTTCTCGACGTAGCGGAGCTGGATGCCGGCGCGGGCGCCGAGTCGCTCGACGGACTCGACGAAGCTGAGGTGCTCGGCGTCCATCAGAAACTTGATCGCGTCGCCGCCGGCCCCGCAGCCGAAGCAGTACCAGACGTTGCGGGCGGGCGAGACGTTGAACGACGGGCTCTTCTCGTCGTGGAACGGGCAGAGCCCCTTGAGGTTGCCGCTCCCGGCCGACTTGAGGGTCACCGTGTCCGAGATGACCTCCTCGATCGAGGTGCGCTCCCGGACCAGCGCGATGTCCTCGTCCCGGATCCGCCCAGCCATCCGCCACACCCCCTCGGCCTTACATCCTGCCCTGCCGCGGGCGGCGATCCGGCGTCGGGGGGACGGCGGGTGACGCACCCGGCCACCGGCCCGCTCACGGGACGGTTCAGCGGGGCCGGCGGCTTCGGGTCAGACGGTGGTGGTCACCTCGTCGGCCTCGACCTGACGGTTCCAGTCGGACTTGGCGGAGCGCCAGCCCTCGTCGTCCATGCCCCGCCGCCAGTAGCCGGAGATCGAGAGCCGTTCCCGGGGCACGGCGCGCTCGACGCGCAGCAGCCGGCGCAGCTCGCGGACGAAGGTCGCCTCGCCGTGCACGAAGGCGTGCACGTCGCCGGGCGGGAAGTCCAGCGCCCGCACGGCCGCCACCAGCGCCTCGCCGACCGGCCGGTCACCCCGGTGCAGCCAGGTCAGCTCCACCGCGCCGGGGCTGGTCAGCCGCTGCTCCTCGGTGGCGTCGGTGACCTCGACGAAGACCTTCGCCGGGGCGCCGAGGGGCAGCCGCTCCAGGGCGGCGGCGATTGCCGGCAGGGCGCTCTCGTCGCCCACCAGCAGGTGCCAGTCGGCCTCGGGGCTCGGCGCGTACGCTCCGCTGGGGCCGACGAACGGCACCGGGTCGCCGGGGCGCAGCCGGGCCGCCCAGGGACCGGCCACCCCTTCGTCACCGTGGTGCACGACGTCGATGGTCAGCTCGCCGGCGCCCGGATCCCAGGCCCGCACCGTGTACGTCCGCAGCCGGGGCCACTGCTCCGACGGCAGGTCCCGGCGGATCGCGGCGAGGTCGACCGGCTCCGGGTAGGTCACTCCGGGCGGGGCGAAGACCAGCTTGACGTAGTGGTCGGTGTACTCGCCCACCGGCAGGCCGGTCAGCTCCTCACCACCGAGAACCATCCGGACCAGGTGCGGGGTGGGCCGCTCGGTCCGCAGGACCCGGGCAGTGGTGACACTCTTCGATCGCTCCGTCATGTGCTTAGGCTAACCTAAGTCTCGATCAGTCGGCCAGCAGCCGCTCGTGCCAGGCCAATGCGGCCGGATCGGTGAGCGAGGCCACCTGGTCGATCACCACCCGCAGCCGTGCGGCGTCGTCCGGGGCGGCCCGCCACAGCGGAGCGAAGATCGGGTCGAGCGTGTCCGGCGCCCGGCGGCCCAGGGCGGAGACCAACTCGGCGAGGATCTGCCGCTGCCGCTCGTACCGGCACCGGGAACCGGGACGGCGCATCACGTAGCGCAGCGCGATGCCCTTGAGCAGCGCGCACTCGGCCCGGACCCGGCGCGGCACCACCAGGTCGGCCGTGTACCGGCGCAATGGGCCGGGGCCGCAGCGCTCCCGGGTGGCGGCCACCACGGTCGAGACGAACCGGCCGGTGAGCACGCTGGTGGTGGCCTTCAACGCGACCTGCGCGCGGTGGCTGCCGTCGTACCCGGCGAGCGGGGCGAGCACCGGATCGGCGAGCAGTTCGACCAGCACCTCACCCAGGTCGGTCAGGGACTCCCCGGAGTACGCGGCGGCCACGTCGGCGCAGAGCGCCGCCCGCTCGTCGGCGTCGGTCAGCAGCGGGCGGAGGCTGACGTACCCGCCGTGGACGCCGTCCTCGACGTCGTGCACCGAGTACGCCACGTCGTCGGCCCAGTCCATCACCTGCGCCTCCAGGCAGCGCCGCCCCTCGGCGGGGGATCCGGCGCGCAGCCAGTCGAAGACCGGCCGGTCGTCGGCGTACACCCCGAACTTGCGCTCGCCCGGGCGCTGCGGCCAGGGGTACTTGCCGGTCGCGTCGAGCGCGGCCCTGGTCAGGTTGAGCCCGGCGGAGCCGCCGTCGGGGGCGAGCACCTTGGCCTCCAGCCGGGTGAGCACCCGCAGCGTCTGCGCGTTGCCCTCGAATCCGCCGCAGGCCGCGGCGAGCCCGTCCAGCGCATCCTCGCCGTTGTGCCCGAACGGCGGGTGCCCGAGATCGTGCGCCAGCCCGGCGGTGTCCACCACGTCGGGGTCGCAGCCCAGTTGGGCACCCATCTCCCGGGCGATCTGCGCCACCTCCAGCGAGTGGGTCAGCCGGGTACGCAGGAAGTCGTCGGTGCCGGCCACGTGCACCTGGGTCTTCGCGGCGAGCCGGCGGAACGCCGCCGAGTGCAGCACCCGGGCCCGGTCCCGCTCGTACGGCGACCGGCCGTGGCCCTCGTCCTTGGGCGGCTCGGGGACCCAGCGTGCGGCGTCGACCGGCTCGCCGCCGGGGCCGACCCGGTGCTGATCGTCCGCCTGTTCCGCCATCACGCTTCGTTCACCCGTCCGCTATCCGCGCTGCCGCAGCACGCAGAACTCATTGCCCTCCGGGTCGGCCAGCACCATCCAGTCGACATCGTCCTGCCCGACGTCGACGTGCCGGGCGCCCATGTCGACGAGCCGCTCGACCTCGGCCTCCTGGTCGGCCGGGCGCAGGTCGAGGTGCAGCCGGTTCTTGACCTGCCGGTCGTCGGGGACCGGCACGAAAACGAGGCCGGGGAACCGGTCGGGGGACTGACGGATCACCACCTCGTCCGGCCGGTCGATGACCACCTGGTAGCCCAGGGCCTCGGCCCACCACCGGGCGAGCCGGGCCGGGTCCCGCGCGTCCACGGTCAGACTTTCCCAGACGCTGGTCATGCGGTCCACCCTCCACCGGCGATACGACACCTCGCGCGCTCAGGCTACGCCGGGACGACGCGGAGGGCGCGGCGGCGACCGCACAGGGTCAGGGTTGCGCAACAGCCGATCAGTCGAGAGTTGTCGGCCAATTGCCGACCGTAACGGGGATCGCGGCCCGCCATGGCGGCAGGTAGCGTTTCCGACGCAGAACGTTACCGGAGATCCATATACCTGAATCGCACGACGGGAAGTGACGCTCGTGGACGCTGACACGGTGCTGGGAAGCGAGTTGCTCGGGCTGCGCCGACGCCGCCCGGAGGTCGCTGGCACGGTGCTCGCCGGCACCGACGGCCTGCTCATTTCCAGCGACCTGCCGACAACCGACGCCACCCACCTGGCGGCCCTGGCCGCAGCCAGCTTCGGCCTCGGCAACCGGGTGGCCGACACGGTGCGGCACGGCGAGTTCCAGGAGTCGGTGGTGCACACCGCCCGGGGCTGTGTGGTGACCTACCCGGCGGGCCGGCACGCCCTGCTCACCCTGATCGCCGGGGCGGGCACCAACCTGGAGACGCTGCACACGGAGGCCCGGGAGGTGGCCGACCGGGCGGGCTCCGTCTTCGACCGGCAACGAATGACGGTCGTCTCCGGGCCGATGCCGGACCCGCACGCGCCGCTGGCCGTGCGGACCCCGATGGCGACGCTGCCGGGGCGGTCCCCCAACGCCCCCCGGACCAACAGCTGGCGGCGCCCGCCGATCTGATCCCGTCGGCTCGTCAACGACTGCCCACCGACGAGGGCCGCCAACGGTTACCCGTCAGCGGCTGCCCGTCAGCGGCTGTCCGAGCCGTCGGTCTCCACCACGGCCCGCCCCGCCTCCAGCCGGGCCACGGGAACGCGGAACGGCGAGCACGAGACGTAGTCCAGCCCCACCTCGTGGAAGAAGTGGACGGACTCCGGGTCGCCGCCGTGCTCACCGCAGACGCCGAGCTTCAGGTCGGGCCGGGCAGCCCGGCCCTCCTCGGCGGCGATCCGCACCAGCCGGCCCACGCCGTCGCGGTCGATCGACTCGAACGGCGAGATCCCGAAGATGCCCAGCTCCAGATAGCGCCAGAAGAACGCGCCCTCGACATCGTCGCGGGAGAAGCCCCAGCCCATCTGGGTCAGGTCGTTGGTGCCGAAGGAGAAGAACTGCGCCGCCTCGGCGATCTGCCCGGCGGTGAGCGCCGCCCGGGGCACCTCGATCATCGTGCCGATCAGCACCTCGACCCCGCTGTCCCCGACCACCTCCGCGATGATCTTCTCGGCCTCGGCGCGTACCGTCTCCAGCTCCTGGACCGCGCCGACCAGCGGGACCATAATCTCCGGCCGTGCATCCGCGCCCTCGCGGGTGACCCGGACCGCGGCCTCCGCGATCGCCCGGACCTGCATGGCGAACAGTCCCGGGATGACCAGTCCGAGCCGGACCCCGCGCAGCCCCAGCATCGGGTTCTCCTCGTGCATCCGCCGGACGGCGGCGAGCAGCGCCTCCTCCTTGGCCACGTCCTCACCGCGCTCCTGCGCGACGGCCACGTTGACCGCGAGCTGCTCCAGCGGGGGCAGGAACTCGTGCAGCGGCGGGTCGATCAGCCGGACGGTGACGGGCAGCCCGTCCATCTCGCGGAAGATCTTCACGAAGTCGTCGCGCTGCAACGGCAGCAGGGCGGCCAGGGAGGACTGCCGATCGGTGTCGGAACGGGCCAGGATCAGCCGCTCGACCAGCTCCCGCCGGTCGCCGAGGAACATGTGCTCGGTACGGCACAGCCCGATGCCCTGCGCGCCGAAGCGCCGGGCCCGGGCGGCGTCCGCGGCGGTGTCGGCGTTCGTCCGCACCGCCAGCCGCCGCCGGGTGTCGGCGTGCGTCATGATCCGGTGTACGGCCCGGACCAGCGCGTTGTCGATGTGCTCCGGGTCGAGGCTGCCCTCGAAGTACTGCACCACCTCGGACGGCATGACCGGCACCTCGCCAAGATAGACCTTGCCGGTGGTGCCGTCGATGGAGACGACGTCGCCCTCGGTCACGGTCCGCCCGCCGACGGTGAACCTCTTCGCCGGGACGTTGACCTCGATCGCGTCGGCACCGGAGACGCAGGTCTTGCCCATCCCCCGGGCCACCACGGCGGCATGGCTGGTCTTGCCGCCACGCGAGGTGAGGATGCCCTGGGCGGCGATCATGCCGTTCAGGTCGTCCGGGTTGGTCTCCCGGCGGACCAGGATCACCGACTTCCCCTCGCCGGCCAGCTCGACGGCCCGGGCGGAGGTGAAGACCACCGTGCCCGACGCCGCACCCGGCGACGCGCCGATGCCCCGGGCCACCGGCTCGAAGTCGTGTTCGAGCTGGAACCGGGGGAACATCAGCTGGGCCAGCTGCGCGCCGTTGACCCGGTGCAGCGCCTCGTCCAGGTCGATCAGCCCCTCGTCGATGAGCTGCCCGGCGATGACGAACGCCGCGGCGGCGGTGCGCTTGCCGACCCGGGTCTGGAGCATCCAGAGCTTGCCGCGCTCGATGGTGAACTCGATGTCGCACAGGTCCCGGTAGTGCTCCTCCAGCCGGGCCATGATGCCGAGCAACTCGTCGTAGGACTTCTTGTCCAGCTGCTCCAGCTCCTGCAACGGCACCGTGTTGCGGATGCCGGCGACCACGTCCTCGCCCTGGGCGTTCGCCAGGTAGTCGCCGTAGATGCCCTGCGCCCCGCTGCCCGGGTCGCGGGTGAACGCGACGCCGGTGCCCGAGTCCGGGCCGAGGTTGCCGAAGACCATGGCCACCACGTTGACCGCGGTGCCGAGGTCGGCCGGGATGCGCTCCTGACGGCGGTAGAGCACCGCGCGCTCGGCGTTCCACGACTCGAAGACCGCGCGGATGGCCAGGTCGAGCTGCTCGCGCGGGGCCTGCGGGAATTCCCGCCCGGTGTGCTTCGCGAAGATCTTCTTGTACGCACCGACCAGCCCACGCAGGTCGTCCGCGTCCAGGTCGAGGTCGTTCTGCGTGCCCTTGGCGCGCTTGGTCTCGTCGAGGGCGTGCTCGAACTCTTCGCCGGGCACCTCGCAGACGGTCTTGCCGAACATCTGGATCAGCCGGCGGTAGGAGTCCCAGGCGAACCGGTCGTTACCCCCGGCCTGCGCGCTGAGCCCGACGACGCTGCGGTCGTTGAGGCCCACGTTGAGGACGGTCTCCATCATGCCGGGCATGGAGAACTTGGCGCCCGAGCGGACGGAGACCAGCAGCGGGTCGCCGGGGTCGCCGAGCCGCCGGCCCATCCCCCGTTCCAGCGACTCCAGGTACGCCTCGATCTGGCCGGCGAGCCCGTCCGGTTCCTGGCCCGTCGCGAGGTACGCCTTGCAGGCCTCGGTGGTGATCGTGAAGCCGGGGGGAACGGGCAGGCCCAGATTGGTCATCTCGGCGAGGTTCGCGCCCTTGCCGCCGAGGAGGCCCTTGAGTTCCTTGTTGCCCTCGGAGAAGCCGTAGACGTACTTGTGCTCGACCGCCTCTTGTGCTGCCACCAGAGCCTCCTACGCGCGCCGGAAATTGACACTTAACGAAGGTTCAGTTGCTCATACCCCGGGGTTGACCACCGCTAATCCCGATGTCATCGCCGTTCGGTGGGCGAAGGCTAAGCGAACATCGCGCGAGGTGGGCCCGTTCGGTGACAATCGGCACAACTATCACCACCATCCGCGTTCATACGGGTCTTTGGGAGCGATTCCACGCGCATGTTCACGCAGGTGGGGCCGCTGAAGCTCCGTCGGCGGCCCCGGTTCCGCCAAACCTCACCATTGCCACATCGCTCGTAAATAGCCCCGGAGTCAGCTGCCTCCTCGGCTGCCGGCCGTCGCCGAGCCGGCTCTTCGGCGCGGAAGACGGCGGCACCGCGTGGCCCGGCCCCGAACTTCATCGCCTTCGGGTGCGCGTTGCTGCCCAGGCGACAAGAACTGCACCCGGAGCCCCGCCCCTACGGGCACGCCTCCGCCCCACCGCGAGGTATCGGGCCCGGATCCCGACATCCGCCCGGCCCCACCGCGCGTCTGGATACCGCAAGGGCGTCGGGTACCAGAAGGGCGTCCCGTGAAAGAGTGTCCGGTTTGTGGCGACCTGTGGTGGCTGGCGTCACCCCGGCGGTGGAATCCGGGCGGGGGCCGGGGCGTTGTACATGGCATACCCGGGCGCTCCGCCGCCCCCGGGCCCTTGTCTCACCGCGTCGGGTAACCCACTGGGGGCCAGGTGCCCCGGCTGCCGGTTCTCGCGTGGAATGCGGGCCCGGCCTGGATGGTTACACCCCCCGGACACCCGAGCAGGCCGAGCCGCCGGGCAGCCCGTCTTCTGCTTCTTTCCCCTGTTTTCGTGGCGCGTCGTCGTCGTTGTTTCCCCGGACGTGCGGGCGCCGCGTATCCCCCTTTGACCAGAGGAGCACGCCACCATGCGTACCGATCTGATCCGTAAGACCGCCCTGACCGCCGCCGGTATCGCCGCGACCGCGACCGGCATCGCCGCCCCCGCCATCGCCGCCCACGCCACCCCCACCACGGCCACCACGGTCGCCTCGGTGCAGGCCGACCGTAAGCCCACCGGTGAGCGGCAGCTCGACGTCCGCTACGAGGCCCAGCCCAACTTCTACTACTGCGGCCCCGCCGCCGCCCGTAACGCCCTGAGCGTGCAGGGCAAGGCCATCAGCGTCGACGCCATGGCCAAGGAGATGCGCACCACCGAGAACGGCACCGACTCCATCAACGACATCACCCCCATCCTGAACAAGGAAACCGGCAAGACCAACGCCTACCGCAGCGTCGAGGTCCCCACCGCCAAGGCCGACGACAAGCAGACCAACACCCTGCGCACCGACATCGTCCACACCATCGACCAGGGCCGCGCCGTCGTCGCCAACATCGCCGGCACCAGCACCGACACCAACGGCACCACCCACGCCTACGAAGGCGGCCACTACATCAGCGTCGTCGGCTACACCGACAACGGCAACACCGTCAAGATCGCCGACTCCGCCAACCCCGACCACGCCAGCTACGACATCACCACCGACAACCTCGCCGACTGGATCGCCACCCGCGGCTACGCCACCTCCTGACCACACCACACACACCACGACAACGAAAGGGCCGACCCCCACACGGGGGCCGGCCCTTTCAACATGTCCACAGTGCCGGTGGTCAGCCGCCCGAGTCGGCCAGTTCGGCGCCCTCGGGGACGGTGTCGTCGTCCCGGCTGGACAGCCAACCCTCGGGGAGGAAGACCTTGCCCGGGGAGTTCGTCCGGCCGCGCGGCTGGCCGAGGGCGGTCACCGGGAACGGTTCGGCCGGATCGAGCTTGCCGAGCAGATCGTCGAGCTGGGCCAGGCTTTCGATCATGGCGAGGGAGCGGCGCAGCTCGCCGCCGACCGGGAAGCCCTTGAGGTACCAGGCGACGTGCTTACGGAAGTCGGTGCAGCCGTCCCGCTCGCCCCGGGCCGGGTTCCGCGCCCCCGCCACGAACTGGTCGACCAGCAGTTCGGCGTGCCGGCGCATGGTTACCGCCACCTCGCCGAGGGTGGGCAGCCGCCGCTCCGGGCGGCCCTCGAACGCCGCCTGGAGGTCGGCGAAGAGCCACGGCCGGCCCAGGCAGCCACGCCCGACGACCACCCCGTCGACGCCGGTGTGCGAGACCATCCGCAGCGCATCGTCGGCCTCCCAGATGTCGCCGTTGCCGAGTACCGGCACGTCGAGGGCCTGCTTGAGGGTGGCGATGGCATCCCAGTCGGCGGTGCCCGAGTAGCGCTGCGCGGCCGTACGACCGTGCAGGGCCACCGCCGCGACGCCGGCGTCCTGGGCGGCGAGCCCCGCCTCGACGTACGTCAGGTGGTCGTCGTCGATGCCCTTGCGCATCTTCACGGTGACCGGCACCCCGGCGGGCGACGCGGCGTCCACCGCGGCCCGCACCAGCCGGGCGAAGAGCCTGCGCCGCCAGGGCAGGGCCGACCCGCCGCCCTTGCGGGTCACCTTGGGCACCGGGCAGCCGAAGTTCAGGTCGATGTGGTCGGCGAGATCCCTCTCCACCACGATCCGCACGGCGGCGGCGGTGATCTCGGGGTCGGTGCCGTAGAGCTGGAGGCTACGCGGCTTCTCGTCGTCGCCGAAGGCGATCATCCGCAGGGTCTTCGGGTTCCGCTCGACCAGCGCGACGGTGGTGATCATCTCGCAGACGTAGATGCCGCCGCCCTGCTCCCGGCAGAGCCGGCGGAACCCGACGTTGGTGATCCCGGCCATCGGCGCGAGCACCACCGGCGGCCACACCTCGTGCGACCCGATGCGCAGCCCGCGCCCCTCCCCCATCCCACTCACCCACCCAGTGTAAGGAAGGGCCCCTTCTTAACGCTTCTTGCATAGCAGGGGCCCCCTATTAACCCGACGCTTATCACACCCGCGCGCTCCGTGGGCGTCATCCACAGGGCGGTCCGTCATCCACAGGCGGCGTGGTCAAGCAGGACGCGACGCTATCGGCGCGGCCATGCTGCCAGCCATGGCCGACTACTCACCCGAGCTAGACCGGGCGGCACAGCACCAGCAGCAGATCGTCACCAGAAGCCAACTGCTGGCCGCCGGCTTCGACGACATGTACCTGTACCGACAGGCTCGCCGGGGACGGTGGCAACGCGTCCTTCCGGCGACGTACGCGCTCTTCACCGGCACGCTGACCGACGAGCAGCGCCGCATCTCCGCCGCCCTCTACGCCGGCCCGGAGGCTCAGCTCACCGGGCTCGCCGCCCTGATCTGGTACGGCTTCCGGTACAGCCCGCGCAGCGACGACGTACACCTGATCGTGCCGCATCACGCGCGGCGCCGGTCGTCCGGTCACGCCGTGGTCGCCCGCGCCCTCGCGCTCGACGCGAAGGCCCGGCGGACGGAGGTCTACCCGGTCTGTTCGCCCGCCCGGGCCGTGGTCGACGCAGCCCGGGGACTGCGCCAACTGCGTCCGGTCCGCGCGATCGTCGCCGAGGCGGTGCAGCGCGGCTTCGCCGATCTGCCCGCACTCGACGAGGAGATACGCCGGGCACGTCGCAGCCGGACGGCGCTGGTCCGGAAGGCGTTCTCGGAGGTCGTCGACGGCACCCGGTCAGCGCCGGAGGCCGAGCTGCGGGAGTGCCTGGCCGGCAGCCG
This sequence comes from Micromonospora sp. RTGN7, assembly GCF_033804645.1. Taxonomy (NCBI): domain Bacteria; kingdom Bacillati; phylum Actinomycetota; class Actinomycetes; order Micromonosporales; family Micromonosporaceae; genus Micromonospora; species Micromonospora sp. RTGN7. The sequence continues at coordinate 88,013 of NZ_JAPZLF010000007.1, read as the reverse complement.
GTTGGTGCCGGAGATCCTGTGGAACCCCCGCCTGCTGGCCGAGGACGGCACGACGCTGCCCACCCCGGACGGCTACCTGACCGACGCCGCGGTGGCTCTGGAGGTGGACTCGCAGGATTACCACTTCAGCCCCGGCGACTGGGCCCGGACGCTGGACCGGCACAACGAGCTGAGCCGGCATGGAGTGCTGATCCTGCACTTCACGCCGGCTCAGATCCGCCGGGACCCCGGTCGGGTCCGCCGCCTGGTGGAGGACGCGTACGAGTCGCGGCGCGGCGTCGGCGCCACCACCCGGGTACGCCCCGCCCCGCGCGCCGAACAGGGGCTGTGAGAAGGGGCACCTTCTATACCGTAAGTGTTAAGAAGGTGCCCTTCCTTGCATCTCAGCAGCCGGGGAGGCGCTCGATCAGGTAGCGCTCGACCTGGTCCAGGGCGATGCGCTCCTGGGCCATCGTGTCCCGGTTCCGCACCGTCACCGCGTCGTCGTCGAGGGTGTCGAAGTCGATCGTCACGCAGAACGGGGTGCCGATCTCGTCCTGGCGGCGGTAGCGCCGGCCGATGGCCTGCGAGTCGTCGAACTCCACCACCCAGCGCTTGCGCAGGTCGGCGGCGAGGCCCTTGGCCTTCGGGGAGAGCGCCTCGTTGCGCGACAGCGGCAGCACGGCCACCTTGACCGGGGCCAGGCGCGGGTCGAAGCGCATGACCGTGCGCTTGTCCACCCCGCCCTTGGTGTTGGGGGCCTCGTCCTCGTCGTACGCCTCCAGCAGGAAGGCGAGCACCGCGCGGGTGAGGCCGGCGGCCGGCTCGATCACGTACGGCATCCAGCGCTCGCCCTTGCCCTGGTCGAAGTACGACAGGTCGACGCCGGAGTGCTTGCTGTGCGTGGAGAGGTCGAAGTCGGTGCGGTTGGCGATGCCCTCCAGCTCGGCGAACTCGCTGCCGCCGAAGCGGAACCGGTACTCGATGTCGACGGTGCGCTTGGAGTAGTGGGAGAGCTTGTCCTTGGGGTGCTCGAAGAAGCGCAGGTTCTCCTCGGACAGGCCCAGGTCGAGGTACCAGTTCCAGCGCTCGGAGAGCCAGTAGTCGTGCCACTGCTCGTCGGAGCCCGGCTCGACGAAGAACTCCATCTCCATCTGCTCGAACTCGCGGGTGCGGAAGATGAAGTTACCCGGGGTGATCTCGTTGCGGAACGACTTGCCGGTCTGCGCGATGCCGAACGGCGGCTTCTTGCGGGCGACCGTCTCCACGTTCTTGTAGTTCACGAAGATGCCCTGGGCGGTCTCCGGCCGCAGGTAGTGCATGCCCTCGTCGCTCTCCACCGGGCCGAGGTAGGTCTTCATCAGGCCGTTGAACATCTTCGGCTCGGTGAAGGTGCCCTTGTTGCCGCAGTTGGGGCAGTTCAGCTCGGACAGCGAGGTCAGCGGCTTGCCGTGCTTCTCGGCGTACGCCTCTTCCAGGTGGTCGGCGCGGAACCGCTTGTGGCAGGACTGGCACTCGGTCAGCGGGTCGACGAACTCGGCGATGTGGCCGCTGGCCTCCCAGACCTTGCGGGACAGGATGACCGCGGAGTCCAGGCCGACGACGTCGTCACGTTGCTGGACCATCGCCTTCCACCACTGCCTGCGGACGTTCTCCTTCAGCTCCACGCCGAGGGGGCCGTAGTCCCACGCCGACCGGGTACCCCCGTAGATCTCGCTGGAGGGGAAGACGAAGCCTCGGCGCTTGGCAAGGCTGACGACGGCATCGATACGGTCGGCTGGCATGTTTCCTCCTACGCCGGCTGGCGGTCGGCGGGGGCGCGAAGTGGATGGAACGGGCGGTTCGGGACAACGGTACGACCGCAGGAGCCCCGAGCCCAGCAGAATACTCGGGACGGGGCGGGCCACCCCGGCCCACCTCCGCACCCTGGAGTGCTGGGGTCGCCGGCCGACAGAGCTCGGGGCGCGGGTGGGTGGTCAGCTGACCCCGCAGACCTCCATGGCCCCGGTCTGTCCGTCGGTCGCGAGGGTGACCTGCTGGTCTCCCCGGTTACCGCCGTTGAAGGTGACGGAGACCGGCACGGTCAGGGTGGTGGGATCCACGTCGCCCACCCGGTACGAGTCGATCTGCGGCTCGGCGGCGACGCGGCGCTCGAACTCCGCCCGCGACTCGCGGCGCTGCGCGTCGTCGCAGAGCACGTCGTACGACTTCGCGTACTTCCGCTCGGCCAGCCCCTGGTAGTAGTCGTCGGTCACCGCGCGGCCCTGCTCCCGGACCGCCTCCACGTTGCTGACCAGCAGGCCGACCACGGCCGCCCCGCCACCGCCGCAGCAGAGCAGCACGGCCAGCGCCCCGGCCCCGATGCCGAACCAGAGCCGGGCGCTGCGCCCCTCGGTCGGGGGCGCGGCGAACGGGGGCGCGACCCCGGGACCCGCCGGGGGCGCGGCGATCCCCGGTTCCGGGTGTGTCGGCGGCGGGCCGCCCGACCCGGGAGCCACGGGGTACGAGGGTGGACCGGCCGGTCCGGGTGCGGTCATAGGTGCAGGGTAGTGCCCAACCTCTCAGCGGTACGGGGCAGCGGCCCGATCACTGGGGTTCACCTCGACCGCGCCGCCCGGTGCGGCGCCGGCCAGCGTCTCGTACGCGGACGGCTCGTCGACCGACTCGGCCAGCAGCGGGGTGGCGTGCACCTTGACGTCGAAACCGCCCAGCGCCCGCCGGTAGGCCCCGACGGATTCCCACTCGGTGACCAGGCACCAGTGGCGCGGGTCGTCCAGCGCCCGGAGTAGTTCCCCGCGCTGGTAGCCGGGGCGGGCGGCGAGCGCGGCGAGGGCGGCGTGCGCGCGTTCGGTGAAGGTGGGTGCGACGTCCTCGTCGACCACGAACCGATTGGTGACCAGCACCGGAGGTCCTCCTCGTAGAGTCTGTGGGATGCAGCGTACGCAGCGCCCCCTGCTGGGCCGGTTGGCCCGGGCGAATCCGACGTCGATCTTCCTGGTCACCCTGGTGCTGGTGCTGGTGGCGCTCTTCACCCCGGGGGTGGCCGGCGGGGTGTTGTTGCTGGCGATCGCCGCCGCCCTGGTCGCGCTGCTGCTGACCACCTGGCCGGTGCAGGCCCCGGCCAACCGGGTGATCCGGCTGGTGATGCTCACCCTGTTGATCACCGTGGCGCTGGCGAAACTGCTCTGACCTCCCGCGACTGCGCTGACCGCCCGCGCGGCCTGCCGGAGCCGGCCTGCTGCCCGAACCGGGGTGCGGAACCCGCCTGCCCTGAACCGGGGTGTTAGCAGACCCGGGCGTCACATGCAAGCATGCGTTTTTGACAATCAATTTCGTTATCGCGGAGAGTTGGGGCATGAGTTTCCGCCGTCCGACCCGCGCCCTGGCCGCCGCGACCGCCCTGGTCGCCCTCTGCGCCGTCACCGGCTGCGCCGAGGACGGTGCCGGTGCGGACCCGCAGCGGGTCGACGTGGCCGCCGCCTTCTACCCGCTCCAGTTCGTCGTCGAGCGGGTCGGCGGCGACGCGGTCCGGGTGACCAACCTGACCAAGCCCGGCGCCGAGCCGCACGACCTGGAACTCACCCCCGGGCAGGTGGGCGAGGTGAGCCAGGCCGAGCTGATCGTCTACCTGAAGGGCTTCCAGCCGGCCGTGGACGAGGCGATCGACCAGAGCGGCGGCGACCGGGCCCTCGACGTCGCCGGGGTGCAGCCGCTGCTGGCCGCGAGCGCCGGCGGGCACGACCACGAGGGCGAGGAGGCCGGGCACGCCGAGGAGGCGAGCGGCGGCAAGGATCCGCACCTCTGGCTCGACCCGACCCGGCTGGCGGGCGTCGGCGACCGGCTCGCCCAGCGGCTCGGCGAGGTCGACCCGGGCCGCGCCGCCGACTACACCGCCCGGGCGGGGACGCTCCGCGCCGACCTGGCGAAGCTGGACGCCGAGTTCGCCGCCGGGCTGAAGACCTGCCAGCGCCGGGAGCTCGTGGTGAGCCACACCGCGTTCGGCTACCTGACCGAGCGTTACCAGCTCGACCAGATCGGCATCACCGGGCTGGCCCCGGAGAACGAACCCTCCCCCCAGCGCCTCGCCGAGGCCGCCCGGGAGGCCCGGAAGCACCAGGCCACCACGATCTTCTTCGAGAGCCTGGTCAGCCCGAAGGTCGCCGAGACCATCGCCCGCCAGGTGGGCGCGAAGACCGCGGTGCTCGACCCGCTGGAGGGACTCTCCGCCGCCAACGGCGACGAGGACTACCTTTCGGTGATGCGCACCAACCTGGCGACCCTGCGGACGGCGTTGAGCTGCTCGTGAGCGCACCCGTCATCGCCGTCACGCACGGGGTCGTCAGCTACGACGGCCGCCCCGTGCTGCGCGACGTCTCCCTGACCGTCGACGCCGGCGAGGTGGTCGCCGTGCTCGGCGCCAACGGCTCCGGCAAGTCCACCCTGATCCGCGCGGTGCTCGGGCTGGTCCCGCTGAACGCCGGCTCGATCGCGCTCTTCGGCACCCCGCTGCGGCGGTTCCGTCAGTGGCAACGGATCGGGTACGTCCCGCAGCGCCTCGGTGCCGGCAGCGGCGTGCCGGCCACGGTCCGCGAGGTGGTGGCCTCGGGCCGGCTGGCCCGCCGGGGCGTGCTGCGCCCGCCGGGCCGCGCCGACCGGGCCGCGGTCGACGCCGCGCTGGCCGCCGTCGGCCTGGCCGACCGGGCCGGCGACCCGGTGGCCACCCTCTCCGGCGGTCAGCAGCAGCGCACCCTGATCGCCCGGGCCCTGGCCGGCGAGCCGGAGCTGCTCGTCCTCGACGAGCCGACCGCCGGGGTCGACGCCGCCAGCCAGGAGGCGTTCGCCGGTGCGCTGCACGGCTTCGTCGACGGCGGCGCGACGGTGCTGCTGGTGGCCCACGAGCTGGGGCCGCTGCGACCGCTGATCAGCCGGGCCGTGGTGGTGCACCACGGTGGGATCGCGCACGACGGCGCGGTCCCCGAACCGGCCGGTCACCACGCCGAGCCCGACCACGACCACGTGCACCCGCACGGACCCGACGAGCCCACCGGGCTGTGGAGCAGTTGAGCATGGAGCTTTTCCAGTACCCGTTCATGCAGCGCGCCCTGATCGGCGCGCTGGTCATCGGCCTGGCCGCCCCGGCGCTCGGCATCTACCTGGTGCAGCGGCGGCTGGCGCTGATCGGCGACGGGGTGGGGCACGTGGCGCTGACCGGGGTGGGCGCCGGGCTGCTGCTCAACCGCTCACCGGTGCTGGTGGCCGTGGTCGTGGCGACGCTCGGCGCGATCACCATCGAGCTGGTCCGGGCCCGTGGCCGCACCTCGGGCGACCTGGCGCTGGCGCTGCTGTTCTACGGCGGGATCGCCGGCGGCGTGACGCTGGTCGGGCTCTCCGACGCCACCAGCGCGAACCTCAACGCGTACCTGTTCGGGTCGCTGATCACCATCTCGCCGCAGGACCTGACCACCATCGTGGTGCTCGGCGTGGTGCTCCTGGTCACCATGCTGGCGCTGCGCCCGGCGCTCTTCGCCGTCTGCCACGACGAGGAGTACGCCCGGGTCGCCGGCCTGCCGGTGCGGACGTTGAACATGCTTCTCGCGGTCGGCACCGCGGTCACCGTGACGATCTCCATGCGGGCCGTCGGGGTGCTGCTGATCAGCGCGCTGATGGTGGTCCCGGTGGCCACCGCCCAGCAGGTCACCCGGGGCTTCCGCAGCACGATGGCGGCGGCGATGGCGCTCGGGCTCTTCGCCGCCGGCTCCGGGGTCTGGGTGGCCGCCAACGCCGACACCGCCCCCGGCGCGTCCGTGGTGCTGCTGGCGATCGCCTCGTTCCTCGTCGTCGCGATCGTCGGCGCCGGCCGGCGGGCACTGCGCCGGCGCCGCACGGACGCCGAGACGCCGACCGCCGAACCCCACGAGGTGGTGCTCGGTTGATCCTGCGCCGCGGCGGGCCGGCGGGATTGGTTACCGTGACAGGGTGACCAGCGGATCAGGGTACGAGACGTACGAGGGTGCCGGTGAGCTGCTGCGCGCCCTCGCGGCCCCGATCCGACTGGCGATCGTGAGCGAACTGGCGCAGGGTGAACGGTGCGTGCACGAGCTGGTGGAGACGCTCGGTGCCACCCAGCCACTGGTCTCGCAGCACCTGCGGGTGCTGCGCGGCGCCGGCGTGGTCCGAGGCTCCCGGCGGGGTCGTGAGATCGCGTACGCGCTGGTCGACGAACACGTCGCGCACATCGTGGCCGACGCGGTCAGCCACGCCGGGGAGGCATCATGACCGAGGGCACCGCCGTCCGGAACACTCGGCAACGCTCGGCGGTGAGCGCCCTGCTGGCCGAGTTGGAGGGCTTCCACAGCGCGCAGAACCTGCACGCCATGCTCCGTCAGCGGGGCGAGCGGGTGGGGCTGACCACCGTCTACCGCACCCTCCAGGGGCTCGCCGACACGGGCGAGGTCGACGTGATGCGCCCGCCGGGCGGCGAGCACCTCTACCGGCGGTGCAGCGAGGGTCACCACCACCACCTGGTCTGCCGGGCCTGCGGGCGCACCGTGGAGGTGGCCGGGCCGACCGTGGAGGCCTGGGCGGAGCGGGTGGCGGCGCAGCACGGGTACGTCGACGTCAGCCACACCCTGGAGATCTTCGGTACCTGCCCGGCCTGCGCCGGCTGACAATTCCGACCCGTGCCCGATGGGCCGGGTCGTGGCACGCTGTCCGGCGTGAAGATCTACGCAGATCGCTTGCCGACCGCCGTCCGTCAGTTCCTCACCGACCTGCTCGTCGTCGTCTGGGTGTACGCCGCGATCCGCTTCGCGCTCTGGGTGCACGACCTGGTGCAGAAGCTCGCCGTACCCGGGCAGAAGTTGGAGGGGGCCGGCGGCGGCCTCGCCGACAACCTGGCCGACGCCGGCGGCAAGGTGGGCCGGGTGCCGCTGGTCGGCGACGAGCTGACCGGCCCCTTCAAAAAGGCCGCCGAGGCCGCCCGGTCGATGGCCGAGGCCGGCCGCGACCAGCAGGAACTGGTCGGCCAACTCGCCCTGGCGCTCGGTATCGCGGTGCTGGTGTTCCCGCTCGCCCTGGTGCTGTTCGGCTGGCTGCCGCTGCGGCTGCGCTGGATGCGCCGGGCCGCGTCGGCCAAGGCGCTCTCCGCCGTCCCGGCGGGCCGGGACCTGCTGGCCCTGCGGGCACTGACCAGTCAGCCGCTGGGGAAGCTGACCCGGATCGCCCCGGACGTGGCCGAGGCGTGGCGGCGCGGCGACGACGCCACCGTCGACGCGCTCGCCGCGCTGGAGCTGCGCCGACTCGGGCTGCGGGGCGGCCGCTAGGGTGGTCCGGTGCTCTACTTCCTGATCGTCCTCGCCGTGCTGCTGCTGGCCTACGCCGCCGTGCTGGTCAACTTCGTCCGCCGGGGCCGCAAGATCCCACCGGCGGCGTACCTGGTGCTGGCGGCGATCAACGGGCTGATCCTGGCCGCCGTGCTGGCCTGGGCGATCGCCCGCTGATGGCCGGGTCGACCCGTTAGGAAGGGGCCCTTGCTATCCCGAAGGCGTTAACAGGGGGCCCTTCCTTTCACTCGGGGCGGGGGATGCGGCGGCGGACGTCCTCGGCCGTGGACGGGCCCGGGGCCCAGGTGGCCACCCACGGCAGGTCGGCGGGCGGGGTGAGCACCCCGTCCTCCAGGGCGGCGTACCGGCCGGCGAGGATGCGCTTGGCCGCTGCCACATCGACGGAGTCAGTGTTGGCCCACAGGCCGGCGAAGAGGGCCTCGATCCGCAGCCGGGCCTGGCGACAGAAGAGGTCGGCCAGCTCGACGTTCTCCGGGCGGGTGTCCTTCTCCGCGTATGCCCGGACGCAGACCGCGGACATCGCGAAGAGCTCCGCGCCGATGTCCACCACCCGGCCGAGGAACGCCTGCTTGCGCTCCATCCTGCCCTGCCAGCGGGACATCGCGTAGAACGTCGACCGGGCGAGCTTGCGGCTGTATCGCTCGACCTGGCGCAGGTGCCCGGCGAGCGGGCCGAACTCGGCGTACGCCTTCGGCGCCTGGCCCCGGCCGACGGCGAGGGTGGGCAGCCACCTCGCGTAGAACGCGCCGGCCCGCGCCCCGGCCTTCGCCTTGCGGCCGAGCCCGGCGTCCGGGTCGATGATGTCCCCCGCCACGGAGAGGTGGGCGTCCACCGCCTCGCGGGCGATGAGCAGGTGCATGATCTCGGTGGAGCCCTCGAAGATCCGGTTGATCCGCAGGTCGCGCAGCATCTGCTCGACGGCGGCCGGGCGCTCGCCCCGGGCGGCGAGGGAGTCGGCGGTCTCGTAGCCCCGCCCGCCCCGGATCTGGAGCAGCTCGTCGCCGACCTTCCAGGCCATCTCGCTGGCGTAGAGCTTGACCAGGGCCGCCTCGATCCGGATGTCGTTGCGGTCGTCGTCGGCGAGCAGGCAGCTCAGGTCGAGCATGGTCTCCATGCCGTACGTGGTGGCGGCGATGAAGGCCAGTTTCTGGGCGACCGCCTCGTGCTCGCCCACCGGCCGGCCCCACTGCACCCGGTCGGCGGCCCACTCCCGGGCCACGTTCAGCGACCACTTCGCCGCGCCGACGCACATCGCCGGCAGCGAGAGCCGCCCGGTGTTCAGGGTGGTCAGGGCGATCTTCAGCCCCTTGCCCTCGCCGCCGATGACGTAAGAGTTGGGCACGAAGACATCGTGGAACCGGGTGAGGCTGTTCTCCAGGCCGCGCAGGCCGGTGAACGTGTTGCGCCGCTCCACGGTGATGCCCTCGGCGTCGCCGTCGACGACGAAGGCGGTGATTCCGCCGCGCCGGCCCTCGGCGGCGGGCACCCGGGCCATCACCACCAGCAGGGTGGCCACGGTGCCGTTGGTGGCCCAGAGCTTCACCCCGTTGAGCCGGTATCCGGTGCCGTCGGCGGTCGGCTCGGCCGTGGTGGCCAGCCGCGCCGGGTCGGAGCCGACGTCCGGCTCGGTGAGCAGGAACGCGGACACCTCCCCGGCGGCGAGCCGGGGCAGGAAGTGCTGCTTCTGCTCGTCCGTGCCGAACATCTTCAGCGGCTGCGGGACGCCGATCGACTGGTGCGCCGAGAGCAGCGCGCCGATCGCCGGGCTGACCGAGCCGGCCAGCATCAGCGCCCGGCAGTAGTGCAGGTTGCTCAGCCCGAGCCCGCCGTGGGACCGGTCGATCTTCATGCCGAACGCGCCGAGCCGAGCCAGGCCGTGGAACACCTCGTCGGGGATGTGGGCGTCGCGCTCGATCGCCGCGCCGTCCACCTCGGACTCCAGGTATGCGCGCAGCCGGCCGAGGAACTCCGCCGCGCGGGCGTCCTCGGCCGGATCCGTACGCGGCCAGGGGTGGATCAGGTCGAGCCGGAACCGGCCGAGGAAGAGCTCCTTGCCGAAGCTGGGCCGGTCCCAGGTGGACTCCCGGGCCGCCTCGGCGACCTGCCTGGCCTGCTTCTCGGACACCTGCCCGGCCTCGGCCGGCAGCAGACCGGCGCCATCGTTCTCCGTCGTGGTCACGGCTGCCCCCTCGAACCTCGGTCCGGATGCGTCAACGTGCTCGACGAAAAGCAACGCTACCCCCGCCAAGTTACCCAGGGGTAGCGTTGTGTGCACCTCGAATTTCGCCCGGCGTCCGCGCTGCCGGCCGGATCAGTCGGTGATGGGCTCCTGCGGGTCGTCATCGTCGTCGTCGATGTCGTCGTCGCCCCAGCTGCGCCGGCTGATCGGCAGGACCACCCAGAAGGCCAGGAACCACAGCGCCGTGAGGGCGGTGAGTACGAAGGCGATCCCCCGGTCCAGCACGAAGTCGGTGATCAGCAGGACCGCGCTGACCATCGCGACGAGCATGAACGCCAACCCGCCGCTGGCCATCCGGTGGGCGAACCGGACCAGCTCCGGCTTGCGGCCCTGCCGGAACAGCGCCCGGTGGAAGGCGACCGGGGAGATGATCATCGCGGTGGCGGCGGCGGCCGACAGCAGCGCGACGATGTAGACGTCCTTCTGGAATTCGCTGGTACGGGTGAAGCCGTTACTGAACGGCAGGGTCAGCAGGAAAGCGAAGAGGATCTGCACGCCCGTCTGGGCGACCCGCAGTTCTTGGAGCAGATCGGCGAAGTTGCGCTGCCAGCGCTGCTTCTCGGTTTCCTTCGACACGTGCTACCTCCGGGGACGGCGCTGCCGGCGGGGTGTATCCCGCCGGCAGCATCGCCTGTTCCCCGTGCGACGCGGAACGAAACCGCTTCACGATTTGGTCACCGGACGCGGTCAGGACCCCCGGCGGATCCGGCCCGCGTACCGGGACTCAAGGGCATTGTTGTGCTCGTCGCCGCCGGCGATGTTGGCCGACAGGTAGACCGGGGGCCGCTCCCCCGCCGCGAGCAGCCGGGCCACCACCTCGACCGTGATCTGCTGCGCCAGCAGGGCGGCGGTGATGGAGGAGACCGCGCCGACGGCACCGCCGCCGGGCAGCGGCAGGGTCGCATCGCCGTACGGGGCGCCGTTGTCCAGCACCACGTCAGCGAAGTCGGTCAGTTTCCGGCCGGACGGATGCCGGGAGGTCATCCGCGCCGAGTGCTGCGCCGAGGTGATCGCGACGAGGCCGTGGCCGCGCTCGGTGACCAGCGCGGCGAACTCCACTATGGCCCCGTTGACACCGGAGTTGGAGGCGATCACGAACACGTCCGACGGTCGGACCGGGGCCAGTTCGTAGAGGCGGTGGGCCACCGACGGGTCCCGTTCCAGCAGTGGACCCAGGACGTCGGCCGGGGCTCCGCCGCGCAGCACCAGGTCGCGCAGGGCGATCCGGTTGGTCGGCACCAGGCCACCGGCCCGACCGGCGATCTCCATCGCGAGGGCCTCGGAGTGGCCCGTGCCGAAGGCATGGACCACCCCGTCGGCGCGCAACGCGTCGGCGATCAGGTCTGCGGCCCGGCCCACCGCCTCCCGCTGGCCGGCCGACACCCGCCCGATCGTCTCCGTCACCACCGCGAGGTAGTCCTCGGCGCTCACCGTCATGTGTCCTCCGTCTGTCGATTACGGGCCAACCATCCCACCGCGAAGTCGACCGCCGTCCGCTGACGCATCAACCGTCCCATCCCACCGCGAAGTCGACCGCCGTCCGCTGACGCATCAACCGTCCCGTCCCGCCGCCGACCGGGCCGCACCGCACCGGTCGCCGCCAGCTCCGCCCCGAGCCGGGAGAAGTCCCCCGCGTCGAGCACCCACGCCGTCCCACCACGCCCGCTCCCGGCCCCCGTCGGGGGTCCGCACCGCCGCGCCCACCCGCTCCCGCGGCGGGGCGGGCTGCCGGTACTCGGCCAGGTGCAGGGAGCGGGCGGGACGGCGGAGGCGGTCACCGTGCCGTGCCCGTCCGGGCCAGGACGGCCTCGGCCAGCGGGCCGGGCGCCTCGTCGGGGATCCAGTGCGACACCCCGGAGAGGGTGACGAAGCGGTAGTCCCCGGTGACGTGCGCGGCGCATGCCTCGGCGGCGGTCCGGCCGATCGCGATGTCCCGGTCGCTCCAGACGAAGGTGGTCGGCACCGGCACCGGCCCCACCGCCACGAGGTCGGCCCGGGACATCGCCCGGTACCAGTTCAGGGCGGCGGTCAGCGCACCCGGTTCGCGCATCGGATCGGCGTACCGGGCCACCCGGGCTGCGCCACCGACCGCGCGGAGCAGCTTGCGCAGGGCGGTGGCCCGCAGCGCCAGCAACACCTTCTCGGCCTTGCCCGGCCTGCGGAACAGCGCGATGTAGGACGAACGGGCCTTCTGCTCGGTGTCGGTGGCCAGCGCGTGCGCCATCGCGGCAGGGTGCGGGACCGACACGGCGGTCAGGGTGCGCACCCGGTCGGGGTGACCGGCGGCCAGCCCCCAGGCCACGATCGCACCCCAGTCGTGCCCCACCACGTGCGCCGCGTCGACGCCCAGCGCGTCGAGCAGGGCCACCGCATCGGCGACCAGCTCGGGAATACGGTACGCCTCGACGTCGGCGGGCCGGGCGAGCGGCGAGTATCCCCGCTGGTCCGGCGCGTACGTGCGCAGCCCGGCGGCGTGCAGCGCGGGCGTGACCTCGTCCCACTCGCCGCTGTGCTGCGGGAAGCCGTGCAACAACAGCACCGGCGCACCGTCGGCCGGCCCGTCGGTGCGTACCTCGAACGTCAGCCCTCGCGCCTGCACCTGCATGAGCGGCAGCCTACCCACGGTGCTCACGGCCCAGTCGTACTGATTTCCGGCAGGGCCACGGCCTGCGCCTGCCGGTTCACCGCAGCACCGCCCCGCCGAGATGGCCGTTTCCGCGTCCAGGGCGAGCTGCGGAAGGATCACTTTGCCCGCTGATCTTTGGAGGTGTTAGCGTTGACGAGACAACTTCACATCCGACAGGGGAGCGCACAGCGCTGAGAGTGCGGGCATCGCCCGCAGACCCTCGAACCTGATCTGGGTAATGCCAGCGCAGGGAGTTCGGTCGACCTCCAGCCGCGCCGCCGTCTGGTCCCGCCAGGGCACCAGGCGCGGCGTGCGTCTTCTCCTGGTTCACACAGAACTGGGAGCCATCATGAACCACAACGACAATCGGTGGCGCACGATAGACATCGTGGTCGCCTCGGTGATCGCGGTCGCCTTCGGCGTCATCTTCTGGGCCTGGGGCCTGGTGTGGAGCGCCACCGAGGGGGCGTTCGCGTTCTTCCCGCCCGCACAGACCCTGCTCTACGGGGTCTGGCTGATGCCGGCCGTGGTCGGCGGCCTGGTCATCCGCAAGCCGGGCGCCGCCCTGTACTGCGAGACCGTCGCCGCCGTCCTCTCCGCCCTGCTGGGTAGCCAGTGGGCCGGCACGGTGATCCCGCAGGGCATGGTCCAGGGCATCGGTGCCGAACTGGCCTTCGCGGCGTTCCGCTACCGCTCGTTCCGGCTGCCCACCGCGCTGCTCGCCGGGGCGCTCACCGGCCTCAGCGCCGCCCTGTTCGACTTCCTCATCTGGAACGTCGAGACCGACCTGACCAGCTACCGCATCCCGTACGCGCTGCTCACGATCGTCAGCGCCACGGTCGTCGCCGGTGCGGGCGGCTGGGCGCTCACCCGCGCCCTCGCGGGTACCGGCGTCCTCGACCGCTTCCCCGCCGGACGCGAACGGGCCGTCGTCTGACCGGCCAGCCGGCCGACTCGTGTTGATCAGCAGGTTTGCGTCAGCCGAGCGAGTTCTCCTGACGCAAACCTGTTGATCGACGAGGCTGGTCCGGGAGGGAGCGGCGTGGGCGCGGTGGTGGTGCGGGGGTTCGGGTGGCGGCACGCCGGGCGCCGGGCGTGGGCGGTGCGGGGGGTGGACCTTCGCATCGAGCGCGGCGAGCGGGTGTTGCTGCTGGGGCCCTCGGGAGCGGGCAAGAGCACCCTACTCGCGGCGCTGGCCGGGCTCCTGCCCGACGACTCCGGCGAGCAGGAGGGGACCGTCGAGGTCGACGGGGTGGATCCCCGCAAGGACCGGGAGCGGGTCGGCATCGTCTTCCAGGACCCGGAGACTCAGCTCGTGATGGCCCGCTGCGGTGACGACGTGGCGTTCGGGCTGGAGAACCGGGGCGTGCCCGCCGAGGACATCTGGCCCCGGGTGGACGAGGCGCTGCGCCGGGTCGGCTTCCCGTACCACCGGGACCGGCCGACCGCCGCCCTCTCCGGCGGCGAGCAGCAGCGCCTCGCCCTGGCCGGGGCGCTCGCCCTGCGGCCGGGGCTGCTGCTGCTCGACGAGCCGACCGCCAACCTCGACCCGGCCGGGGCGGCGCTGGTCCGGCGCGCGGTGGCCGACGCGCTCGACGGCGACACCACGTTGGTTTTGGTCGAGCACCGGGTCGCCGAGGCGCTGCCGCTGGTCGACCGGGTGGTGGTGCTGGAGCCGGGCGGCGGGGTCCGTGCCGACGGGCCGCCGGCGGCGGTCTTCGCCGCGCACGGCGACGCCCTCGCCGCCGAGGGGGTCTGGGTGCCCGGCCGGACCGTGCCGCCCCGGCACGCCACCGCGGCCCCCGGCGACCTGTTGCTCACCGCTGACCGGGTCGCCCTGTCACCCCGTCTCGCGCCCGTCGACCTCGCGGTACGCGCCGGTGAGGCGCTTGCCGTGCTCGGCCCGAACGGTGCCGGCAAGTCCACCCTGGCCCTGCTGCTCGGCGGCCTGCTCCGGCCCGGGGCCGGCCGGGTGGCGGCGACCGGCGAGTTGGCCGGCGGGGATGCCCGCACTCCCCCGCACCGCTGGCGCGCTCCCGCCCTGGCCCGCCGGATCGGGTCGGTCTTCCAGGACCCGGAGCACCAGTTCGTCACCGGTACGGTCTTCGACGAGCTGGCCCTCGGGCCGCGCCGTACCGGTCAGCCGGAGGTGGCGGTGACGTCGACCGTGGATGCCCTGCTGGAGCGGCTGCGCCTGACGACGCTGGCCCGTGCCAACCCGTACACCCTCTCCGGTGGGGAGGCTCGGCGGCTGAGTGTGGCGACCGCCCTGGCCACCGCGCCCCGGCTGCTGGTCTGCGACGAGCCGACCTTCGGCCAGGACCGGCGGACGTGGCGGGAGCTGCTCGACCTCTTCGCCGAGCTGCGTGACGCCGGGCACGGCGTCGTCACCGTCACCCACGACTCGGACTTCGTCGCGGCCCTGGCCGACCGGCGGATCACCGTGACCCGCGATCCGGCGGGGATGTCGTGATCAGCATCGAACCGGTGGCCGCGCCCGGCGCACCGCTGGCCCGGCGTAATCCGGTGGCGAAGGTCGCGGCGGCGCTGATCTTCTCGTTCACGCTGCTCGCCACCCTGGACCCGGTGGCTCCGGCGATCGCCCTCGGCGTCGAGCTGGCCGTGCTGCCCCTGTTCGGCATCCGGTACCGGATGCTCGCCCGCCGGGCGGCGCCGCTGCTGTTCAGCGCGGTCGGCATCGTGGTGACCCTGGTCCTCTTCGCCGCCGACCACTCCGGCCGGGTGCTGGTCGAGGCGGGGCCGGTGCTGGTCACCACCGGGGTGCTGTTGACCGCCCTCGGCCTGGCGCTGCGCGTGCTGGCGGTGGCGCTGCCCGGGGTGATCGTCTTCGCCACCACCGACCCGACCGACCTGGCCGACGCGCTGATCCAGAACGCGAGGGCACCGGCCCGGTTCGCGATCGGCGCGCTGGCCGCGTTCCGGCTGGTGCCGCTGCTCGGCCAGGAGTGGCAGATGATCAGCATGGCCCGGCGGGCACGCGGGGTCGAGGCCGGGCGCAACCCGGTGGCCCGACTGCGGCTGTTCGTCTCGACCGCATTCGCGCTGCTGGTGGGGGCGATCCGGCGAGGCACCCGGTTGGCCGTGGCGATGGACGCCCGGGGGTTCGACTCGGGCCTCCCCCGCACCGTCGCCCGGCGGCAACGCTTCCGGGCCGCCGACGGCGTGCTCATCGCCGGGGCGGCGGCGCTGGCCGGGGCGGCGCTGACGGTCAGCGTCGTGCTCGGCACGTTCCGCCCCCTGATCGGCTGACCTGCCGAGCCCCGCCCGACCGGGCCGCGCCGATCGGCCGCCCGACCGGGCCGCGCTACCGGCCGTCGTGACCGCGAGCCGTGAATGATCGACTCCGGGTACGGCAGGTCGGGGTTTCCCAGCGATGAAACCCGCGATCTGTCGCACCCGGAGTCGATCTAGGCCGATCAGCTGCGGCGGAAGGCGTATCGACGGGCCTGCCCGGCGCGCTGGCTGCGGGCAGCACCGGCGAACCGGGCGCCGCGGACCGGCGGGCCGGCCTTCGGCGCGGGCGGCGTCTGCACCACCGGCGGAACCCCTTCGGCCGGCAGGACGGCGACACCGTCAAGATCCGGCGGCGTCTGGACCACCAGCGGAGCCGGGACCACCAGCGGCGTCTGTACCACCGGCGAAGCCGGGACCACCGGCACTACGGCGACACCGTCACGATCGGGCGGCGGCGTCTTCACCGGGGACCGGCTCGGGGACGACGAGCGGGACTTTCGGGAACTGCGCTTGGCGGGCATACGCGGCCTCCTGACCGGTGGGCGCCGCGACGCCACCGGAACGGGGCGCCGACGACGCGGCGAGCGGGGAACGAGGTGCCCCGGCGGGCCCGACCACGAGGGACGCCGAACGAAATCGACGGCGACGACGGGAATGCGGACGCCCGGAGCAACGGCCCGCAGCGACAGCGGCGGGCCTGCTTCGAAAGAGGGGCGTCAGTTACGCATGGACCTGACGGTAGTCCGCCGGACCGAACGACGCACCCGAATTACCGACACCGCCGCCGACATACCGCGGCGGGGCCGCACGCGACCCCCTGCGACACCGCATCGGGGCTCCACCCCCGCGCGGACCAGCGTGACCACCCTGTGACACCGCTCCGAGGTCCGCCCTCGGCGCGCAGCGAGCCGCGATACGGTCGCAGCACAGACGACACAAGAGATGGCAGGTACGAATGACGCAACACGCGACGGCACAGATCGGCGTGACCGGGCTGGCGGTGATGGGCCGCAACCTGGCCCGCAACCTCGCCCGCAACGGGTTCACGGTGGCGGTGCACAACCGTTCCCCGGAGCGGACCCGCAGCCTGGTCGCCGAGCACGGCGACGAGGGCACGTTCGTGCCGTCCGAGTCCCTCGCGGACTTCGTGGCATCGCTGGAGCGCCCCCGCGCGGTGATCGTGATGGTGAAGGCAGGTGCCCCCACCGATGCGGTGATCGACGAGCTGGTCCCGCTGCTGGAGGAGGGGGACATCATCGTCGACTGCGGCAACGCCCACTTCGCCGACACACGCCGGCGCGAGGAGGCGCTGCGCGGACACGGGCTGCACTTCTCCGGCACCGGCGTCTCCGGCGGCGAGGAGGGCGCGCTACGCGGGCCGAGCATCATGCCCGGCGGCTCCGCCGAGTCGTACGCGAAGCTCGGCCCGATCTTCGAGAAGATTGCCGCGCAGGTGGACGGCACACCGTGCTGCCGGCACATCGGCCCGGACGGCGCCGGCCACTTCGTGAAGATGGTGCACAACGGCATCGAGTACGCCGACATGCAGCTCATCGCCGAGGCGTACGACCTGCTGCGGGCCGGGCTGTCGGCGAGTCCGGCGGAGATCGCCGAGATCTTCCGGGAGTGGAACACCGGCGAGCTGGAGTCGTTCCTCATCGAGATCACCGCCGACGTGCTGGCGCACACCGACGCGGCGACCGGCCACGCCTTCGTGGACGTGGTGCTGGACCAGGCCGAGCAGAAGGGCACCGGCCGATGGACGGTGCAGAGCGCCCTGGACCTCGGCATCCCGATCACCGGCATCGCCGAGGCCACCTTTGCCCGGTCGCTGTCGGGGCACGCCGACCAGCGCGAGGCCGCCCGCCGGGCGTTCGGCGACGCCGGTGAGCAGTGGCGGGTCGAGGACCGGGAGACCTTCGTCGAGGACGTCCGCCGCGCGCTGCTGGCCAGCAAGATCGTCGCGTACGCGCAGGGCTTCGACCACATCCGGGCCGGCAGCCGGGAATTCGACTGGGACATCGACCTGGGCGGTACCGCCACGATCTGGCGGGGCGGCTGCATCATCCGGGCCCGCTTCCTGGACCGGATCCGCCAGGCGTACGACGCGCAGCCGGAGCTGCCGACGCTGCTGGTGGCCCCGTGGTTCGCCGACAAGGTCGGCGAGGGGGTGCCGGGCTGGCGGCGGGTGGTGGCCGACGCGGCCCGGGCCGGGGTGCCGACGCCGGCGTTCTCCTCGTCGCTGGCGTACTTCGACGCGCTACGCGCGCAGCGGCTGCCCGCCGCGCTGATCCAGGGGCTGCGGGACAACTTCGGCGCGCACACCTACCACCGGGTGGACCGGGAGGGCGCGTTCCACACGCTGTGGGGCGGCAACCGCTCCGAGGTCGAGGCCTGAGCCCGGCTCAGGACACCGGCTGACCGACCCGCCGACTCGACGGGCCGTTGGCTCGGCGGGCGGGCTCGGTCAGGCCGGGCCGGGCTGCCGATCCTATCGCCGACCGCTGCGGCGACCTGCGGAAAGGTGTCAGCGCCGCCCCCCCTTGGAGGGACGGCGCTGACGGACGGCTCACCAGAACCGACGACGCTTGGCCTTCTGTGGGCGCAGCAGGTCCGCGCCCTTGCTCAGCACCCGGCTCACGCCGGTCGGGCCACGGCGGGCCTCCAGCGTGTGGCTGAGTCGGCGCGCGCCGGCCGCCGCCAGTGGCACGGCGACCGCCATGGTCGCCCACTGTGCAATCCGCTTCTGGATCATGGGGACTCACCTCCGTGTCGTGGCTACTGAGAAGGTGATACCCAGCCCGGCGGCTCGGTAAGCCTGGGTCAGGCCGGCGGGGCGACCGGGTTGGGCAGCGCGCCGCCGAACCGGCGGTCCCGCTGGGCGTACAGCTCGCAGGCGTACCAGAGGTGGCGGCGGTCGAAGTCCGGCCAGAGGGTGTCCAGGAAGACCAGCTCCGCGTACGCGGTCTGCCAGAGCAGGAAGTTGGAGATCCGCTCCTCGCCGGACGGCCGGAGGAAGAGGTCCACCTCCGGGACCTCCGGGTGGTACAGGTACTTCGCCACGGTCTTCTCGGTGATTTTGTCAGGGTCGAGCCGGCCGGCCGCCGCGTCGCGGGCGATCGCGGCGGCGGCGTCGGCGATCTCGGCCTGCCCGCCGTAGTTGACGCAGAACTGGAGGGTCAGCGTCGAGTTCCCCTGGGACATCTCCTCGGCGGTCTGGAGTTCAGAGATGACGCTCTTCCACAGCCGCCCGGTCCGCCCGGACCAGACCACCCGTACGCCCAGGTCGACGAGCTGGTCGCGGCGGCGACGGATGACATCCCGGTTGAAGCCCATCAGGAACCGGACCTCGTCGGGCGAGCGCCGCCAGTTCTCGGTGGAGAACGCGTACGCCGAAAGGTAGGGAATTCCCAGCTCGATGGCGCCCTCGATGGTGTCGAAGAGGCTGAACTCCCCGGCCTCGTGGCCCTTCGTGCGGGGCAACCCGCGCTCCTTGGCCCACCGGCCGTTGCCGTCCATCACCACGGCGACGTGCCGGGGCACCACGTCGCGGGGCAGCGCCGGGGGCCGGACGCCCGACGGGTGCGGTGTCGGCGGCACCGGCTCGCGGCGGCCAGCCCTCATCGATCGGATCACTCGGCTCTCTCCCTGCTCGCGGCCTGCTCCCCCGGGCCGACGACCGGGCCGCCCCGGTCGACCAGCGGCAGCGAGCGTAGCGCGCGCTCCAGGTGCCACTGCAGGTGCGCCGCGACCAGGCCGCTGCACTCCCGGCGTACCCCCGTCTCGGTGGCGTCGGCGAGCACCCAGTCTCCGGTGGTGAGCGCCGACATCAGATCCACGGTGGCCGGAGCGGGGTGGGCCGCGCCGGGGGGCCGGCAGTCCGGGCAGACCGCGCCGCCGGCCGGCACGGAGAACGCCCGGTGCCGCCCCGGGGTGCCACAGACCGCGCAGGCGGTGAGCGCCGGCGCCCACCCCGCGAGCGTCATCCCCCGCAGCAGGTACGCGTCGAGCACCAGCGTGGTGGCGTGCTCGCCCCGGGCCAGAGACTTCAGCGCGCCGAGGGTGAGCTGGAACAGTCGCAGCGACGGCTCCCGCTCGACCGGGGTGAGCCGCTCCGCGGTCTCGGCGATCGCGCTGGCCGTCGTGTAGCGCGGGTAGTCGCCGAGGAACCGCTTGCCGTACAGGTCGATCCCCTCGACCTGGCTGACGCTGTGCAGCGAGCTGCCGGTGTTGCCCTTCGGGTCGCCGGCGAGCTGGACGTCGACGTGGCCGAACGGCTCCAACCGGGCACCGAACTTGCTGGTGGTACGGCGGATCCCCCGGGCCACCGCGCGGAGCCGGCCGTGTCGGCGGGTAAGCAGGGTGATGATCCGGTCGGACTCGCCGAGCTTCTGCACACGCAGCACCACCGCGTCGTCGCGGTAGAGCTGTCGGCGGTACCCGGCCATCCGGTCATTCTCCCTCAGGGTGCGAAATCAGGGTCGGATCGGGGTAGCTGGGCGCGCGATCCCGGATGTGCGTCGGGCTGAACCGGCCGTAGCGTGCCAGCCATGGCTCCGAACCCCACCGCCGCGCCCGCCCGGGCCGCCGGCCGCACCCGCGCCCGCGCCGTCGGCGCCGGTGCCGGCGGCCTCGCCGCCCTGATTCTCGTCGCCGGGTGCGACACCCTGTCGATGCGCCAGCTCGACTTCGACACCACCGAGTCCGCGACGGTCACCCGGGTCGTCGTCCGCCCCGGGTCGGGTGACGTGACGGTACGCGGCGCAGGGCCCGCCGGGCAGGTACGGGTCAAGCGGGTGGTGCGCTACCAGGGCGGCGAGCCCGACACCCGGTACGAAATCAACAACGGCGAGCTGGTGCTGGACTCCGACTGCGGCTCCCGCTGCTCGGTGTCGTACGACGTGACGGTTCCCCCGGGGACGGCGGTGCGTGGCGAGGGCGGCTCGGGCAACGTCCGGCTGGGCGTGGTCGGTGCGGTGGAGTTCCGGCTCGGCTCGGGCAACATCACCGTGACCGGGGCCACCGGCCCGGTCCGGGCCGAGACCGGTTCCGGCGACCTGGAGGTGGACGACGTCAGCGGCCCGGCCACCCTGCGGGCCGGATCCGGCAACATCACCGGGCGGGGCCTCGGCGGTCAGGTCGACGCCAAGACCGACTCCGGCGACCTCACCGTGGAACTCTCCGTCCCGGCCTCGGCGCGGGCCCACGCCTCCAGCGGGAACGTCCAGCTCGTCGTGCCCGCCGGCCGGTACCGGGTGCGGTCGAGCGTCGACTCCGGCGACGCCGACCTGGGCGTCACCGACGACCCCGGCGCGTCACTGCTGCTGGACGTGGGCGCAAAGAGCGGGAACGTGACGGTCACCGCCCGCTGAGCTTGAGGGTGTACTCCTCGGGCACCCGGGGTGCCGGCACCGCCCGCCCTGACGGCCCGGGACTGACCGGCACGACAGGACCGCCGGACGCCGCCGTGGTGCCGGGCCCGGTCGTCGCCGGGGCGCCGGCGGTACCCGCAGTCCCGCCTGGACGGATCGGCACGGTGCCGGCGGGGCCGGCCGCGCGGTGCCGGCGACCGGGGAACAACTCCGGGGGCCGGCGTGCCGCCACGTCCTCCACCCAACCGACCAGCACGGTGACCACGCCGACCAGCGCGAAGACCAGCAACACCCGGATGGCTAGGCCCACCGGGTCCTGGTGGGACCAGCCGACCACGTCGACCAACGGGGTGAGCACAACCACGAACGACATGTGCCAGAGGTAGACGGTGAGGGCCCGCCGGTTCAGCACCGTGACCGCCCGGCTGAGCAGGGCGTTGCGATCCACCCAGCTGGCCGCCGCCGGGGCTCTGCCGAGCGCCACCAGGATGAACGCGGCCGACCAGAGGGCGTTACCGAGGGGCATGTCGTTGAGGTCGTACCCCCGGGGGCCCGGGTGGGTGACGATCCACGCCGCCCCGGCGGCCCCGAGCGCGAGCGCGATCGGGAAGAGCACCCGGTTGGCCGTCCGCCGCAGCAGGCCGTCGTGGTGGGCGAAGCCGAGCAGCCAGGCCCCGAAGTACAGGCCGAAGTCCCGCAGCACCGGCGGCGCATTCGGCAACATGCCGACCTCGATCGCCGCCAGCAGGACGTACGGGGCCAGCAGCACGGGCCACGGGGCACGCCGGAACAGCCAGAGCGCGGCCGGCGAGGCGAGCACGAACCACAGGTAGTCGCGCAGGTACCAGATCACGCTGAGCGCCAGTGTGCCCCACCCGTTGGCCGGCGGGTCCACGATCGGGAACGCCCACAGCAACACCCTCGGCGTCAGCGGCAGCCCGGTGAGCAGCATGGCGGGGACCATGATCGCGGCCAGCACCCACAGCGACGGCAGCAGCCGGCGCAGTCGCCGCCCCACCGCAGGCACCCCGGTCCTGTCCAGCGAGGCCGCCATCAGCGATCCGGCCAGCGCGAACATCACCGACATGGCCGGGAAGATCAGCGTCAGCGTCGCCCATCCGGTCACGTGGTAGACGACGACACGGATGATGGCGAGAAAGCGGAGCAGGTCCAGGTATCGGTTTCGCATCAGCCTGCTTCTATGTCAGGGGGCAGGGAGCAAACGTTCCCTACCCTCCGACCCCGTACCGCCAAACGGCCAGCAAATCGGCCCGGAAGTGAAAATTGCCATAAACTCGCCCCGTCCTGGCCGGCACCTGAACCGGTCGCCCGCCGGCTCTGCAAGGCCACCGCGGCAGACCTTGGAAGAATTCGGCCCCTGGAGGGGCTATTTCCTACCAAGATCTGTCCAGCACCCGTCCGTCTCCCAGCGTTCAGCACTTCAGGCGGCCTACGGGAGACGGCCCTCCCGGAGGGAGGGGTAAGCAGCGGCGGCATGCCCGTTCCCCGCACCGGTCACGCGGACGCGGCATGGTGACCGGGCGGCATTTGCCACGGCGGGGACCGGGTGCGGTCGACCGGTCAGCGTCGGCGTCGGCCGGGGCAGCGGCAGATCAGCGGGAGAGCGGCCGGCAAGCGGCCAGCGGCCGTCGGCAGGACAGCGGCCAGCGGCAGGACAGCGGCCGGCAGCAGGCAGCAGGACAGCGGGACAGCGGGAGATCGGGCGGGTCAGCGGGACGGTGGCGCGGCGACGAAGGAGCGCCAGCCCGCCGGGGTGAACGCGAGCACCGGGCCGGCGACGTCCTTACTGTCCCGCACGAGCACCCGGCCCGGCAGGTTGTCGGCCACCTCGACGCAGTCGCCGCCGTTCGCGCTCGACCGGGTCGACGTACGCCAGCACGGATCGGTCATGACTCGTCCACCAGCTTCCTGATCAGGTCGCGCGACTGGACGCGCGGCAGGGCCTCGGCCCGGACAGCCTCCCACGTCCGTTCCAGCGCGGCAACGTGCTCCGGTTCCACCACCACCCGCCCCGCAAGCTGGTCGTCGAGGTAGCCGACCGGCTCCCCGTCAGACAGGCTGGCCAGCACGAACGCGCCGGACTGGCCGAGGTGAAGCCCGGCCGACGCCGGCACCACGTGGATCAGGACGCGGGGCCGATCACTCATCGCCAGCAGCTGCGCCAACTGCGGGCGCAGCACCCCCGCCGGCCCCCGGCGCAGCACCGTCTCGTCGATGACGAAGGTCGTCAGCGGGGGCGACTCGCGGTCGAACACCAGCGCCGCCCGGCTCATCCGCAGCTCCAACGTCCTCACCTGCTCGTCGGGCGAGGCCAGCCCGGTCGCCAGGATCGCCCGGGCGTACTCCTCGGTCTGCAACAACCCCGGGATCACCAGCGGCTGGTACGAGCGCAGCGCGGTCGCCCGCGCCTCGTACTCCAGCCAGCTCGCCAGCCACGACGGGGCGCTGTCCAGACTGGCCAGGCGCAGCAGCCCCTGGTAGAGCCGCCCGGTGCCGGCGGCCTCGTCCACCCGCCGGCAGTAGTCGGCCCGGGGCGGCCGGGCCCCGGTCTCCACCGACGAGACGTGCGAGTCCGAGAAGTGGATGGCGCGGCCGAACTCGATCTGGGTCATGCCCATCCGCTGCCGGACCGCGCGCAGCTCGTGGCTGAGAAACTGTGTCGGGTTCATGCACGGACAGTAAGAAGCCCTGGCCACGGTCTGCAATCCCCGACACTCCTCAGAACTGCTCAGATCCGCCCCGCGCGCCGGGACGCCCCGGTGCGCGGGGCGTCCCGGTATGCGGGGCGGATCCGGGGTCAGAAGCCGAGCTTGCGGAGCTGCTTGGGGTCGCGCTGCCAGTCCTTCGCCACCCGCACGTGCAGGTCCAAATAGACCCGGGTGCCGAGCAGTTCCTCGATCTGCAGGCGGGCGGTGGTGCCGACCTCCTTGAGCCGGCTGGCCTGGTGGCCGAGCACGATCGCCTTCTGGCTGGGCCGCTCGACGTACAGGTCGGCGTAGACCTTCATGACCTGGCCCTCGGGGACCATCTCCTCCACCACCACGGCGATGGAGTGCGGCAGCTCGTCGCGAACCCCCTCCAGGGCCGCCTCCCGAATCAGCTCTGCGATCAACACCTGTTCGGGGTCGTCGGTGAGCATGTTGTCGGGGTAGAGCTGCGGCGACTCGGGGAGATAGCCGGTCATCACGTCGACCAGGGTGTCCAGCTGGTGCCCGGAGAGCGCGCTGACCGGCACCACGGCGGCGAACTCGCCCATCTGGCTGACCGCGAGCAACTGCTCGGCCAGCCGCCGCTTGTCGACCAGGTCGGTCTTGGTCACCACCGCGATCACGGTCGCCTTCAGCTCGGCCAGCTCGCCGGTGATGAACCGGTCGCCCCGCCCGACCGGCTCGTTGGCCGGGATGCACAGGCCGATCACGTCGACCTCGCTCCAGGTGGAGCGGACCAGGTCGTTGAGCCGCTCGCCGAGCAGCGTGCGGGGGCGGTGCAGGCCGGGGGTGTCGACCAGGACGAGCTGCGAGTCCGGCCGGTGCAGCACGGCCCGGATGATGTGCCGCGTCGTCTGCGGCTTGTTCGAGGTGATGGCGATCTTCGTGCCGATGATGGCGTTGGTCAGCGTCGACTTGCCGGCGTTCGGCCGGCCCACGAAGCAGGCGAACCCGGCCCGGTAGCGGGGGTCCTCCGGCCCGCGGAGCGACCCGAAGCCGCCCGGATCGCCGGCACCGGTAACACCACGGGAAGCAGCCGAGACACCGGGGCCGACGGGGCCGGCTGAGGCGGGGGCGGCTGAGCCGGGGCTGGCGGAGCCGGGGCTGGCCGGGCGCTTGCGCGGGCCGCCAAAGCGGCCACCGGAGCCGACCGGGCGCTTGCGCGGGCCGCCGGAACGGCGACCGGCAGTGGGACGGCCGCTCACTCGATCACCGTGCCGAGGATGGTGCCGTCCGGGGCGGCCACGTGGATCGGCGCGTCGGCGGCGAGGTCCCGGACGGCGGCGTGTCCCGCCCCGTCCAGGGTCGACGCCTCGGTCACCACCACGGCGGCCTCCAGCCGGCTGGCGCCGGCCGCCACGGCGGACGCGACCGCGAGCTGGAGGGCGGTGAGGGTCAGCGAGGGCAGCGACACGCTCGCCGCCGCGTACGTGCGGCCGTCCTGGTCGCGTACCGCCGCTCCCTCCACGGCGCCCGCCCGGCCCCGGGCCCCCCGGGCCAGGACGACCAGCTTGCCGTCCTCGGCGCTCAGCTCGACCGGCGCGGACGGGGTGGGCAGGGCGGCGGGCGCGGCGGGTGACTCAGGCATCGGCGGGTTGCCTCTCCTCGGATCGGTTCTGGTTGCCCCGGTACTCGGCGGGCTCGCCGCGCCCCGGGATGGGGTCGGTGTGATCGTTCGGCTCGACCCGGCTCACCAGCACCGTGTCGATGCGGTTTCGCCGGCCGGTGGTGCCCTCGGCGTGCAGCCGGAGCCGGGCCACCTCTGCCTCGGCGCCGGGGATCGGGACCCGGCCGAGGGCCTGGGCGAGCAGGCCGCCGACCGTCTCGACCTCGTCGGCGGGCAGTTCGACGTCGAACAGCTCGCCGAGGGTCTCGATCGGCAGCCGGGCGGTGACCCGCACCGACCCGTCCTCGAGCCACTCGATCGGCGGGCGTTCGACATCGTACTCGTCGGTGATCTCGCCGACGATCTCCTCGAGGATGTCCTCGATGGTGACCAGGCCGCCGGTGCCGCCGTACTCGTCGACGACGATGACCAGGTGGTTGCGGGCCGCCTGCATCTCCGACAGCAGGTCGTCGACCGGCTTGGACTCCGGGACGAAGGTCGCCGGGCGCATCAGCTCGGCCACCGGCAGCCGGGCCGCGGCCGGGTCGCCGCCCCGGGTGCGCCGGACCAGGTCCTTGAGGTAGAGCACGCCGAGCACGTCGTCGACGCTCTCCCCGATGACCGGGATGCGGGAGAAACCGGAACGCAGGAAGAGCGTCAGCGCCTGGGAGAGGGTCTTGCGTTCCTCTATCCACAGCATCTCGGTGCGCGGCACCATCACCTCACGGGCGATGGTGTCGCCGAGCGCGAAGACCGAGTGGATCATCTGGCGCTCGCCGTGCTCGACGACGCCGCGCTGCTCGGCCAGGTCGACCAGCTCGCGCAGCTCGACCTGGGTGGCAAACGGCCCGTCGCGGAACCCGCGCCCCGGGGTGACCGCGTTGCCGATCAGGATCAGCAGCGAGGCGAGCGGGTTGAGCGCCCGCCCCAGCCAGCGCACCAACGGGGCGACCGCCCGGCCGACCGCGTACGCGTGCTGGCGGCCGATGGTGCGCGGGCCGACCCCGACCACCACGAAGCTGACCACGGTCATCGCCCCGGCGGTGACCAGTGCCGCCCGCCAGCCCGCACCGAACGTGTCGACCGCCACCAGCGCGACCAGCGTGGTGGCGGTCAGCTCGGCCAGCAGCCGGAGCAGGAGCAGCAGGTTGAGGTGGCGGACCACGTCGCCGGCGACCACCTGGAGGGTACGGGCGCCCCGGGCGCCGTCGCGGGCCAGCTCGGCCGCCCGGGCCGGGGAGACCCTGGCGAGTGCCGCCTCGGTCATCGCGATCAGGCCGGCGAGCACCACCAGCCCGGCCGCGAAGACGAGCAGTTGCAGATCGGGCAGGCCGACCGGGGCGACGGCCGCCCATATCTGGGTGGGCATCACCGGGACCGGGTCGACCGCCAGCCGGCCAGCAGCCGGGCCTGGAGTTCGAACATCTCCCGCTCCTCCTCCGGCTCGGCGTGGTCGTACCCGAGCAGGTGCAGCACCCCGTGCACGGTGAGCAGGTGCAGCTCGTCGGAGGGTGCGTGGCCGGCGGTGGCCGCCTGCTTGGCCGCCACCTCCGGGCAGAGCACGATGTCGCCGAGCAGGGCCGGCTCGCCGCCGGATGCGCTGGCCTCGCCCGGCCCGTGGTCGACGCTGCCCTCGTCCATGGGGAAGGCGAGCACGTCGGTCGGACCGTCGCCACCCATCCAGCGGTGGTTCAGCTCGGTCATGTAGTCGATGTCGACCAGCAGCACGGACAGCTCGGCGAGGGGGTTGACCCCCATCTCGTCGAGGGCGTACCGGGCGACGGCGAGCACGGCGTCGGTGTCGACCTCGACACCGGACTCATTGGCGATCTCGATGGACAACTGGGTTCCCTAGGTCTGGTGGCGCCGGTCGGCCCGGCCGCCCTGGGCCGTCCGCCCCGGCACGGCGTGCGCGCTCTGCGCCTGTTGGTTTTCCCGCTCGGCGTCCCAGCGGGCGTACGCGTCGACGATCTCCCCGACCAGCCGGTGACGCACCACGTCGGAGCTGGAGAGCTGCGCGAAGTGCACGTCCTCGACGTTCTCCAGGATCCCCCGGACGATCCGCAGCCCGCTGGTCGTCCCGCCGGGAAGGTCCACCTGGGTGACATCGCCGGTGACCACGATCTTGGAACCGAAGCCGAGTCGGGTGAGGAACATCTTCATCTGCTCGGGCGTGGTGTTCTGCGCCTCGTCGAGGATGATGAACGCGTCGTTGAGCGTACGGCCCCTCATGTATGCCAGCGGCGCGACCTCGATCGTCCCCGCCGCCATCAGCTTCGGGATGGTCTCCGGGTCGAGCATGTCGTGCAGCGCGTCGTAGAGCGGGCGCAGGTAGGGGTCGATCTTCTCGTTCAGCGTGCCGGGCAGGAAGCCGAGCCGCTCCCCCGCCTCGACCGCCGGGCGGGTCAGGATGATCCGGTCGACCTGCTTGGCCTGGAGCGCCTGGACGGCCTTCGCCATCGCCAGGTAGGTCTTGCCGGTGCCGGCGGGGCCGATGCCGAAGACGATGGTGTGCCCGTCGATGGCGTCGACGTACTGCTTCTGCCCGAGGGTCTTGGGGCGGATGGTGCGGCCGCGCCGGGAGAGGATGTTGAGCGTCAGGACCTCGGCGGGCCGCTCGGCACCGCCCTGTTCGAGCATGCCGACGGTACGCCGGACGGCGTCAGTGGTCAGGGTCTCGCCTTTCTCGATCAGTTCGAGCAGCTCGCTGAAGAGCCGCTCGGCGAGGGCGTTGTCCGCAGGGGCTCCGGTGATGGTGATCTCGTTGCCACGGACGTGCACGTCGCTGGTGACCGAACGCTCGACGAGTCGCAGGATCTCGTCGCCCGCGCCCAGCAGGTTGACCATGATCTTGGGATCGGGGACGGTGATCCTGGTCTGCGCCTGGAGCGGGCCGGGAGGTGGGGTGCCGGTCATAGGTCGGGCCGGAAGGCCCTGCGCCACCTGCTCTCACTCTCGGCGCCGGGCCTGCTGGGCCGGCGGTCGGACGTTGCCCCCATCGTATCGTTTTCCCCAGGGCGGCACCTCGCCCATTCCTGCCGGCAGCCGGGCCCGTTGACCACCACACCGACCAAACGGGCGAATCGCCCTCCGCCGCCCCGAACCGGGCACCAGACCGGCTGGGGATCAGCGCCGGAAGTCGTACCGGTCGGCGGTCTCCTGGCCACGGGTGAAACGGTACGTGGCCCAGTGCAGCCGGATCACCGTCCCGGCGGCGTCCCGGGTCAGCCGGAGCAGCTCGCCGGCCTCCCGCCCGGAGACCACGCGGAACACGTCCGCCCGGTCCGGCAGCGGGGCGAAGACCGCCGGCGGCTTCCCCGCCGGATCGTCCGCGCCCCGGGCCCGCAGGGCCCCGTCGTACCAGCTGAAGTCGTATCCGAAGCCCTCGCCCCACCAGCGGCCCAGCATCCCGCGCAGGTGCGCCGGGGCCGGCTCCCCCGGCCGCCACGGCTCGACGTCGGCCGGGTCGTACTCGGCGGACGCGGCCAGCAGCCGGTGCGGCAGGTCGATCACCGCCACCCCGATCCCGGACGAGCCGAGCACCGCCGCGCCCATCGCACCGGCGGTGCCGTCGCCGCCGCGCCGGCCGTAGACGGCGGCCAGGAACCCGGGCATCGCCCCGTCGTGCCCGACGTGCACCACCCGTTCCCCCTGCGGAACCAGGATCAGCCCCAGCCCGAAGCCAGCGCCCCAGGATGTCTCGTCGGTGACGGTCAACGGCCAGCGCATCTCGTCCAGGGTGGCCGGGGCGAGCACGGCTCCGGCGGGGTCGAGCGCCCCCGGGTCAGCCAGGAACGCCGCCCACCGGGCCATGTCGGCGGCGGTGCTCCAGAGCTGGG
The DNA here is from genome assembly GCF_033804645.1 of Micromonospora sp. RTGN7. Classification (NCBI taxonomy): domain Bacteria; kingdom Bacillati; phylum Actinomycetota; class Actinomycetes; order Micromonosporales; family Micromonosporaceae; genus Micromonospora; species Micromonospora sp. RTGN7. The sequence goes on along the minus strand of NZ_JAPZLF010000007.1, from coordinate 59,025 downwards.
CGGCCGGGCCGAGGGCGCCGAAGTCGGTCGGCGGCTCCGGGTGCGCCTCGTCGGAGTACGCGTCGACCAGAAACCCGGTGGCCGCCGCCGGGCCCGGCCTGTCGGTGGTGGCGCTCAGACCGAGCGGGACGAGCACCCGCTCGGCGAGTACCTCGGCCCAGGAACCGCCGCGCAGCCGGGCGACGAGCTGACCGAGCAGCGCCATCGCGAGGTTGGAGTAGTGATAGCGGCGGGCCGGCGGCAGCACCCGCTCGGCGCGGGCCAGGTCGGCCAGCAACTCGTCCGCCCCGGGGGCGACCAGGGTGTCCCAGACGTCGCCGTGCGGCTCCCGTTGCAAACCCGAGGTGTGCGACAGCAGTCGGCGCACGGTCAGCTCGCCGTGTGCGGGGACGTCGAGGTGCCGGGCGACCGGGTCGTCCAGGTCGAGCAGGCCGGCGTCCCGGCACTGGAGGACGAGCACCGCCGTGAAGGTCTTGGTGACCGAGCCGATCCGGAACAGCGTCTGCGGGCCGAGCGGTGTCTCGTTGCCGGTGCCGCCGACCGCGCAGGTCCACAACGGTCGGTCAACCCGGTGCAGGGCGGCCGAGACGGCCGGCACCCGCCCATCGGCCTGCGTCCGCCGGACCATCCGCTCCAGGCGGCCGTCGACCTCGCTCACCTTCGCCCGCCTACCGGCACAGCATCGGGCCGAGCGGCGCGCCGCCGAGCACATGGGCGTGCACGTGGAAGACCTCCTGGCCGCCGTACGCCCCGGTGTTGAACATCAGCCGGTAGCCGTCGCCGAGCAGGCCCTCGTCCTCGGCCACGACGGCGGCCGCGGCCAGCAGCTCACCGGCCAGCGCCGGGTCCGCCCGGCCCAGGGCCGCCACGTCGGCGTAGTGCTCCTTCGGAATCACCAGTACGTGCACCGGTGCCTTCGGGTCGATGTCCCGGAACGCCAGCGTGGTGTCGGTCTCCCGGACGATGGTCGCCGGGATCTCACCGGCGGCGATGCGGCAGAACAGGCAGTCGGATCCCATTGGGGCATGGTAGGGCGTCCCGGCCGGCTCGGGCATGATGGCCTGCGTGACATCACGGGCGGTACTGGTGACCGGGTCCTCGCGCGGCATCGGGCGCGCGGTGGCGACGAGGTTCGCGGCGGGCGGGGACCGGGTGGCGATCCACCACCGCGACTCGGCGGAACTGGCCGAGGAGCTACGCGCGGAACTGCCGGGCGAAGGGCACGTCGTGGTCCGCGCGGACCTGACCGACCCCGACGCGGTACGGGCCATGGTCGACGACGCGGCGGCCCGCCTCGGCGGGCTGGACGTGCTGGTCAACAACGCCGGGGTGTACGGCGAGCGGGACGCCCCGCACCCGGTCTTCGGCATCTCCTACGCCGACTGGCAGCGGCGCTGGCGGCAGGCGCTGGAGACCAACCTGACCGGGGCGGCCAACGTGACCTGGTGCGCCGCCCAGCACATGCGCGAGCGAGGCGGGCGGATCGTCAACGTCTCCTCCCGAGGCGCGTTCCGGGGCGAGCCGGATCAGCCGGCGTACGGGGCGAGCAAAGCGGGGCTGAACGCGCTCGGCCAGTCCCTCGCGGTGGCCCTCGCCCCGTACGGCATCGCGGTGGCCACGGTGGCACCCGGCTTCGTGGAGACGGACATGACCACGGAGCACCTGGCCGGCGAGCGGGGCGCCGCGATCCGCGCCCAGAGCCCGTTCAACCGGGTGGCCCGCCCCGACGAGATCGCCGCCGCCATCCATTGGCTGGCCAGCCCCGAGGCGGAGTGGGCCGCCGGCACCATCATCGACCTCAACGGCGCCAGCCACCTCCGCACCTAACCCCCACCCACCCCGCCCCCACCCGACGAGTGCGCGGGCACCTGGGGGTGGGGGTTACCAGCGGGCGAGGCGGGTGGAGAGGACTGCGAGGGCCGCGACGCCGGCGGTGGAGGTGCGCAGGACGGACGGGCCCAGGCGGACCGGGCGGGCGCCAGCGGCGGTGAACGCGGTCAACTCGGGTTCGGCGATGCCGCCCTCCGGGCCGACCACGAGCACGATCTCGCCGCCCTGCGGCAGCTCGACGGTGGTGAGCCGGTCCTCGGCCTCCTCGTGCAGGACGAACACGGCGGCTGCGCCGGCGATCCGGCGGGCCACGGTGACCGTGGACTCGTCAGGGGCCCCGGCGACCACCGGCAGCCACGCCCGGCGGGCCTGCTTGGCCGCCTCCCGGGCGGTCGCCACCCACTTCTCCCGGGCCCGGGCACCCCGTTCGCCACGCCACTGCACCACCGAGCGGGACGCCGCCCAGGGCACGATCTCGTCCACCCCGACCTCGGTCATCGCCTGCACGGCCAGCTCGCCCCGGTCGCCCTTGGCGATGCCCTGCACCACCACGAGCCGGGGGACGGGCGCGTCGACGTACCCCCGGGAGGTGACGTCGAGTTCCAGGCTGCCCCGGCCGACGGCCGTGACCACGGCGGACGCGGTGCCACCCCGGCCGTCGGCGAGCAGCAGTTCCTCGCCGACGCGCAGCCGCTGCACGGTGGCGGCGTGGTGCCCCTCGGGGCCGTCCAGGGTGAGCTGGTCGACGGTGGGCAGCGACTCGACCAGGAACAGCGGCGCGGACACGACGATCAGGTTAGCCGCCCCGACGGACGCCGGGGCGGCCAGGCCGGTCAGGGGTGGCCGTTGAAGGCGTCGCGCATCCGGGAGAAGAAGCCGCCCTGCTTGGTCAGCTCGGCGACCTCCTCGCCCCGGGTCTTGGCGAAGTCGCGCAGCATCTTCTCCTGGTCGGCGTCGAGCTTGGTCGGCGTCCGCACGTCGAGATGGACGTAGAGGTCACCCCGGCCGGTGCCGCGCAGGTGGGGCACACCCCGGGCGCGTAGCCGCAGGGTGCTGCCCGGTTGGGTACCGGTCTTGACGTCGACCGTCTCCTCGCTGTCCAGGGTCTTGATGGTCAGCCGGGTGCCGAGCGCGGCGGCGGTCATCGGGACGGTGACCCGGCAGTGCAGGTCGTCGCCCTTGCGGGAGTAGACGTCGTGCGGCCGCTCGTGGATCTCCACGTACAGGTCGCCGGCGGTGCCGCCGCCCGGGCCGACCTCGCCCTGCTGGGCCAGCCGGATGCGCATGCCGTCCTCGACCCCGGCGGGGATCTTGACGGTCAGTGAACGGCGGGTGCGCACCCGCCCGTCGCCGGCGCAGGTCGGGCAGGGGTGCGGGATGGTGGTGCCGTGCCCCTGGCAGACGGTGCACGGCCGGGCGGAGACCACCTGGCCGAGGAAGGTGCGCTGCACCGACTGCACCTCGCCCCGGCCGCCGCACGCCTCGCAGGTGGCCAGGTGGGTGCCGGCGGCGGTGCCCGCGCCGGAGCAGGTGGTGCAGAGCACCGCCGTGTCGACGGTGATCGGCGCCTCGACGCCGAACGCCGTCTCGTGCAGGTCCAGCTCCAGCCGCAGGATCGCGTCGGCTCCCGGTCGGGTCCGCGGGCGCGGCCCGCGCGCGCCACCGGCGCCGCCGAAGAAGGCGTCCATGATGTCCTGGAAGCCGACGAACGGGCCGGCGCCGCCGGGCCCGCCCGGGCCGGCGCCCCCGCCGCCCGGGGCGAGCGGGTCGCCACCCAGGTCGACGATCTGCCGTTTCCGATCGTCCGAGAGGACCTCGTACGCGGCGTTGATGTCCTTGAACTTCTCCTGTGCCTCCGGGTCCGGATTCACGTCCGGGTGGAACTGCCGCGCCAGCTTGCGGTAGGCGCGCTTGATCTCGTCGTCGGAGGCTTCCCGGCTCACACCGAGGATGCCGTAGTAGTCCCTGGCCACTGCGTTCCGTGTCCTCATGTTCGTCTCGCGTTGCGCCGGTCGTCGGCCGGAGCCGGCCGTCGGCCCTGACTGGTCAGTTCTGGGCCAGCAGCTCGCCCACGTAGCGTGCCACGGCACGCACCGTGGCGATGGTGCCGGGGTAGTCCATCCGGGTGGGGCCGAGCACGCCCAAGCCGCCGAGGACGGTCGCACCCGGGCCGTACCCGGTGCTGACCACCGAGGCGGCGCGCAGGTTGTCGATCTCGTTCTCGTCGCCGATCAGCACCCGGGTCGTGCTCGACTCGGCCTCGCCGATGAGTTTGAGGATGACCACCTCCTCCTCCAACGCCTCCAGGATCGGCCGCAGCGAACCCTGGAAGTCGAGCAGGCCGCCCCGGGTGAGGTTGGCGGTGCCGGCCAGCGCCAGGCGCTCCTCATGCCGTTCGACCAGCGTCTCCAGCAGCACGGTGGCGAGTGTGGTCATGGCTGGGCGCAGCAGCGGCGTGCACTCCTCGACCAGCGCCTGCACCAGCGGCGGGGTCTCCGACAGTCGGCTGCCCACCAGCTTCTCGTTGACCAGCCGCCGCAGGTCGGTGACATCGTCGGCGGGGACCGGCGCAGGCAGCTCGACCAGCCGTTGCTCGACCCGCCCGGTGTCGGCGATCATCACCAGCATCAACCGGGTGGTGGAGATCGGCACCAGCTCCAGGTGCCGCACCGAGGAACGGGCCAGCGACGGGTACTGCACCACGGCGACCTGCCGGGTGAGCTGGGCCAGCAGCCGGACCGTGCGGTGCACCACGTCGTCAAGGTCGACCGCGCCCACCAGGAAGCGCTCGATCGCCCGGCGCTCGGCCGGGCTGAGCGGCTTGACCCGGGAGAGCCGGTCGACGAAGAGGCGGTAGCCCCGGTCGGTGGGCACCCGGCCGGCGCTGGTGTGCGGCTGCCGGATGTAGCCCTCCTCCTCCAGCACCGCCATGTCGTTGCGGACCGTCGCCGGGGAGACACCGAGCTGGTGCCGCTCGACCAGGGCCTTGCTGCCGACCGGCTCCTGCGTGGCGACGTAGTCCTCCACGATCGCGCGGAGCACGGCGAGCTTGCGGTCGTCGAGACCCACTCCCCCACCTCCTGTCGCACGTCGGTGCCCGGCATCGCGGCGGGCGATCCGGGACGGCCTGCCCACCGATGGTCGAAGCCTGGCACTCGACTGTAACGAGTGCCAGTCTACGTCGGCTGCCCCACCGTCGGTAAGATCGACGACGGACCATCGGTCCGTCCGGGGCCGGGCGCGGCTCCCGTTCGATCATCCCGTGGGACCCGACCAGTGTCGCCCTGGCGCCCCCTTGCCGGTAGCCCCTACCGTGACGTACATGACTGAACCACCTCGTCCTCCCGGCGCGGGCGACCCCAACAGCTACCCGCCGGAGCCGAACCCGTCGTCGACACCGTACGGCTCTTCGGCGAACGAGCCCCCCACCGCACCACTGTCCGGGGCGCCCGGGGCGGGCGGCTATCCCCCGCCCGGTGGTTATCCGCCGCCCGGTGGTTATCCGCCGCCCGGGGGATACCCGCCCGCCGGTGACCAGCCCTCGGCCGGCGGGTATCCGCCGCCGGGCGGGTACCCACCGGGCGGCGGATACCCGTCCGGTGGCGCCTACGGCGCCCCCTCCGGCGGAAACGCCAACAAGGAGGACAAGACCTGGATCCTGATCGCGCACTTCGGCGGCGCGGCCGGGATGTTGGTCGGCGGCGGCGTGCTGGGCTGGGTGGCACCGCTGATCGCACTGCTGGCCCGGGGCAACCAGTCGCCGGCCGTCCGCGCGCACGCGGTCGCCGCGCTGAACTTCCAGCTCCTCTGGTCGGTCATCGCGCTGGTGGGCTGGATCCTGGCCTGCATCGTCATCGGAATCTTCATCGGTTTCGCCGCGATGATCATCGGCATGATCTTCGGCATCGTCGCCGGGGTCAAGGCCAACGAGGGGCAGCCCTACCGCTACCCGATGTCCGCCAACTTCATCAAGTGAGCCCCGGTCGGCCGCTCCCCCGGCCGGCCGGGCACCACCTACCTTCAGGGCAGCAGGTCGCGGACGACCGCGTCGGCCAGCAGCCGGCCGCGCAGGGTGAGCACGGCCCGGCCGGCCGTGTGCCCGGCCGGGTCGAGCAGCCCGCCGGCCAGGGCCCGCGCAGCACCCGCCCGGCCCGCGTCGTCCAGGACGTCCAGCGGCAGCCCGGAGGCGAGCCGCAGCCGCAGCATCACGTCCTCCATGTGCGCCTCGCCTGCGGTGAGCACCTCCCGGGCCAGGCCGGGCGACTCCCCCGCCGCGAGCCGCTTCGCGTACGCGCTCGGGTGCTTGACGTTCCACCAGCGCACCCCGCCGACGTGGCTGTGCGCCCCCGGGCCGAGTCCCCACCAGTCCGCGCCGGTCCAGTAGAGCAGGTTGTGCCGGCACTCCCCGGCCGTCGTCCGCGCCCAGTTGGACACCTCGTACCAGGAGAAACCGGCCGCGCCGAGGGCGGCCTCCGCGGCCAGGTAGCGGTCCGCCGCCACGTCGTCGGAGGGGTACGGCAGCTCGCCGCGCCGCATCCGCGCGGCCAGCCGGGTGCCGTCCTCCACGATCAGGGCGTACGCGCTGACGTGATCCACCCCGGCGGCGACGACCTGGTCCAGGGAGGCGGCGAAGTCTTCGGCGCTCTCCCCCGGCGTGCCGTAGATCAGGTCGAGGTTGACGTGGTCGAACCCGGCGTCGCGCGCCTCGGCCGCGGCGGCGGTGGCCCGGCCGGCGCTGTGCCGGCGGTCGAGCACGGCCAGTACTCCCGGTGCGGCGGACTGCATGCCCAGCGAGATCCGGGTGTACCCGGCGGCGCGCAGGATCCGCAGCGACTCGGGCGTGACCGACTCCGGGTTGGCCTCGGTGCTCACCTCGACGTCGGCGGCCAGACCCCAGGTGCGGTCGATGCCGTCGAGGATGCGGGCCAGGTCGTCGGCGGGGAGCAGGGTGGGGGTGCCGCCGCCGACGAAGACGGTGTCGACCCTCGGCGGCGGAGTGTCGCCCAGCACCCGCCCGGCCAGCGCCAGCTCGGCCAGCACCGTGTCGGCGTACGACTCGCGGCTGGCCCCACCGCCCAACTCGTCGGCGGTGTACGTGTTGAAGTCGCAGTAGCCGCAGCGGCTGGCGCAGAACGGCACGTGTACGTACACCCCGAAACCGCGGGCGCCGACGGCGCGGGTGGCGGTGGCGGGCAGCGAGCCGTCGACGGGGACGGCTTCGCCTTCTGGAAGGACGCCGGGCATGGCCACTAGTGTGCCCGCATGACCTCCTCCGACGCGCTCGTGCGGGTCACCACGGCCCACGGGGTGACCACCCTCACCCTGAACAGCCCGCACAACCGCAACGCGCTCTCCACGCCGCTGATGACCGAGCTGCTGGCCGGGCTCTCCGCCGCGGTGGCCGACGACGCGGTCCGGGTGGTCGTGCTCGACCACACCGGCCCGGTGTTCTGCTCCGGCGCCGACCTGAAGGAGACCGCCGCCGCGTACGCCAGCGGCAGCGTCCCGGCCGGAATGCTCGGCGACGTGCTCGCGGCGGTCTGGGAGTGCCCGAAGCCGGTGGTGGCCCGGGTGGCCGGGCCGGCCCGGGCCGGCGGGCTGGGTCTGATCGCGGCGGCCGACCTGGCGCTCTGCGCCCAGGAGGCGACGTTCGCCTTCACCGAGGTGCGGATCGGGGTGATCCCGGCGGTGATCTCGGCGACCGTGCTGCCCCGGCTGGCGCCCCGGGCCGCCGCCGAGCTGTACCTCACCGGTGACACCTTCGACGGCCGGCGGGCGGCCGAGATCGGCCTGGTCACCGCGGCCGTGCCGGCGGACGGGCTGGACGCGGCGGTGGAGCGGGTCTGCGCGTCGCTGGTGCGGGGGGCGCCGCGCGCGCTGGCCGGGGCGAAGGGCCTGCTGCGCAGGTCGCCCGCCGCCGACCTGCGCGCCGAGATCGCCGAGCTTGCCGCGCTGTCGACCGGGTACTTCCTCTCCGACGAGGGGCGCGAGGGGGTCCTGGCGTTCCGGGAGAAGCGCGACGCGAGCTGGGTGCCGACCGCCTGATCCTCGGCGCTCCGGGCGTCCCGCCGGCACCCGGGGCAACGAACGCGGAATGCGGTCGACTCGCCACTAAACGGAGCGAACTGGTCGGACGAGCCGGGCGATGGCGGCGGAGACGTACTCTTGTCGAACGCCGTCGAACAGGGGGTGCGGGTGCGAAGTCGGACAGCAATCGCGGCTGGTCTCGTCGTCGCCGTTGTCGTCGCCGTCGGGATCTGGCTCGTGGTTCGGCAGGTCGGTGGGCGGCTGGGGCTTCCCCTCGCCGGGCGCACCTGCGTCGTGCAGGCGGACGGCCAGGTGCGGCTCGACGCCGACCAGATGGCCAACGCCGCCACCATCGCGGCGATCGGCACCCAACGGAAGATGCCGGAGCGGGCCGTCGTGGTCGCGCTCGCCACGGCCTACCAGGAGTCCGGGCTGCGCAACCTCGCAGGGGGCGACCGGGACTCGGTGGGGCTGTTCCAGCAGCGGCCGAGCCAGGGCTGGGGCACCGGGGAGCAGATCGGCGACCCGCGGTACGCGGCGAACAAGTTCTACGCCGCGCTCAAGCGGGTACGCGGCTGGGAGAAGCTGCGGGTCACCGAGGCGGCGCAGCGGGTACAGCGCTCCGCCTACCCGGAGGCGTACGAGAAGTGGGCCGACGAGTCGCAGGTATTGACCCGGGCGCTGCTCGGTCAGGCGACCGGGGCCGTGGCCTGCACCGTGGGGTCGACGCCACTGATGCGCGGCGAGGCCGCGGCGGCGGCCCTGACCCGAGGCCTGAGCCTGGACTGGGGGCTGCCGGGGACGGCGTCGCAGGCCGACCTGCCGGGGCTCGCCGTGCCGGCGGCCGACCAGCTCAACGGCTGGCGGTATGCGCACTGGCTCGTCTCGCACGCCTCCGACCACGGGGTGAAGCGGGTCCGGTTCGACGGGCTGGAGTGGACCGCCGAGGACGGCACCTGGGGCCGGGTGACCGACGCCCCGGTGGCCGACCGGCGGGTCCTGGCCGAGGTGTTCGCCGACGTCTGACCCGGCGGGCGGGCCGGCCGGCCGGCGAGGAGCCGAAGCCGACCGTCCGGATTCCATACTGACGGTCACCGCGCAATTCGACATATCCGGCAATGTTCGCCGACGACCAACCGAACATCACTCTGCGCATCGGATGCACTGCCGTCGGTCGGGCCGGAGGCCCAGCAGCCGGGCGCGACCGGCACCCCCCAGTACGGGCGCAGTACCATCGGCTACCTGTGCCAGAAATGGTGTCACCTCATGGGGAGGGGTACTACGCGGTGTTCGATTACGACGGCCGGACCGGCTACGAACCGATCAGCGACACTGACCGCAAGGAGTTCCACGAGCAGGGATTCCTCCTGCGGCGGAACGTGCTGACGGAGGACCACCGGGCTGCCCTGGAGGAGGCCGTCGACCGCGTCTACGCGGAGGAGCAGGCCAAGGGCAACACGACCAAGGACGGCACCCTGCACCTGCTGGGCTTCCTGGATCGGGACGAGCTCTTCGGCCAGCTGCTGACCCACCCGATCGCCTTCCCGTACATGTGGGGCCTGGCGGGGTGGAACATCTACACCCACCACAACCACCTGGACGTCACCCCGCCGGCGGCGGAGCCGGAGAAGCCGTACTGGGGTTGGCACCAGGACGGATACCGGCAGAACTCCGACCCGGAGACGATGGACCCGAACCTGCCGCGGCCGATGTTCTCGCTGAAGGTGGGGTACGTGCTCTCCGACCTCTCGGAGAACGGGCGCGGCGCGACCAAGGTCATCCCGGGCAGCCACCTGTGGAACTCGCTGCCCCGGCCGGACGACCTGACGGTGCACAACCCCGACCCGGAGGGCACGGTGGAGATCGCCGCCAACCCGGGCGACGCGTTCATCTTCGACCGCCGCCAGTGGCACTCCCGGTCGACGAACCTCTCCACGATCACCCGCAAGATGCTCTTCGTCGGCTACACCTACCGGTGGATCCGCCCCCTCGACGAGCTGCACATCGACCCCGAGAGCGAGTGGTGGGCCAACCGCACGCCGGTGCAGCGCCAGCTCTGCGGTGAGGGCACCCACACCGCGAACTACTGGGGCATCAACTGGAACGGGTACGTCGACGACGAGATCCCGCTGCGCAAGGAGCTCAAGGAGCGCGGCCAGCTGGACCGCAACATCCCCTGGCTCCGCTGACGGGGTAAGGAAGGGCCCCCTGTTAACGCCTTCGGCATAGCAGGGGGCCCTTCTTAACACCCGGGCGCCCTCAGGCCTCCCGCGCCCCGAGCCGGCGCTCGACCTTCCGCCGGATCGATTCGGGCAGCTCGGGAACGTCGAGCAGCCGGGGCAGCAGCGCCGGCTCCAGGGTGGTCGCCCGGAACACCTCGCCCACGGTCACCCCGTGCGCCGGGCGCTCCACCACCTCCACCGGGTCGCCCGCGCCGACCTCCCCCTCCCGCAACACCCGCAGGTACGCCCCGGGCGCCGCCCGCGCGGTGAACCGCCCGATCAGGTCGGGCACGCCCCAGAACCCGGCGAACGTTGTGCACGGGGTGCGCGGCTTGGTCACCTCCAGCAACGCCGAACCGATCTGCCACCGCTCGCCGACGACCGCCCCGGTCACGTCCACCGCGGACGTCGTCAGGTTCTCGCCGAAGGCGCCCGGCCCGACGTCGCGGCCCAGCTCGGCCGCCCACCAGGCGGCGTCCTCCCCGGCGTACGCGTACACCGTCTGGTCGGGACCGCCGTGTTGGGCCCGCTCGGCGATGAAGTCCCCGGCCACGCCGTCGGCCCGCAGCAGCACCGGCCCGGCCACCGGCCGCTTGTCGATGCCGCTGCGACCGCTCGCGTCGCCCGCCCACCGCGCCTCGGTCACCACGCCGAGGTTCACCGTCACCAGCCTGCCCGTCATGGCGTCAGCCTACGGCGGCGAACCCGTCCCGGGTCCCCCGGCCGACCCGCCGCCGCACGCTGGCCGGGGCGGTGAGAAGGGGACCCTCCTCTACCGTAGACGTTAATAAGGTGCCCTTCCTTGCGTCTTAGCCCTTGACAGCGCCCGACACCAGGCCGGAGACCATCCGGCGCTGCACCAACAGGAAGAAAATGATCACCGGGAGGGTGAACAGCGTCGAGGCGGCCATCACCGGCCCCCAGGCGGTGTCGTCCCGGCCGAAGAAGAAGGTCATCGCCACCGGGAGGGTGTACCGGTCCTGGTCGTTGACGAAGGTCAACGCGAAGATCAGCTCGTTCCAGGCGGTGATGAAGGAGAAGATGCTGGTGGCCACCAGGCCGGGTGCGACCAGCGGGAACAGGATTCGGCGGAAGATCTGGAACCGGTTCGCCCCGTCGATCGCCGCGGCCTCCTCCAACTCCTTCGGCACGGCGGCCACGAAACCGCGCAGCATCCAGACCGCGAACGGCAGCGAGAAGCCGAGGTACGTGAGGATCAGGCTGGGCAGGGTGTTGTAGAGGCCCAGCCGCTGGATCATCAGGAACAGCGGGATGACCAGCGCCTCCAGCGGGATCATCTGCACCACCAGCAGCATGATCAGGAAGCTGGTCCGCAGCTTGAACCGGAACCGGGCCACGGCGGTCGCCGCGAGCAGCGCGACCAGCCCGCTGAGCAGCACGGTCGAGATCGCCACCAGGACGCTGTTCAGGAAGAAGTCTCCGAACGTGACGCCGGGGATCAGGTTGCCGGTCAGGATCTCCCGGTAGTGCTCCAGCGTCGGGCGGGCCGGCACCGGCCGGGGCGTGGCCGAGAAGATCTCCCGGTTCGGCTTGAGCGACGTGGCGATCATCCAGTAGACGGGGAACGCCGCGAAGAGCGCCACCAGCAGGCCCGCGCTGTTGAGGGCGACCCGCTTCACCAAGACGCCCCGCTTCACGACTCCTCCTCCTGCTTGAGCACCATCCGCACGTAGAGGCCGGTCACCACCAGCAGGATCAGCGTGAGGATGACGGCGATCGCCGCGCCCAGGCCGTACTTGGGGGGCGGCGAGAACGCCTCGGCGTACGAGTAGATCGAGAGCATGAACGTCGACCGGTCCTGGGTGCCGCCGGCCAGCACGAACTGCTGGGTGAAGACCTTGAAGTCCCAGATGGTGGAGAGCACCACCAGGATCCCGAAGACCGGGCGCAGCAGCGGGAAGGTGACCCGCCAGAACACCTTCCACGGGCTGGCCCCGTCGACCCGGGCGGCCTCGTGCAACTCGCTCGGCACGCTCTTCAGCCCGGCCAGCACGCTGACCGCGATGAACGGGAACGAGTGCCAGACCACCACGAGGGTGAGGATCGAGAAGAACATCAGCGGCGAGTTGAACCAGCCGTAGCCGGTCCAGTCGGCGCGGCCGAACAGCGCGTTCGACAGCCCGTCGGGCAGGGCGTTGAACAGCCAGGTCACCAGGCCGGAGGTGTCGTCGAACAGCCACTTCCAGACGATGGTGCCGGTCAGCGCCGGGGTGGCCCAGGCCAGCATCACGCAGCTGGCCACGAAGGTGGCCATCCGCTTGCCGAGTTGGTTGAGCAGCAGCCCGACCAGGGTGCCCAGGATCATCGTCAGCGCCACGTTGGCCAGGGCGAAGAGGACCGTGTTGCGCAGCACCGTGAGGAAGAACGGGTCGCTGAGGATCTCGGCGTAGTTGCCGAACCCGACCCACGGCCATTCCCGGTCGCCGCGCAACTGCCGGACGTTGTTGAGCTGGAAGAAGGACATCACCACCACCTGGCCGAGCGGCCACAGCAGCAGCACGCCGATGATCACCAGGGAGGGCAGGAGCAGCAGGTAGGGCAGGCGGTCCACCCGGCGACGCCGCCGCGCGGGGTGTTCCCGCGCGGCGGACGTCTCCGGCGCCTGGATCAGCGTGGTCACTTCGCGTTGAGGATGCTTTCCATCTCGGCGGCCGCGTCAGCGGTGGCCTTCTCGACCGTCTTCTGACCCTTGATGACCGAGCTGTTCATCGCCTGGGTCACCGTCTTGGTGCGGCTGACCTCGACCCACTTCGGGGTGAGCGGGGTGAGCTTCGTGTTCTGCAGCGTGGTGGCGAACGCCGCCATGATCTTGTCGTTGGCGTACTCGCCGCCGCTGACCAGATCCGAGTAGACCGGGAAGAAGCCGAGGCCGCTGGCGAACTCCTTGTCCTTCTGCTTGCTCAGCAGCACGGTCAGGTAGTCCCAGGCGAGGTCCTGCTTCTTGCTGTCCTTCCACAGGGCGATGTCCGAACCGCCGGCGAAGGCCGGGGCCGGCTTGCCGTCCGGGCCGGGGATGGGGAAGGTGCCCCAGACCTTCTCGATCTCGGGGTTGTCCTTCTTGATGGAGCCGGCCTGCCAGCTGCCGCCGAAGGCCATCGCCGCCTTGCCGGTGGCGAACTGCGTCCGGGCGTCGACCTCGTTCCAGCCAGCGGCGGCCGGCGGGGCGACCTTGTGGACGGTGACCAGGTCGGTCCAGAACTTGACCGCCTTCTGGGCCTGCGGGGTGGTGTAGCCGGACTTCCAGGTGTCGCCCTGCTTGGTGGCGATCTCGCCGCCCGCGCCCCAGAGGAAGGAGTAGAACGGCAGCTCCGAGTTGCCCGGCAGCGCGATGCCGTAGGTGCCCGGCTTCTTGGCCTGGATGGTCTTCGCGGCGGCGACCAGCTCGTCCCAGTTCGTCGGCGGCTTGACGCCGGCCTCGGCGAACCAGTCGGTGCGGTAGTAGAGCGCCCGGACGCCGGCGTACCACGGCACGCCGTACTGCTTGCCGTCGAGCTGGGCGTTCTTGACCAGGTCGGGGAGGATGTCCTTGCCCTCGGCCCAGGAGCCGAACTTGGCCGTGACGTCGGCGAGCGCCTCCTGGTCGGCCCAGCCCTGGGTCTCGGTGTTGCCGAGCTCGGTCAGATCCGGCCCCTCACCGCCGGCGAGCGCCGCCTGGAACTTCTTGGGCGCCTCGAGCCAGGGGATGTACTGCACGACCACGTCGGTATCGGGATGCTTCTTCTTGAACTCGGTCTCGACGCCCTCGAGGAACGCGGTCTGCGTCTCGCTGCCCTCGCCCATCATCCAGACCGTCAGCTTGCTGTTGTCGGCCGCCTTGTCGTCCCCCGAGCCGCCACAGCCGGCGAGCACCATCGCGGCCGACGCCACGACGGCGGTGACCGGGGCCAGCCGTTTCCACCTGTTCACGCCACATCTCCCTCACGCCGTCCTGGCACTTACCTTCTCCGCCGCACCCTAGTAGGAAAAATTCCTTTACGACAGGGGGCGGTACGGAAGCGAGGCGACCGTACCGCAGGCGCGGGGCGCTCGGGCAGTACGACGGCGGGGTGGAAGCGTCCGTACACATGAGAACGGGCGCTCGACCGTGGAGGCCGAGCGCCCGTTCGTGGAGCAGGATTTGACTACCGGTGGGTGACGCCGCGGCGACCGCCCACGCTGGCCACGATCGCGACCGCGATGGCGGCGACGACGACCTGGACCAGCAGCTCGCCCCAGTCGACACCGGCGGTGTCGGTGGAGATGCCGATCGCGTTGGCCAGCACGGTGCCGAGGAGGGCGGCGCCCACGCCGACGAGCAGGTGCAGCCAGATCGGGATGTTCTGCCGGCCCGGGACGACCAGGCGGCCCAGCGCGCCGACGATCAGACCGACGATGAGCGCGGTGATGATTCCGGTAACGGTCATGGTCGTTCTCCTCACGAAGCTTCAGAAACGTTGTTCACTGTGGTGGCCGCTATAGTTCCCGGGCGGCCAGACATCCAAACACGTCATCCCGAGGACGACCCGAACAATTTCCACGATGGGCCCAGTACTCATGCGGGGCGCGGAAGCTGCGGGCCGCATGCGAACGGGCGCCCGACCGGAGTGGTCGGGCGCCCGTTCGAAAGAAAACGATGTGCTGATTACCGGTGGCTGACGCTCCGGCGACGGCCGACACCGGCGACCAGGGCCACGGCGATGGCGGCGAGCACGACCTGGACCAGCAGCTCGGCCCAGTCGATCCCGGCCGTCTCGGTGGCGATGCCCATGGCGCGGGCGAGCACGGTGCCGAGCAGCGCGGCGCCGACACCGATCAGCATGTGCAGCCAGATCGGCATGTTCTGCCGGCCCGGGACGACCAGGCGGCCCAGCGCGCCGATGATGAGACCGACAACGATGGCGGTGATGATGCCCCAAACGGTGAGCTCCATGGTCGCCCTCCTCCTTAAGATGGTGTCACAAAGTGTGTTGTTACTGTGGTGGCGGCTAAGTTCCCGAACGCCCGAAAATCCAAACCGGGTTCACCGGAGGATCTGCTGGCACACATCGACGCCGCCGGCCCCCTCCGAGCACGACGGGGAGGCAGAAGAGCAGGTGGAAGGGCTCCCAACGAGCCGCGACGCGCGGCGGGCGCGCGGTGAAAAATTCCTTCGGTACGCCCGCCACCGGGGACAAGGTGGCGACGCGAGCGGGTACGGCGACGGCCGACGCCCCGGAAACAGTCGTGTTCCTCGGGGCGCCGGCCGTCGGTCAGTCCCGGCCGCTGCGGCGGCTCACTTCTTGCCGGCGGCCTTGCCGTCACCGGAGTCGGAGGAGAGCGCGGCGATGAAGGCCTCCTGGGGAACCTCGACCCGGCCCACCATCTTCATCCGCTTCTTGCCCTCCTTCTGCTTCTCCAGCAGCTTGCGCTTGCGGCTGATGTCACCGCCGTAGCACTTGGCGAGCACGTCCTTGCGGATGGCCCGGATGGTCTCCCGGGCGATCACCCGACTGCCGATGGCGGCCTGGATGGGCACCTCGAACTGCTGCCGGGGGATCAGCTTGCGCAGCTTCGCGGCGATCGTGACGCCGTAGTTGTACGCCTTGTCCTTGTGCACGATCGCGCTGAACGCGTCCACCGGCTCGCCGTGCAGCAGGATGTCGACCTTGGCCAGGTCGGACGCCTGCTCGCCCGAAGGCTCGTAGTCCAGCGACGCGTAGCCCTTGGTACGGCTCTTCAACTGGTCGAAGAAGTCGAAGATGATCTCCGCGAGGGGCAGTGTGTAGCGCAGTTCCACCCGGTCGGCCGAGAGGTAGTCCATCCCGAGCAGGTTGCCCCGGCGGCCCTGGCACAGCTCCATGACCGCGCCCACGTAGTCGTTCGGGGTGAGCACGGTGGCCCGCACGACCGGCTCGTACACCTCGGCGATCCTGCCGGTGGGGTACTCGCTCGGGTTGGTCACGACGATCTCCTCACCGTCGTCGGTGACCGCCCGGTAGACCACGTTCGGTGCGGTGGAGATGAGATCGAGGTTGTACTCCCGCTCCAGCCGCTCCCGGATGATCTCCATGTGCAGCAGGCCGAGGAAGCCGCAGCGGAAGCCGAAGCCGAGCGCGCCCGAGGTCTCCGGCTCGTAGTCGAGCGCGGCGTCGTTGAGCTTGAGCTTGTCCAGCGCCTCACGCAGGTTCGGGTAGTCGGACCCGTCGATCGGGTAGAGGCCGGAGTAGACCATCGGCTTCGGGTCCTTGTAGCCGCCGAGGGCGCTCGCCGCCGGCCGGGTGTTGATGGTGACGGTGTCACCGACCCGGGACTGGCGGACGTCCTTCACGCCGGTGATCAGGTATCCCACCTCGCCGACGCCCAGCGCGTCGGCCTTCACCATCTCCGGCGAGATGACGCCGATCTCCAGCAGCTCGTGCACCGCGCCGGTGGACATCATCTTGATCCGGTCCCGGGCGCTGATCCGCCCGTCGATCATCCGGACATAGGTGACGACGCCCCGGTAGACGTCGTACACCGAGTCGAAGATCATCGCCCGGGCGGGGGCTGCGGCGTCGCCGACCGGCGGGACGAACTGGCGGACGATCTCGTCGAGGAGGTACGGCACGCCGGCGCCGGTCTTGCCGGAGACCCTGATGCAGTCCGCCGGGTCCCCGCCGATCAGATGGGCCAGCTCCTCGGCGTACTTGTCCGGCTGGGCGGCCGGCAGGTCGATCTTGTTGAGCACCGGGATGATCCGCAGGTCGTTCTCGAGCGCCAGGTAGAGGTTGGCCAGCGTCTGCGCCTCGATGCCCTGCGCGGCGTCGACCAGCAGCACGGCCCCCTCGCAGGCGGCCAGCGACCGGGACACCTCATAGGTGAAGTCGACGTGGCCCGGGGTGTCGATCATGTTGAGCACCGCGTGCTCACCGGTCCGGTCGCCCTCACGGATGGTCCACGGCATCCGGACGGCCTGGCTCTTGATGGTGATGCCGCGCTCGCGCTCGATGTCCATCCGGTCGAGGTACTGCGCGCGCATCTGCCGGGGATCGACCACGCCGGTGAGCTGCAACATCCGGTCAGCCAGGGTTGATTTACCGTGGTCGATGTGGGCGATGATGCCGAAGTTCCGGAGGCGCGCCGGGTCGGTGGCACCGGGAGCGTTCCGGGCGGAATCGGGCGTCGGTGGCACAGCGGTCCGTTCTGGTCGGCTGACGTGAGCGAGCCGGCGCGACGCCGACCCCCTCCATGTTCCCACGTCGCCCCCGTCGCCCCGGGCGCGGTCGGAGCACTCCTCCCGGCGGTCCGGCCGCGCCGGGGTGTCGACCGCCGGGCCGCCTGCGCCGGATCACTCCTGCGGCGGCTCCACGAAGAGGGCGGCGAGCTTCGGCAGGTGCCGGCGAGCCTCCTGTTCGTCGTCGAAGTCCCAGAACTCGTCCAGCTCCGGGTAGGGCGTCTGCTCCACCGGCGGGAGCTCGCTGGCGGTCGCCTTCCGGTATGCCTCCTCGGCCACCGTCAGCATCGGCTCCGCCTCGAACTCCTCGCCGGTCAGCGCCGCCTGGCGGATCTGCGGCAGCTCGGCCAGCGAGTCCGGATCCGCCACCGCACGGGCGAAGACCTCCCGGCCCTGGGTGATCAACCAGCCCCGGAAGTACTCGAACCCGTCGTCGGACGCCCCGCCGTTGATCAGGTACGCCGCGCCCCAGAGGTCGGCCCGGTGGGACGCCGCGAGCACCCGGCGCTGGTGCCGGGCGTACCCGACGATGTCGGCGGCCTCGCGCTCGGCCAGCAGGGCGACCGCCCGGACGGCGACCGCGCCCACCACCCCTCCCCCGTCGGCGCGGGCCCGGTCGATCAACTGCCAGAAGTCGTCCGTCCTCATGGTTTGGCAGTCTGGCAGAGCCGCCCCCCGGCCGCGGCCACGGCGGTCTGCGGCTCGCCGCCACACCTCGGCGGCGGATCGCGCCGGCCTCTCCCGGCCCGGACGCCGGGCGGTGCGTGAGCCCGGCGAGCGGTGGGCGGAGCCCGGGGTGGGGCAGCATGGTGTGGTGGCCGCGATCTCACTTCCCCCGGTGCCGTACGACGCGACGGCGCTGCGCCCCGACTGGGGGGAGCTGCCCGCCGGGCTGCGGGCGGCGGTGACCGCCCGGCTGGGCGGGCCCGTGGCGGCGGCGCGGGTGGCCACCGCCGGGTTCACCCGGGGCTTCGCCGCCGTGCTGGAGACCGCCGACGGACGACGGACGTTCGTGAAGGCGGCCTCGCTGGCCGAGCAGCGGCACCTCGTCGACTGGTACGCCCGGGAGGCCGCGGTCCTGGACCGGCTCCCCGCCGGGCTGCCGGTCCCCCGCCCGAGGTGGACGGTCGCGGCGGCCGGCTGGTTCGCGCTCGGCCTGGACGCCGTCGACGGCCGCACCCCCCACCTGCCCTGGACCCCGGCGGACCTCGACGCCACCCTGACCGGGTACGCCGAGATCGCCGCCGCCCTGGCCGACCCGCCCCCAGAGCTGGTCGCGCTCGGCCTGCCCCGGCTCGCCGATCTGGCCCGGGAGGACATCCTCTGGTGGGTCGAGGTGGCCGCCGGCCGGGAGCCCGTGCCGGCGCTGCCGCCCGGGTCGCGCGATCGACTGCCCGAGCTGGTCACGCTGGAGTCTCGTCTGCCCGGGTACGCCGAGCGCGGCGGCCTGGCCCACGGCGACCTGCGGCTGGACAACGTGCTCGTGGACCCGACCGGCCGGGCGTGGTTCTGCGACTGGAACTGGATCTGCCGGGGACCGGCCTGGTTCGACCTGGTCAGCCTGCTGATCACCGCCCACGCCAGCGGCCTGGACGCCGACGCCCTCTTCGCCGGGCACCCGGCGACGGCCGACGCGCCGCCGGACGCCCTCGACGTGACCCTCGCCGCGCTCTCCGGGTACCTGCTCACCTCGGCCGCCGCCGGGCCGACGAGCGCATCCCCGCACATCCGGACGCACCAACGGTGGAGCGGCGAGCAGGCCCTGAGCTGGCTGGCCACCCGGCAGGGCTGGGAGACGCCTCAGCCGGGCCGGCTCACCACCCGGCAGGTCGGAAACCGGTCTGCCCCGAGGGCCCGGGAGTGAGCCGTTTTGGCTCGTCCCGGGGGACCTGGTAGTCTGGCTACTCGCGCAGCGATGACGCATGCTCGTCGGGCGCATAAGCTGACCAACCCGAGCTATAAGACGAGGCTGTCGCGTGGCGAACATCAAGTCCCAGATCAAGCGCAACCGGCAGAACGAGAAGAGCCGGCTGCGCAACAAGTCGGTCAAGTCGGCGCTGAAGACCGCTATCCGGAAGTTCCACGAGGCCGCGGAGGCCGGTGACGCCGAGAAGGCCACCGTGCTCATGCGGGACGCCTCGCGGAGGCTGGACAAGGCCGTCAGCAAGGGCGTGATCCACTCCAACCAGGCCGCCAACCGCAAGTCGGCGATCGCCAAGCGGGTGGAGTCGTTCTCCGCCTGAGGCGGCGAGCACACACCTGATCGGAAAGCCCCGGGAGTCCACTCCCGGGGCTTCCGGTTTTCCCTGTGCCCAGAGGTTGGTACCCCACTCGACCACTCGTCTCACTGAGCGTGGCGATGGGCTGGCCCCTGCCCGGTCCCGCCAAGCCCGCCGGGCCGATCGTCCGTCCCTGGCCGACCGCCCACAGCGGCTCTCCCAGACCCGACCGGACAGGCGCCCACGCTCCGCACCGCGGCGCGACCGACCACGGGCTCCATCTGCCGGCGGAACCGGTCGCGTTCCTGCTCCGGGACCAGGGCGGCCGTCCGGACCGCCAGCTCTGCCACCAGGTCGTTGAGCTTGACCATCGCCGCCACGGCGGCGGGCAGGACGAGCACCGCCCACCAGGTCACCAGCTCGGCCAGGGCGAGCAGGACGGCCAGCGCGACCGCCCCCTCGAAGAAGAGGAAGCAGAGCACCCCGCCGGGGTTGACGAACCGCAGGCCGAGGGCCCGGGCGTAGAGAGGGCGGTACCGGTCCTCGTCGGAGGGGACCATCGCCCACGACGCCCGGACCGGCCGGTTCACCGGGCGCCACCCTGCCGGGCGGCCGCGACCGAGAACACCGCGCGTTCCAGCGCGTACGCGCGGTCGTCCGACCCGCCCTTGACCGCCGCGTTGCACTCGGCGGCGGCCCGCATCGCCAGCACCAGGCCCTCCGGCGTCCAGCCCCGGGCCCGCTGCTGCGCACTCTTGACCTTCCAGGCCGGCATGCCGAGGGTGCCCGCCAGCTGGTACGGGTCGCCCCGCCCCGCCGCCGCCACCCGGGCGACGGTACGGACGCCGTCGGCGAGGGCGTCGGCGATCGGCACCGGATCGACGCCGACGTGCAACGCCCAGCGCAGCGCCTCCAGTGCCGCCGGCACATCGCCGATCAGGGTGGCGTCGGCGACGGTGAAGCCGCTCACCTCGACCCGGCCCGTGTAGTAGCGGGCCACAGTATCGGCCCCGATCCGCCCGTCGGTGTCGGCGATCAGCTGGGAACACGCCGCGGCCAGCTCGCGCATGTCGTTGCCGACCGCCGCGATGAGCGCCTCGGCCGCGTCGTCGGTGCACTTCCCGCCGGCCCGGCGGATCTCGTCCCGCACGAAGGCGGCCCGCTCGCGGTGCCCCTTGAGTTTCGCCGCCGGCACCACCGTGGCACCTGCGGCCCGCAGCCCGTCCGCGAACGCCTTGCCCTTGGCGCCCCCGAGGTGCAGGACGACGAGTTGGACATCCGGGTCAGGATTCTTCGCGTACGCCAGCAGGGCGGCGACCAGGTCCTTGCGCGCGTCCTGGCCGGAGTGCAGCACCAGCACCCGCCGGCCGCCGAAGAGCGACGGGCTGAGCATCTCGGCGATCTCGCCGACGGCCAGCATCCCCGCCTGATACTCCCGGACGTCCACGTCGGGGTCGACGCTGCGGACCCGGGCCACGGCTTCGGTCACCGCGCGCGTGGCGAGCAGCTCCTCGTCACCGAGGACTAGCAGAATAGGAGCGAGGTCGGCGGCGGTCACGCCGCCCATGTTCGCACGCCAGCCCGGGGATCGTGCCTGCTCGTCGGGGCATCGGACGGCGGAGCCCGCACTCAGCGCAAATCAAGACATTTGCCCACCTCCTTCGCCAATGCTGCCAATGCCAATCGATTATCATGATTGCCGCCCCGGCGGAACGCCCCGCGCGACCACCGCCATGCCGGTCCGCCCGAGGACCACCGCCACATCGCCGTCGGTGTCCGTACGCAGCACCCGCGTTCCGCCCCGGGCGATCCGGGCGAGCACGGCGGCGTTCGGGTGCCCGTACGAGTTACCGACGCCGACCGGCACCAGCGCGACCCTCGGCCGGACCGCGTCCAGGAACGCCGGGTCCTGGTACGCCGACCCGTGGTGGGCGACCTTCAGCACGTCGGCGCGTATCCCGCCCGGTGGGGGCCGGTCGAGCAGCGCCCGTTGCTCCTCGGTCTCGGCGTCCCCGGCCAGCAGCATCCGCACCCCGGCCACCGTGGCCCGCAGCACCAGCGAGTTGTTGTTGGGGTCGGAGCGGGTTCCCCGCAGCGGGTACGGCGGACCGAGCGCCACCAGCTCCAGCCCGCCGTCCCGGTACGCCCACCCCGCAGTCGCCGCAGCCAGCACCGCCCCGCCGGCCGTGGCGGCGGAGCGCACCAGGTCCCGCCCGGCCGCGGGCTCGGCCCACTGCGGCGTGCGTACCGCCGCCACCCGACGCCCCCGGAAGATCCCGGCGACCCCGCCGATGTGGTCGATGTGGAAGTGGCTGAAGATCAGCACGGGGATCTCCCGTACGCCGAGCCGCCGCAGGCAGCCGTCCACCGCCGCCGGGTCCGGGCCGGCGTCGACCACCACGGCCCGGCCGGCGGCCACCGGCAACACCAGGGCGTCGCCCTGGCCCACCGCGCACGCCACCACCACCCAGCCGGGCGGCGGCCAGCCGCCGGCCACCAGCCGGACCGGCAGGGTCCCGGCGATCGCGGCGACCGCGACCACCGCCACGAGCCGGCGCACCAGCGGCCGGCGGGTGGCGATCAGCAACGCCACGGTCAGCCCGGCCAGCAGCATCGCCCCCGGCGCCCCGCCCGGCCAGGGCAGGGTGCCCGCCGGCAGCCGCGCCCCGTGCCGGGCCACGGTGACCAGCCACCAGGCCGGCCAGCTCGCCAGCCAGGCCACGAACTCCGCCCCCGCCGGCCAGGCCGGGGAGAGCACCGCCGCCGCCACCCCGAGCACCGTGGCGGGCGCGATCGCCGGCACCACCAACAGGTTCGCCGGCACCGCCACCAGGCTCACCGTGCCGGAGATCCCGGCGACCACCGGACCGCAGGCGAGCTGCGCGGCGGCCGGCACGGCCAACGCCTCGGCGAACCCGGGCGGCACCCCTCGCCGCCGCAGCCCGTCGCGCCACCCGGGGGCGAGCAGCAGCAGACCGGCGGTGGCCAGCACCGACAGCGCGAACCCCGGATCGCCGGCCAGATCCGGATCGAACAGCACCAGCCCGGCCACCCCCGCGGCGAGCGCCGGCAGGGCCGCCCGGGGCCGGCCGGTGGCCAGCGCCGCGAGGCCGATCGCGCCCATGGTGGCGGCGCGCACCACGCTCGGCGAGGGGCGGACCAGGATCACGAAGCCCACCAGTGCCAACCCGCACAGCCCGGCGGCCGCCCACGGACCGGCCCGGGACCAGCGGGCCAGCAGCAGCACCGCCCCGACGACAATCGCCACGTTCGAGCCGGACACGGCGTTCAAATGGGTCATCCCGGTTGCCCGGAAGTCCTCCTCGACCGTCGGCGGAAGCCGACTGGTGTCGCCGACGACGAGGCCGGGCAGCAGCCCGCCCTGCTCGTCGGGGAGCGGTTCACAGGCCCGTTGCAGGCCGGCGCGGAGCACACCGGCGGCCCGCTGCGACCACGTCGGCTGACCATGCCGCGTCGGCGGCCCACGTACGGTGAGCACCGCAGCGGTCAGGTCACCGCCGCGCGGCGCACCCAGCCGGCCCTCGGCGGTGAGCCGCTGCCCGGGGAGCAGACCCCGCCACCCGGGGTCGGTGGCGAGCACCAGGACCCGCACCGGGGCGACGACCCGCGTGCCGTTCGGGCCGGTCAGGGCCACGAGGTCGGCCCGGACCAGCAGGGTGGCCGGCCGGCCCGCGACACCACGGACCGGGCGTGGATCGTCCCGGACCACCAGCTCGGCGTCGACCGTGGCCCGGTCGTCGACGAGGGACCGGACGGCGGGGGCGTCCCGCACCACGAGCCGGGCGGCGGTCGCCGACGCGCCGCAGACCACACCGAGCAGTACGGCCACCGCGATCCACCCGTACCGGCGAACGAAGAGCGCCGGGCGGCCCAGCACACCGAGCAGGTACGCGACGGTGCACGCGGCCAGCCCGGCGGCACCGGCGGCGAGCAGCACCGTCGGGCGGGGACCAAGGTGCAGACCGGCCAACGCGGTCAGCCAGGCGGCCACGGCAAGCCCGGCCAACCGCAGGTCGGGTACGCCTCCCCCACCGCCCCCGGGGTCCTCCTCCCCCATCGCGCCATCGTCCGGCCCGGCCGGGCCGCTCACACCGTCACCAGTTCCTTGAGCTGCTCGTACCGGGCGTCGCCGATGCCCTCCACCTGGCGCAGGTCGCCCACCGAGCGGAACCCGCCCTTGCGGTCGCGGTGGTCCAGGATGCGCTGGGCGAGCACCGGGCCCACCCCGGGCAGCGTGTCGAGCTGGGCGAGCGTGGCCGTGTTCAGGTTGACCAGGCCACCGGCGGCCGGCGAATTCGCGCCGGGAACGGCGGTGCCGGGCTGGCCCGCCGGGGCAGCCACGCCGACCAGGATCAGCTCCCCGTCGGTGACCTTGCGGGCCGGGTTCAGCAGCGCGACGTCCACACCGGGCAGCGCGCCGCCGGCCGCCCGCACCGCGTCGGCGACCCGGGCACCGGCCGGCAGCCGGACGAGCCCCGGGCGGCGTACCTTGCCGGCGACCGCCACCACCAGCTCGCCGCCCGGCGTCGGCCCGGCGGCCGGCGGCTGCGCCTCCCCCGGCGCCTCGGCGCCCGAGGCGGCGGACGGTGCGGCCCCGACGGGTTCGGCCTGCGGCCGGGACTGCCATGCCCAGAGGGCCGCGCCGAGCACCACCGCGACGGCGACCGCCGCCAGCGCCCGCACGCCGCGCCGCCCGGGGTCGAACGCGCCGGGACCCGGCAGCCGGGACGGCCGCGCCTCGGCCGTCGGCTCGTCGGACGTCGGCTCGTCCCCGGGCCCGCCGGGAAAGTTCAGGCCGACGGCAGAGAGACCCGCCGCCGACGCCGCGGGCTCCGGGCCACCCACGGCGAGCGGGTTGGCCAGCGGCTGCGGTCTGGGCCCCGGGCCGCCGGCCGCCGGCGGGTGCGCGGGCCCGGGTTCAGGGCGTCGGCGCGACCCCAGGCCCGCCCGACCCGGCCATGGCACCGGCCGCTCTGCCGGCGGGCCGCCGTCCGGCGCCCACCGGTCCTCCGGCGCACGCACCGCCGGCCGCTCGGCCGACCGGTCGCCCGCCGACACTGGCCGGATCTCGGGCGGCACCGCAGAAGCAACCCCGCCACCGGCCGGCCTCGCCGGGAAAGCCTCCCCGGCCGGCGGCAGGTCGTCGGAAGGCGCCGGCTCGGCCGCCAGCCAGCGCAACCGCCGCCGTACGACCGTCTCCTCGTCGTCTGACACGGGGCGAGGCTAGGTCGGCGGGCGGACGCCGTGCGGCCTTGTCGTCGTCGCCTGTGGACAACCGGCCTACTTGTGGACAACCGCCTGATCATGCCCGTGGTGTGCTAAGAGCGACCGGCGGTAGGCAACGATTCGGACAGACGGCTGGTCGGGAGTAGCAAACAGGCACGGGATCCATCGATCATGGAGTTCTCTACGCTCAGTGATCGACAGGAGTCCCGTGCCTGCCCTGCCATCATCGCTGTTGAACCCCGTCTGGGTCGAGTTCGCCGCGCTACTTCCCCAGCGGCCGGAGTTCGACCCGGCCCATCCGGGGCTGCCACCGCCGCCGTATCCCCGACCGCGTCGTGTTCGAGCACGTCATCGACGCTCTGGTCCACGGCTCAGGCTACGAACGCATCGCCAGCACCCGGTGCTCGGACCGCACCATCCACCGCCGACTCAAGGACTGGGCTGTGGCCGGGATCGGCGAGAAGGTCCACGCGTTGGCCCTAACCGCCTACGACCAGATGATCGGCCTGTCGTTGCAGGACCTCAGCGTGGATGGCGCGATCACCAAGGCGCCCTGCGGCGGCGAGCGGGCCGGCCGCTCGCCGGTCGACCGAGGCAAGGGCGGCTTGAAGCGCCCCACCGAGGTCGAGGGCGACGGCATCCCTCTGGCCGTGGTGTCCACGCCGGCCAACCGGCATGACTCGCCGCTGCTCCGTCCGACCTGCGAAGCGGCGGCGACGCAGGTCGGGCCGATGCCCGACCAGGGTTCAGGCAAGGTAGCCATACGCCCGTTTTTAGGTGATCCCGAGTAGTTGTAGGGGTCGGTGTGGGTTTCCGCTGTTGCGGCGTAGGGCTTTCGCGATGGTGGTGATGCCGGCCAGGCGGAGCAGGCTGATCGCGGTGTTGCCCAGGGTGGCCATGGCGCGGGGTGCGTTGCCGGTGCGCAGGCGGCTGGCGTCTTCGGCGTAGGTGGTGTCGCGGATATGGTGCAGGATCTCGATGGCCCAGTGTCCGCGGAGAGCGTCGGCTAGGCCTGCCGGGCTGGCCTGGCCGGCGGTCAGGTTGGTGATCGCGTGGACGGTGACGGTGGACCAGCGGCCGGTGGGCAGATTCAGTCGGCGACGTCGGATTCGTAGTGCTTGCACGGCGTGTGGGAAGTCGAGGGCGAGTGCTCCGGTGCAGGTGACTGCTTGCAGGCGGCGGATGTCGTAGCGGCCGTGTCCGCGACTGCTGGTCTCGCCCTGGACCGGGATCTTCGCCCAGGGCAGGGTTTTGAGCTGCCGATACAGACGCGGCTGGTTGCGCTTCACGGTGAACACGTAACCGGCCTGCTTGGTCTCGGTCAGCCAGCGGGCGTGCTCGCGTCGGGTGTGTAAGGCGTCTGCGGTGACGAGCACCGCGGTCAGGTCGAGGGGGTCCAGCAGCGGCTGGAAGCGGGTCAGCTCGTTGGTCTTGCCGTCAACGTCGACCTGGCCGAGGACGGTCCCGGTGTGCTGGTCCAGCGCTGCGAGGAGATGGACCTGTTCACCGGCATGGCCGCTGCCCCGCAGCGTCTTGCCGTCCACGCTGTACACCCGCCGGCCCGTGGTCGTCGCCGGCCGCGAGGCGAGGATCCACCGGCCGACCGTGTCGTCCAACGCGTCGGTGTCGACACCGGCCAGGATCCTGCGGAAGGTGGACTCGTCCGGCGCCCGGTACACCCCGGTGAACGGGTCCCGCCATGCGCCGAGCCCGGCGAGGACCTGCTGCGGGGCGTCGTTCGCCCACTCGGCGACCGCCGCCGCCGACCTGGCACCGGCCAGCACCGCCGCGACCGCGACCGCCAGGACTCCCGCGAGGGGATACACCACACCCCCCGGGTCCCGCCGATCCGGCACGGCCGTCAACGCCTCGACAAGACTCGTCCGGCGCAAGGCAGGCAGCGACACTCCAACATGATCCGCGTGCACGGCCAGCACACCGATCAGCGATGATGTTCCCAACGGGCGCGGTCCTCGGATGATCTTTCGGCTTCGACACCTGAATGATCACCGAAAAGCCGCGCCCGGCCTCATATCACCATGATCAGGAGCGTCCGCCCCGAAACACTCACGACGGGCATATCGCTACCTTGCCTGAGCCCTGATGCAGAAGCCCCGCCAGACATTACCTGACGGGGCCTCAAACTTGCAGAGGCATGCTATTGCGCGGATTCAGCAACTGGGCCGATTGTGGAACTCGACAAGGAGGCTCAGTCCCCATGATGCCGACGAAGAATCCCGCCGAAGTTCCGGCGAGACGCTTTATTACGTCACGGCCGACTAACGTCCGGAGGTCCATAAGTGGCGGTCAGGGTTGCGGCGTACCCGTCAGGGACGGTCCGATCCGCGAAGGTCAGCGGGAGATACGAATCCAGTGCGCCTGACGCCTCCAGGAAAGGCCCGAACTGTGCACGCCATTCATTCCGTGCGGCTGCGTTCGGGAAACCCCGGAAAACTGCAACCTCCGGATCCCTTTCGCCCCAGCATCCCCATCTTCCGGACGGTCCGGTAACAGCGATAACGTTAGCAGAGATCGCGATCGACCCCATGATGTCGCCGTTCGGCTCGTGACCGATCACCGCCCAATAGTCGTCCACCTCGGCTTCGACGGACAACGACATCGCAGGGTACATCTGATACTCCGGAAAGTAGAAGGAATCGCAATCCGGCTCCAGAACCAGCAGTTCGACGTGCCCGTCGCCATGCCATCGGGCTATCGCGCAAAGCGCCAGCCAAAATTCCGGCGTGAGGACCGCATCGAACTCACAGAACAACGAGTCCTTTACATCTTCTTTGAAGACCTGTTCAGGCAACCTGGCATCAAGAAAGAAGGTGGCTGCACTACGGGATCGAACATCCAGGTAGCCATTGCGATCAAGCACGATTGGACCCGCCCCTGCCACTACTCATCACCAAGCCTGATCTTGATATCGGCCTTCTTGGACCCCGCCTTGTAGTAGTCCGCCGTCCACCCCTCGTGGCTGTTGGCCTTCCCTCGAAGAAAATACCTTGCCCCATCCTTCTCATACATAATGTTCGGACCCTTGTCGGTGCGGACCCATCCATTTGCCTCAAGATTCCTCCCGAAGGCCACGGGACCCACGTCCGTAGATTTGTTGAGCATGCGGGCGCCGGGTGCAGTGATGTCCTCATATTTGGATGCGGCCGGGCAGTTGGTGTTGTGAACCAGGACCGTCGTGTTGCCGGCTACCACATGGACGACGGACCACCCAGCCACGCGGACCTGTTCCTGGCGGCCGGCGGAGCGTGGAGCAGCACCGCGACGGCCAACGGTGCGGATCGTGCACCGGGCCCGGCGGGTGCCGCCAGTGCGCTGGGCGGAGGATCACCTAGCCGGCTGGATGGCCGAGCGGCACGGCACCGACGTGCTGGCTTGGTGGCGGGAGGCACGCCACCGGGGCGGCGGCCCCACCGGCGGGGTCTGTACCCGCCGGTGGGGAGGATAAGTCAGCTGTTCAGCTTGGCCAGCAGCGCGTTGGCCATGCCTTGCTGGCCCTTGGCGTTGGGGTGGAACGGGGCAGCGGCATTCTGCGGGATCAGCCCTTCGACCCACCGGGTGCTGCGGCTCTTGCACGTGTCGTAGCCGACGGACGGGGTGTAGACGTCGGCGTAGGTGGCGTTGTTCGCGGCCGCGGTCCTGGCGAGCATCGAGTTGAGGGACTTTTCGATACCGCGCAGGTACGGCACGTCCTGGTAGGCGATCGGAACCAACGGCCAGCAGCCGTTGCCGCTGTCCGGCAGGATCGCCGGGTATCCGAGCACCACGACCCGCGCATTCGGGGCCGCCCGGTGGACCGCCTGGAGCACGGCGGTCACCTTCGGTGCCGTGGCGGTGATCCTGGCCTGCAACTGGTCGACTCCCCCGGCGGTGTAGCTCTTCTTGCAGGGCGAGCCGAGCGGGCTACTCAGGCTCGCCTCCGCGCAGTCGGTGATGATGCCGGAGAAGCCGATGTCGTTGCCACCGATCTGCACGGTGACCAGCGCCGTGTTCGCGGTGACGGCGCTGAGCTGTGCAGGCACCGCGATGCCCAGCACGCCCTCACCGGCGTTGAGGATGTCGTCGGTGGTGGCGCCGGAGCAGCTCACGTCGACGAACGACGACGATCCGGCGGAGGCGGCGACCAGCGACGAGAAGTTGCGGTTCGACCGCAGGCAGTTCAGGTCGACCTGGGTGGGGATCAGCGAACCGGCGGCGTACGAGTCGCCAAGCGCCACGTAACGGCCGGTGGGCACGGCAGCGCTGGCCGGTACGCCGGAGGCGAGCAGCACACCGGCGGTAGCCACGGCGAACGCGGCCAGGCGGCCAGCCGCCCGGAGGAACGGCAGGATGGGACGGGTCATGGCATCTCCCAGAGGGGGGATCATGGTGGGTGCCGTGATTCTGTCCGCGCCGTCGCCATACGTCAATATCGACGGCGATTACTGCCTGCAAATCGCGTGGAATCCGGGCAGGTCGTGACCACCTGCTGGCCACCGGGCGTCGTCCTGGCCCGGCATCAACGCCCCGCCGCCGGTCACGACGAACGAACCCGGGCCGGCCGGGCAGCGTGGGGCGTCGGAGAGAGGCATCAGCGGGCCGCCCGCTCGTCGGTGTCGGCTACGCCGGGGCGGCGGTGCACGACGACGCTGGCCAGCCCGGGGCCGGCGTGGGCGGCGACCACCGCGCCGGCCTCCGTCACGTACGACGAGCGCAGCCGGTCGCCGAGCCGCGCGGTGAGCGCGGCGAGGAGCTGCTCGGCGCGCTGCGGAGCGGCCAGATGGTGCACGGCGAGGTCCACGTCGGCGTCGCCGGCGGCCTCGACCGCCAGGTCGACCAGGCGGGCCACCCCCCGGCTGGCGGTGCGCACCTTGTCCCGGACCACGATCGCCCCGTCCGGCATGTGCATGATCGGCTTCACCGACAGGGCCGTGCCGAAGAGCGCCTCGGCGGCTCCGATCCGGCCGCCCCGGCGCAGGAACTCCAACGTGTCGACGTAGAAGAAGATGCTGGTGCGGTCGATGGCGTCGAGCGCCGCCCGGCGTACCCCCGGCAGGTCGGCACCCCCGGCGGCGGCCTCGGCGGCGGCGAGCGCCGGGAAGCCGAGTCCCATGCCGGCGGAGCGGCTGTCAACGACCGTGACCCGGTCGCCGACCTCGGCGGCGGCCAGGCGGGCCGCCTCCACCGTTCCGGAGAGTTCGGCCGACAGGTGCACCGACACCACGCCGTCCGCGCCGGCGTCGAGCAGCCGACGGTACGTCCCGGCGAACTGCTCCGGTGCGGGCCGGGAGGTGCTGACCGAGACGCGGCGGCCGCCCAGCGCCCGGGTGGCGTCCGCCGGGAAGGTCTCGACGCCCTCCAGGCCCTCCGCGCCGTTGAGCACCACGGTCAGCGGGACGACGGTGAGCCGGTGCGCCCGCACCAGCTCGGAGGGAAGGTAGGCGGTGGAGTCGGTGACGACCGCGACGGGCATGTCGGCACGGTAGCCGATGTTGACCCCCGGCCGCCCGCGCCTGTGGGTCAGACTGCCTCGTTCGCCGCCTGGCCGGTGATCGGGCCGACATTGTGCGCCCGCAGGTGCCAGCCCCGAAGCTCGTTGTCGCGCAGTTCGGTCCAGTGGCAGTTGCGCAGCGCGCCGATGGTCCGCAGCACGGTGTGGTCCCAGCCGAGCAGGTAGCCGCAGCCCTGTCGGGCCCCGCCGCCGTGGGTGGCCACCACGATGGTGCCGCCGGGCACTGCGGCGACCGCGTCCTGGAGGGCGGTGCCGACCCGTTTACCGAGGTCGTCAAGGCCTTCGATGCCCGCGCCCGGGTCGGGGTCGCCGGCCCGCCAGCGGGCGAACTCGTCGGGGTACCGCTCGGCCGCCTCGGTGAGCGCGAGCCCCTGCCAGCTGCCGAAGTGCCGCTCACGCAGCCGGGCGTCCGCGCGCACCGGCAGCCCGGTGAGCGCGGCCAGGGCGGCTGCGGTGTCGGCGGCGCGGCTCAGGTCGCTGGCCACGATCGCGTCGGGGCGCAGCGCCGCGAGCAGCGGCGCCGCTGCCCGCGCCTGTTCCCGGCCGAGATCGTTCAGCGGCACGTCGGTCTGGCCCTGCACCCGGTTGGCGGCGTTCCAGTCGGTGTTGCCGTGCCGCCAGACGATCAGTCGGGTCATTCCGCGTCGGGGGTGCCGACGGTGGCCTCGGCGGCGACCAGGTCCCGGTCGACGAACTGGACCTGCGGGCAGTCCTTCCAGAGCCGGTCGAGGCCGTAGAACTCCCGCTCCTCGGTGTGCTGGACGTGCACCACCATGTCGAGGTAGTCGAGGAGCACCCACCGGCCACCCCGCTCGCCCTCGCGGCGGACCGGCTTGGCCTTCTCCGGCAACTCGAGCAGCCGCTCCTCGATCGCGTCGACGATGGCGGCCACCTGACGCTCGCTGGGGGCGGAGGCGACCAGGAAGGCGTCGGTGATGGCGAGCTGTTCACCGACATCGATGATGACGATGTCCTCTGCCTTTTTGTCGGCCGCAGCCTGGGCGGCAACCATCGCCAGCTCGTAAGCGCGTTCGGAAACTGACACCGTTCTCCTTCGATCAACCATGCGACCGTCCAAGCGTCTCACACCCGACGACGTGACGACTTGTCAGTTCTGGTCGATTTTCAGGACGGACAGGCGTATATCAGGCACGGTCACTGCTGATAGAGCCGCCGTTTTGCGATGTACTGCACCACACCGTCGGGCACGAGGTACCACACTGGTTCCCCCCGGGCCACCCGCGCCCGGCAGTCCGTCGAGGAGATCGCCATCGCGGGCACCTGCACCAGGCTGACCGTGTCGGCGGGGAGGTGCTTGTCGGTCAGTTCGAACCCGGGGCGGGTGACCCCGATGAAGTGGGACAGCTCGAAGATCTCGTCCAGGTTCTTCCAGGACAGGATGCGCTCCAACGCGTCCGCCCCGGTGATGAAGTAGAGCTGCACCTTCGGGCCGTACTCCGCGTGCAGGTCGCGCAGCGTGTCGACGGTGTACGTCGGGCCGCCCCGGTCGATGTCCACCCGGCTGACCTGGAACCGGGGGTTGGAGGCGGTGGCGATCACCGTCATCAGGTAACGGTCCTCCGCCGGGGTGACCGGCTGGTCGGCCTTCTGCCACGGTTGCCCGGTCGGCACGAAGACGACCTCGTCCAGCCCGAACCGGTCCGCGACCTCGCTGGCCGCGACCAGGTGGCCGTGGTGGATCGGATCGAACGTGCCGCCCATGATGCCGACCCGC
The DNA here is from genome assembly GCF_033804645.1 of Micromonospora sp. RTGN7. Classification (NCBI taxonomy): domain Bacteria; kingdom Bacillati; phylum Actinomycetota; class Actinomycetes; order Micromonosporales; family Micromonosporaceae; genus Micromonospora; species Micromonospora sp. RTGN7. The sequence goes on along the minus strand of NZ_JAPZLF010000007.1, from coordinate 27,044 downwards.
CGGAAGTCTTCCTGCATCCGGAGATCGTAGGCCCGTGCCGCGCACCGGCGGTTTCGGCCCTGGTCGGCGTCCGCACCGCCGGGTCAGGCCGCCGCCGCGGCGACGGCCGTGCGGGCGACCAGGGCCCGACGCAGGTCGTCGTCCAGGTCGATGAGGACCCGCCGCAGGCCGGGAGCGAGGTCGTCGCGGGCCAGCAGCGCTGCGGCCAGATCCCGGGTGGGCTGCGACACGGCGTAGCGGGGGAAGGCGTCCTTCGCGATCTGCTCGGCGGCCCAGGGGGTACGCAGCATCGACGCCGCCGGCATCTCCGCGAAGTACCGCGGCACGTACGACGCGGTCAGCTCGACCTGCTCGGGCTGCCAGAACCCCCGGGCGGCGGCCTCGACGAGCCGGTTGGACAGTTCGGTGTTGTGCACGACGATCTCCCACGCCGCCGCCTTGGCCTTCGGGTCGGGCAGCGCGGCCCGGCACCGGGCGGCCCGCTCGGCGCCGGCGGCGCTCGGGTCGGCCGCCGCCTCGGTGCTGATCTCGTCCTCCCCGACCGCGCCGAGCACCACCAGCCGGCCGAGCAATGACCAGCGCAGCTCGGTGTCGACGGCCAGCCCGTCGGGGACGCCCCGCCCGGCCAGCCACCCGGCCAGCAGGTCGACGTCGGTGCTCGCGCCGATCAGGGCCCGGGCGGCGGCGAGCTGTCGGGACCCGCCCGGCCCGGCGGCGGCCAGCATCCGCTGGCAGGCCCCGGCGAGCCGGAGCAGTGCCGCCTCCCGGGCCAGGGGGTCGAGGTGCTGGTCGACCAGCGGTCGGACCGCCCGCAGCACGTCCTCGACAATGATCACCTCGGTCTCGGCGGGCAGCGCGGCGACGATCAGCCCGACCAGCCCGGCGACCGGCCGCTCCCCGTCGGTGGCCGCGTCCAGCGCCTCGCTCCAGAGCAGGGCCCGGGCCAGTGGGTCGGCCAGGGTCGGCAGCACCAGCGCGACGGCGTCCGCCGAGGAGGGGTCGAGGCGGATCTTGGCAAAGGTGAGGTCGCCGGCGTTGGGCAGCAGCAACTGGGCGGCCGGCTCCCCGACCAGCCCGGCGAGGAGCGTCCGTCCTCCGTCGGCGTCCGGGTCGAGGTCGACCTCGTCGTGGGTGACCACGCCGTCGGCGGCGTACCGGTCGACCCCGATGCGGTGCGGGCGGAGCACGGGGTGGGCGGCGGGGGCCGTCTGCACGATCGCCACCTCGGCGTACCGGCCGTCGGCGTCGACGCCCACCTCGGCCCGCAGGGTGTTCACCTGGGCCCGGCGCAGCCAGCGCTCCGCCCAGTCGGACAGGTCCCGGCCGCTGGCGGCGGAGAGGGCGCCCAACAGGTCGGCGAGGGTGGCGTTGCCGAACCGGTGCGCCGCGAAGTGCGCGTTCAGCCCGGCCAGGAACGCCTCGTCGCCCACCCATGCGACGAGTTGACGCAGCACGCTGGCGCCCTTGGCGTAGGAGATGCCGTCGAAGTTGAGCAGCGCGAGGGCCGCGTCGGCGACCTCCTCGGGCGCCACCGGGTGGGTCGACGGGCGCTGGTCGGCCGCGTACCCCCAGCCCTTGCGGCGCAGCGCGAAGGTGGTCCACGCCCGGTCGAACCGGGTCGCCTCGGCGGTGACCCGGGTGCCCAGGTACTCGGCGAACGACTCGTTCAGCCACAGGTCGTCCCACCAGCGCATGGTGACCAGGTCGCCGAACCACATGTGGGCCATCTCGTGGGCGATGGTGGTGGCCCGCAGCTCGCGCTCGGGTTCGGTGACCGCCGAGCGGAAGACGAGGTCGTCGCGGAAGGTGACCAGGCCCGGGTTCTCCATCGCACCGGCGTTGAACTCCGGCACGAACGCCTGGTCGTACTTGCCGAACGGGTAGCGCTCGGCGAACAGCTCATGGAACCGGTCCAGGCACTGCCGGGTGACGGTGAAGATCTCGTCGGCGTCGGCGTCCAGGTGCTCCGCCAGCGACCGCCGGCACCAGATGCCCAGCGGGATGCCGTCGTGCTCGGCCCGACGCACGTGCCACGGCCCGGCGATCAGCGTGACGAAGTACGACGCCAGCGGTGCCGTCGGGGCGAATTCCCAGCGCCCGGGCCTGGGGGTGGCGGCCAGCTCGCCGTTGGCCGCGACGGTCCACTCCGCCGGGGCGGTGACGGCGAGGGTGACCGGGGCCTTCAGGTCGGGCTGGTCGAAGGCGGCGAAGATGCGCTGGGCGTTGTCCAGGAAGGACATGGCGTACAAGTAGGTCTCGCCGTCGGCGGGGTCGACGAACCGGTGCAGCCCCTCGCCCGTGTTCGAGTACGCCATCTCGGCCTCGACGACCAGCGTGTTGACCTCGCCGAGCCCGGTCAACGGGAGCCGGTTGCCCGCCAGGGAACCGGGGTCGAGATCCCGGTCGTTCAGGCGTACCGCCCGCAGTCTGGCGGGGGTGACCTCGACGAACGTCTCCGCCCCGGTGGTCGCCCGGAAGCGGATGGTGGTGTGCGAGCGGAACCGCTCGCCGCCTCCGGTCAGGTCGAGGTCCACCTGGTAGGACTCGACGGTAATCAACGCGCCACGCGCGGTCGCCTCTACACGGCTCAGGCTCGGCATCCGCTTATCCTGCCCGATGGGGAACCACACTCGCTTCCCATCACGCTTCGCAATGGAGGAACCAACAATGGGTCAGCACCCCAAGGGCGACTTCGACCTGTCCAGGGCGGTCTGGCAACGGGCCGAGGGCGACACCTCGGACAGCGCGGTCGAGGTGGCCTTCGTCGACGACCTGATCGGCATGCGTAACTCGGCCGAGCCGGAGGGCCCGGTGCTCGTCTTCAACCAGGCCGAGTGGGACGCCTTCGTCGCCGGCGCCCAGGACGGCGAGTTCGACCTGGACTGAGCCGGCACGCACCCGCCGAGCCAGGCTCGCCTGTCGCTTACCGGGACGCCCTCGCCGGGAGCGGGCCCGGGAGCAGCGGGCGGCCATGGCTCGGCGGCCCCGCTCCTCAGTCACCGTTGCCCCATCCCAGGCCGCCGGGGCCCGGGGCGTGGTGGAAACCGGGATGCCCGGCCACGTCGACGCAGCGTTCGCCATCCGGGCCGACCGCCCCGCAGAAGAGCCGCTCAGCCCGGTGCCACGCGTCGGCCGGGGAGAGCGCGGCGGCGCCGAGGGCCAGCTCGGGGCGGAGCAGGCTCAGCCCTTCGGCGTACGCGACAGCCAGCTCACGGGCCAGGTCGGCGCCGTCGGCGAGGAAGCCGAGGTGCACGGTGAAGTGGCGCGGGGGCCGTTCCTTCCGCCGGGGCGGGGCGAGCAGCGGCCGGCCCGGCCCGGCGATCCCACCGTCGCCCGCCATGCCCAGGCGCAGTGCGCCGACCACCCGCCGCTCCTGCCAGTAGCGCGACCCGTTCTGTTCCTGCATGCGCCCCTCCCCCTTCCCGTCCCCGCCGACCGACGCCCCGCCGCCGGCACCTGCGTAACGACGCCCGGCACCTCGCCGACCGACACCTCACGCGCGATCCAGCGAACCAGGTTTCCGCCGCCCTGGGAGGGGCCAGCCGCGGGGTGACCCGCTGGCCCCTCCCAGGACCGGCCGGTGCCGACCGCGGCGACCTGGCCGGCCGGGGCGGCATCCACAACGGGTTTGACCAGGGCGAATGCGGGCACCCGGTGCCGAGACTGCGGCCAAGACCGGACGGGAGGCGACGGTGTCCTTCGACGCCCCGGCCCGGACGCCGGTCGGCCCCGCCGACGAGGGCCGGGTCCGCACGGCCCGGCGGCTCCCCGTCGAGTACGTCCTGCCGCTGCGCTGGTCCACCGACGCCGGGCTGGCCGAGCTGACCGGCTACCTGAATGAGCTGGCCCGCCTCGTCGACGTCACCGTCGTCGACGGCTCCGCCCCCGAGGTCTTCGCCCGGCATGCCGCCGCGTGGCGGGGCGTGGTGCGCCACCTCGCCCCCGATCCGGCGGTACGCGGGGTCAACGGCAAGGTCGTCGGAGTGCTGACCGGGGTGGCGGCGGCCCGGCACGAACATGTGGTGATCGCCGACGACGATGTCCGCCATGACGAGGCGGGACTGCACGCCGTGCACCGGCTGCTGGACGACGTCGACCTGGTCCGCCCGCAGAACTACTTCGACCCGGTCCCCTGGCACGCCTGGTGGGACACCGGCCGGTCCCTGCTCAACCGGGCACTCGGCGCGGACTGGCCGGGCACCCTGGCCGTGCGCCGCAGCACCTTCGTGGCCATGGGTGGGTACGACCCGGACGTGCTCTTCGAGAACCTGGAGCTGGTCCGCACCATGCGGGCGTACGGGGGCGTCGAGGCGGCCCCGCCCGGCCTGTACGTGCGTCGGCTTCCCCCGGATGCCACACACTTCCGCGGGCAGCGGGTCCGCCAGGCGTACGACGACCTGGCCCAGCCGGCGCGGCTGGTGACCTCGCTGGCGGTGCTGCCCGCCGTGGTGGCCGCGCTGGCGGCCCGCCGCCCCGGTCTGCTGCTCGGCGCAGCGGCGGCCGTGGTGGCGCTCGCCGAGGTGGGCCGCCGCCGGGCGGGCGGGGCGCGGGTCTTTCCGCGCACGGCGGCGCTGGCCGCTCCCCTGTGGCTGCTCGAACGCGGGGCCTGCTCGTGGCTAGCCGTCGTCCACCGGATGCTGCGCGGCGGCGTGCCCTACGCCGGCGCCCGGTTCGCTCGCGCCGCGAACACCCCCGGCGCCCTACGGGCGAGGCGGACCGCACCGTCGACGTCCGGGGCCTAGCGAGCCCCGGCCCCCGGCGGGCCCACGAGCCCACACACACGACAGCTCGCGGCCACTGCCCGGCCTGCACCGGGGAGTGGCCGCGAGCTGCGGCGTACGGTGTGCCTGGTCAGTACCGGGCCTGTTCGCGGGACTGCTGGGCCTGGTCCTTCACGTCGTGCGCGGCCGACTTCGTGTCGTCCCTGACCGCGTGCACGGCGTCCTGGGCGGTGGACCTGACGGACTCGGTGGCCTGCCGGGTGGGCTCGCGCAGCTCCTCCTTCAGCTCGTTGGCGACCTCGCCGAGCTTCTCCTTCACCGCACCGGCGTGCTCACCGGCCCGCGCCTTGACCTGGGTCGCGGCCTGCTGCTCGCGGCGGCTGGCCGGGATCAGCGAGGCGGCCAGCATGCCGACGCCGAAGGCGATCAGGCCGGCGGCCAGCGGGTTTCCCTCGGACTTCTCCCGCAACACCTGCGGGGCCCGCTGCGCGGCGTCGCCGACGGTCGAGGCCGCCGAGTGCGCCTTGTCGCTCACGGTCGAGGCCGCCGACGAGGCCCGGTCGGCCACGGAGTGCGCGGCGTAGCTGGTGCTGTGGCCGTAGTCGGAAGCGGTACCCATGACCTTGTCCCTCACATTCTGCAGCGCGGTGCGCGCCCGCTGCTTACGGTCGTCGACGATGCGGCCCGGGCTGACCTTGTACGCCAGGGCGTCCACGTCGGTGCTGAGGCTGTTGCGGGTGGCCTCGATCTCCCGGCGGATCTGGTCGGGATCGGTGCTCATCGGGTGACTCCCTCCGGGTGGGGCTTGAGCGCGTCGGGGATCTGCTGCACGCTGTCGTTGGTCTGCCTGAGGCCGCGTACATGCTGGGCGTTCTTCTTGGCCATGGAGTAGAGGACTGAGGCGATCGCGGCCCAGATCACGGCCACGATCAGCCCGGCCCAGCCGGCGTCCATCACGTTGGACAGCCCGGCCCAGAGGGCGATGGACAGGAACAGCGCCACCATGTAGCCGCCGAAGCCGGCGCCGCCGAAGAGACCGGCGGCCTTGCCCGCCTTCTTGCCCTCCTGACGGATCTCGGCCTTGGCGAGCTCGACCTCCTGGCGCATCAGCGTGGAGAGGTCGGTGCTCACCTGCCGCAGCAGCTCACCGAGCGAGCTGCCCCTGACCTCGTCCGCGGTGTGCGGCGCACCCGCGGGGTGGTACCCGGAGTTGATTCCGGGATCCTGCGTCGGCACGGTCATGCCGTCGCCTCCCTTCGGATGTCGCGCTCGCTCACGGACGGGTACTGCCGCTGGACGGAACGCCCGGCAGCGGGTCGGTCTGGGTCACCGGGGGCAGCGGCTGGCCGGTGCCGCCCACCGGGTCGGCGTAGCTGGTGCTCGTGCCCGGGTCGGGGTAGCCGGCGTCGGGCGTTGCGTAGGTGCCCGGGGTCGGGTCGAGGTAGCCACCCGGCGGGACCTGCTCCGGCACGGCGCGCGGGGCCGGCGGCGGGGTCGGGATCACCACGGTCCGCTCCGGGTCGTCGTAGCCGTTGGTCGAGCGGTACGCCTCGTGGGCGCCGCCGGTGTCGTGGGACACCGCGGAGAGGCTCTTCGTCAACCGGCCGGCGAGCACGCCCAGCACGGCGGCGCCGACCAGGAAGGTGCCCGGGTTGCGGCGGGCGTAGTCCTTCACCTCGGCGACGATGTCGCCCGGCTGCCGCTCCTCCAGCCAGCCGGCCACGCCGTTCACCCGCTCGGCGGCCTGGTGGGTCAGCTCGGTCACCGGGCCGGCCTGGCCGCTGTTCTGCGCCATCGAGCGCATCTCGTCGGCCAGCGAGCGGAGCCCGCCGGCGGCCCGGCGCTGCTGCTCACCGGTCTGGCCGACGAGCTGGTGGCGCGCCTCGCCGTAGAGGTCGCGGGCCTGGCGCTTCGCCTCGCCGATGACCTCGCGGCCCTGCTCCTTGGCGGTCTGGGCGACGGCTCCGCCGGCGTGCGCGGCCTCCGAGCCCACCTGGCGGGCCTGGTCCCGGACGCCGTTGTTCGACTCCTGCCCGTACGTGGAGGTCGTGGGTGAAAGATCGTAGGTCATGATGTCCCTTCCGCTCAGAAAGTCGTAGCGGTAGCACTTCGGGGGGTTTCGCAGGCGTTCATACCGCCGGCTTCTTTTCACCTACCCCTAGGCGGGGACTCGACACCTGATTCCTGATTTCTCTGCGGAAGGTGTCGGCCCGCAGAGAAAATGGAGGATCGAGCCTGCTGATCCACGGAGGGTGACATTGATGGCGCGTGACCGGCACAGAGCGGCGAAGCCCCGGGTGCAGCGGGCCGCCGTCGCAGTGGCCGCGCTCTTCCTCCTGCTCGGCGTGCTCGGCTTCATCCCGGGCATCACCACCGGCTACGGCGACCTGGCCTTCGCCGGGCACACCTCGGGGGCAAAGCTGCTCGGCCTGTTCCAGGTGTCGGTCCTGCACAACGCCCTGCACCTGGTCTTCGGCCTGGCCGGCCTGGTCCTGGCCCGCAGCATCGGCGGAGCGCGACTCTTCCTGGCCGGTGGCGGCGCGCTCTACCTCGGGCTCTGGCTCTACGGCCTGGCCGTCGGGTTCCTCGCCGAACATGGCACGGCCAACTTCATCCCGCTCAACAACGCGGACAACTGGCTGCACCTGGCGCTCGGCTTCGGCATGCTCGCCCTGGGGCTGCTGCTCTCCGAGCGGGCCGGCACGGGCGGCCGGCTGGACAACCCGATCGACCGCCCCTGACCGGGGCCGCGCTCAGCTGTGCCCACGGGCGCGAGGCACGCAGGCACAAGGAGTGTGTCGTTGACGGCCCGACCGGAACGGGCCATGGTCACCACCAAAGGTGACCATGGCCACGTCCGAAGGGGGCGGGCTGGGTGGAACCGCCGAGGGACGCCCCGGCCGGCGCTTAGTCGTCGAGGTCGTCGTCGAAGTCGTCGGCAGGCTCGTCGTCCGCCGCGTCGGCCCCCACCTCGTCGGCCGACCGCACCCGGCGGGCCTTGCGGGCGGCGAGCCGATCGGAGGCCGAGGCCCGACTCGACTTCTCCTCCAGACGCACGTCGGTGCCCCGGTTGCCCGGGACGAAGTCGACACCCGCGTAGAGGGTGGGCTGCCAGTCGAAGTCGCGCAAGCCGATCCGCACCAGGTCGCCCGGGTTCGCCCCCGCCTTGGCCAGCTTGTCCTCGACGCCCAGGCGGGCCAGGCGGTCGGCCAGGTACCCAATTGCCTCGTCGTTGTCGAAGTTCGTCTGCCGTACCCAGCGCTCCGGCTGGGCGCCCCGGACTGTGAACGACCCGTCCGGGTCCGCCTCAATGGTGAAGCCGGCGTCGTCGACCGCCTTCGGACGGATGACGATCCGGGTCGGCTCGGTCGGCGGGGCCGCGTTGCGGGCCTGCTCGACCAGCTCCGCCATGGCGAACATCAGCTCCTTGAGGCCCTCGCGGGTGGCCGCGGAGACCTCGAAGGCGCGCAGGCCGCGGGCCTCCAGGTCGGCACGGACGATCTCGGCGAGGTCCCGGCCGTCCGGCACATCGATCTTGTTCAGGGCGACCATGCGGGGCCGGTCCGTGAGCCCGCCGTACTCGGCGAGCTCGGCCTCGAGGGTGTCGATGTCGGCCAGCGGGTCCCGGCCGGGCTCCAGGGTGGCGGTGTCGATCACGTGCACCAGCACCGCGCAGCGCTCGATGTGCCGGAGGAACTCCAGCCCGAGGCCCTTGCCGGTGGCCGCTCCCGGGATCAGGCCGGGCACGTCGGCGACCGTGAAGGTGTGGTTGTCGACCCGGACCACACCCAGGTTCGGCACCAGCGTGGTGAACGGGTAGTCGGCGATCTTCGGCTTGGCCGCGGAGATCACCGAGATCAGCGAGGACTTGCCGGCCGACGGGAAGCCGACCAGTCCCACGTCGGCGACGCTCTTGAGCTCCAGCACCACGTCGAGCTGGTCGCCGGGCTCCCCCAGCTCGGCGAAGCCGGGGGCCTTGCGCCGGGCGTTGGCCAGCGAGGCGTTGCCCCGACCGCCCCGACCGCCCCGGGCCACCTCGAAGGCCGTGCCGGCGCCGACCATGTCGGCCAGCACCTCGCCGTCCGGGGTCTGCACGACGGTGCCGTTGGGCACCTTGAGCATGAGGTCGCGCCCGTTCGCACCGTCCCGCTTCGAGCCCGCGCCGCCCTTGCCGTTGTCGGCCTTGACGTGTGGGTGGAAGCGGAAGTCGAGCAGGGTGTGCACCTGCGGGTCGACGACCAGGGTCACGCTGCCGCCGTGCCCGCCGTTGCCGCCGTCCGGGCCGCCGAAGGGCTTGAACTTCTCCCGGTGGATCGAGACACAGCCGTGCCCGCCGTCACCGGCCTGCAGATGCAGGACGACCCGGTCCACGAACGTCGTCACGTCGTCAATCCTTCCAGCGAGGCTCGCCCCGCACGAGAAAAAGCGAAGCGGGCCCGGACCTGAGGTCCGCGGCCCGCAACGCCTTCGAACTACTGCTGCGCCGGTACGATGCTGACGGTCTTGCGACCGCGCTTGGTGCCGAACAGGACCGAGCCGGCGGACAGCGCGAAGAGCGTGTCGTCGCCACCACGGCCGACCAGGTCACCGGGGTGGAACTTGGTGCCACGCTGACGGATGAGGATCTCACCCGCGCTGACGACCTGACCACCGAAGCGCTTCACGCCGAGTCGCTGGGCCGCGGAATCACGGCCGTTACGCGAGCTGGACGCACCCTTTTTATGAGCCATTGGAGGACGACCTACTTCCCGCTGGAGATGCCGGTCACCTTGACCTGGGTCAACGGCTGGCGATGACCCTGGCGCTTGTGGTAGCCAGTCTTGTTCTTGAACTTGTGGATCTTGATCTTCGGGCCCTTGGTGTGCGCGGCGATCTCGCCGGACACTGCGACCGAGGCGAGCTTCGCCGCATCGGTCACCAGGTCGTCACCGTCGACGAGGAGCACCGCGGTGAGCTTCACCGCGTCACCGGGGGCACCGGTGAGCTTCTCGACCTCGATCACGTCGCCCTCGGCGACCTTGTACTGCTTGCCGCCGGTCTTGACGATCGCGTACATCGGAGGCGCACTCCCTGTCGTTGAGGCTGCTGGCGGTCGTTCCCTCGGCGGCTCACCGGGTAGCAGAGGCACGGCGGCGTGGGCACGCGGGAACTCGGCACACCAAAGTGCGCCGCAAGATAGCCTACGTCATCGGTGGGCTCACCCCCAAACCGGGCTCCCCCCCCGATCCCCACCCGAGCAGGGCCCAGCCACCCCTCAGCGGGCGCAGAGCTGATCGAGGCGCTGCTGGAGCCCATCCAGCTCCTCCTCGTCGATCGCGTCCACGTCGGTACCCAGGGTGCCCACCTCGCTGGCCAGGTCGGACAGGAGCGTACGCAGCTGCGGGTCGGTGGCCTGCGCCGACTGCTGCCGAAGCGCGGCACGCCAGCCGGCCAGCGCGGCCTCGGCCTGCTTCCGGGCGGCCTCCGCCGTCAGCCTGTCGTTCGCCCCGACCGCCCCGATCATCCTGCCCAGCTCCGCCACGTAGGTGCGGACCGCCGTGCTGCTGGCCTGCTGGGCGGCGGCGCAGACCGCCGGGCCGTTGCCGCCGGCCGCTCCGCTCGGTACGGGCGACCCGGTGGCGCCCGAGCCGGCTCCCCCGGCCCCCGGGCCGGCCCCGGCCGCCGTCGAAGGCGCGGAGCCGCCCGGCCCACCGGTGGGCTCGGAACCGGAGCGCTCGGCGGAGCAGGCCGCGCCAGCGGAGAGAACCGCCACGGCGACGGTGAGGGCGAGCAGACGACGCATTTCTTCTCCTGACCGGGGGGTGGCCGATCTTAACCGGGCCGGAGACGCGACAGGACCCCTCCCGCCGGCGCTGTTGCCGGGGAAGGGGTCCTGCGAAACGCACGGGCGGTCAGCCGGTCACGGGCGGGTACGCCGCCGGGTGCCACTGCGACGGGACCGACGTCGGCCGGTACCGCCCTCGGTGTCGCTGTCGCTGTCGGCCTCGTCGCCGAGGGCGTCCGGGTCGTCGGCCCCGGCGAGCCGGGCGGACTCGCCCTGCTGGCTGTCCGCTGCGGCCGCCACCGCCGCCGTCTCCGCCTCGTACCGGGACAGGTCGTAGCCCATGGTGTCGTGGTACTCCGGCTCCACGCCCCCGCTCGGGGCCTCCACCTCGACCACCGTGCGCTCCGGCGCGGCACCCTTGCGGGCCCGCCGCCGCGACGACGCCCCGCCGACCTGCTCGGCCGGCGCGGGGGCCGTGACGGCCGCCGCGACCGCCTTGACCTTCTCCACCGCACCGGTGGCGGCGCGCGGCTTCTCCGGCACCGGCTCGGTGTGGATGACCACGCCGCGACCCTTGCAGCAGTCGCAGGTCTCGCTGAACGCCTCCAGCAGCCCCGCACCGATCCGCTTGCGGGTCATCTGCACCAGGCCGAGCGAGGTGATCTCGGTGACCTGGTGCTTGGTGCGGTCCCGGCCCAGGCACTCGGTGAGCCGGCGCAGCACCAGCTCGCGGTTCGACTCCAGCACCATGTCAATGAAGTCGATCACCACGATGCCACCGATGTCGCGCAACCGGAGCTGGCGGACGGTCTCCTCGGCCGCCTCCAGGTTGTTGCGGGTGACGGTCTCCTCCAGGTTGCCGCCCGCACCGGTGTACTTGCCGGTGTTGACGTCGACCACGGTCATCGCCTCGGTCCGGTCGATCACCAGGTGACCGCCGGAGGGCAGGAAGACCTTGCGGTCGAGGCCCTTGAGGATCTGCTCGTCGATCCGGTAGTCGGCGAACACGTCACTCGTGCCGACGTACCGGCGCACCCGGTCGACCAGGTCCGGCGAGACGTGCGAGAGGTACGACTCGACCATCCCGTACGACTCGTCGCCCTCGATCACCAGCTCGCGGAAGTCCTCGTTGAACAGGTCCCGCACGACCCGGATGACCAGGTCCGGCTCCTCGTAGAGCAGCACCGGGGCGCCGCCGGAGGCCACCTTGTCCTGGATGTCCTCCCACTGGGCCTGGAGCCGCTTGACGTCACGCGCCAACTCGTCCTCGTTCGCCCCCTCGGCGGCGGTCCGGACGATCACGCCCGCGCCGTCCGGGATCAGCTTCTTGAGCACGTCGCGCAGCCGCTTGCGCTCGTTGTCGGGCAGCTTGCGGCTGATGCCGGAGGCGTTGCCGTTCGGCACGTACACCAGGTGCCGGCCGGACAGGGCGATGTGGCTGGTCAGCCGGGCGCCCTTGTGCCCGATCGGGTCCTTGGTGACCTGCACGAGCACCGGGTCGCCGGAGCGCAGCGCCTGCTCGATCGAGCGGGCCCGGCCCTCCAGGCCCGTGGTGTCCCAGTTCACCTCGCCGGCGTACAGGACGGCGTTGCGGCCCCGACCCACGTCGACGAAGGCGGCCTCCATGCTCGGCAGGACGTTCTGCACCTTGCCGAGGTAGACGTTGCCGGCCATGGTGCCGGAGGAGTTGCGAGTGACGTAGTGCTCGACCAGCACGCCGTCCTCCAGGACGGCGATCTGGGTGCGGTCGCCGCGCTGGCGCACCGCCATCACCCGGTCGACCGCCTCCCGGCGGGCCAGGAACTCCGACTCGCTCAGGATCGGCGGACGGGTCCGCCGCTGCTCCCGGCCGTCGCGGCGGCGCTGACGCTTGGCCTCCAGCCGGGTCGACCCGGAGACGCCCTGCACCTCGTCGACGGCCTTGCGCGGCTCGCGGATCTTCACGACGGTGGGCACGCCGTCGTCGGTACCGCCGTCGGTGTCCCCGGCGCCCCGGCGACGCCGACGGCGGCGGCGACGGGTCACCCCGTCCCCGCTCTCCTCGTCCTCGTCGCCCTCCGCCTCGTCACCCTCGGCCTCGGCCTCGGACTCGGCGGTCTCCTCCTCGGCCTGGGCGGCGTCCTCGGACTCGTCGTCCTCGGCGTCGTCCGCGCCGCCCTTGCCCCGACCCCGGCCCCGGCGGCCGCGCCGGCGGCGCCGGCGAGCGGCGGCGGTCTCGTCATCGTCGTCGTCTTCATCGCCCTCGGCTGCCTCGTCGGCCTCCTCGGTGGCGGGCTCCGCCTCGACCTCCGCCACCTCGACGGGCTCGGCCTCGCGCCGGCCGCGCCGACGTCGGCGAGTCGTCTCCGGCTGCTCCTCTGCCGGCTCATCCTCGACCACGGCGGAGGCCACGACCCGGACGACCGGCAGTGCCTCCGGCTGGGGGGGCATGAAGAGCACGGTCGGCGGGGAGACGACCCGGCGCCGCCGGGTCTTCGGCTCGGTCGGCTCGACGGCCTCGGCCGGCGGTTCGGCGGGACCGGCCACGCCGGACGGCACCTCCCCGGAGCGGTCCTTCGCGCCGCTGGACCGGGCGCCACCGACGGCCTGCGCCCCAACGACCTCAGGCGCCTCAGGGATTCCAGTCGCCTCGTCGGCTTCCTCGGCCACGGCCTCCGGCACGCCGCTGACCGGCGCGGATGCGGGCGTACTGGTGGTGGGCGCGGACGACGCCTCCGCCTCGGTGGCGGGCACCGTACCGGCCCGGGTCTGCCCGGTGGGTTCGGCCTCGGGGGCCTCCGCCGCAGGCTCGGCGGCCTTGCGGCGGCGGGTCCGGGTCACCTTCACCGGTGGTACGACCTCGTCGGAGGCTTCCTCCGCAGCGGTCACGACGACCGGTTCCTCGGTCGCCTTCGCGGTGGTCGCCTTGCGGCGTCGACGCGGCGTCTTCGGGGCTTCTTCCAGTTCACCGATGATCGGGGCGAAGACCTCGACCTGGGGGGCCTCGCCGCTGGCCGAGCCGGCGGAGGTGGACGCCTCCACCGGCGCGCCGGTCTGCTCCGGCTGGTTCAGCGGGGCGGCCCGCCGCCGGGTGGCCCGCTTACGGGGTGGAGGGGCCGCAGGCTCTCCGCCGGCTGGCTGCCCGGCGGCGGTGGGATCGTCGACCGGGGCGGCGCCCTCGGGGGTGAGGTCGGCGGCGCCGGTGACGGTGCCACCGGCGTCGGTGGTGGGGCGGTCAGCGGTCTCGTCGGCCGGCTGTGAACCGGTCCGTTCGCCGCCCTCGGGCTCGTTCGCGAGCATGGAGGTTCTCCAGTTCTGGCTGCCCCGGGCGCGGGTAAGCGCTGCCACGCAGGGTCGCCGCAAAAGTGTTTCCGCCGGGCGCGCGAGATGCGCGACCGCCGAAGTCTGCCTGCCCGAACGTTGACCGACGGTCAACGCTCATACGATGGCTGCCCCGTCGCGGTCCGCGTCCAACGGATCCACGATCTCGCCCAGCGCGGTCAACGTGCCCTGCGCCAGCCGGGTCACCCTCGGTGAGACCGGCGGCTCCAGGTCGGCCACCGCGCGGAGGCCGGAAAGGACGTCATCGGGCCGTACGGACGGGGTGACCTGCCGCACGACCAGTTCGAGTATCGCACACGGTACGGCCGCGGCCCCGGAAGGCGTCTCCGAAGGGCTCATCACATCGATACGCATGACGGCCGAGCGGGCGTCGAAGGTGCGCCGGCCCTGCTTGGTCATCCGTTCGACCTGCACCTCTTCGGCGGCGGCGAAGGCGGCCACCGCCCGCTGCGCCGCAGCCGGGTCGACCTCGGGCAACTCGATGCGCCAGTGTGACGCCTCGATCCGGTCGGCAAGGCTGCCGCCGGCCACGATGACGGCCTCCAGGATGTCGAGGCCAGGAGAGAGCGCGGCGTCCAGCGCGGCGCACAGCTGCTCGGGATCAACCGGCTCACGGAGGCCGATCTCGAGGTACTCCGCCTCGCTGGCCACGCCGGTGGGCGCGGCGCTGGCGTAGGAGATCTTGGGGTGCGGGGTGAAGCCCTGCGAGAAGGCGATCGGCACGCCCGCCCGGCGCAACGCCCGCTCGAACGCCCGGGCGAAGTCCCGGTGCGAGGTGAATCGCAGCGGTCCACGCTTGGCATACCGGATCCGGACGCGCTGGACGACCGGGGCCTGCCCACCCTCCGGCTGTGGTTTCTTACTGATCGTCTCGCTCCTCGGAACTCAGCACCGGTTGATCATGGAGTTATTGTCGGCGACACGCCGTGTGGCTGGCAACAACTCCATGATCAACGCGGGCGACCGGTGGGGCCGGGGTCAGGAAGTAGGGGTCTTGAGGCCCTTGATCGGGGTCAGGGGAAGGAGCTTTTTGCCGGTGGGGCCGATCTGGATCTCGGTGTCCATCGAGGGGCAGACGCCGCAGTCGAAGCACGGGGTCCACCGGCAGTCGTCCTGCTCGAACTCCGAGATCGAGTCCTGCCAGTCCTGCCAGAGCCAGTCCTTGTCCAGACCCGAGTCCAGGTGATCCCAGGGCAGGACCTCCAGCTGATCGCGCTGGCGGGTGGTGTACCAGTCGAGGTCCACCCCGAACGCGGGCAGCGTCTCGGCCGCCGCGTCCACCCAGCGCTGGTACGAGAAGTGCTCGCTCCAACCGTCGAACCGGCCGCCGTTCTCCCACACCTTGCGGATCACCGAACCGACCCGCCGGTCGCCTCGGGAGAGCAGGCCCTCGATCAGCGACGGCTCGCCGTCGTGGTAGCGGTAGCCGATCGCCCGGCCCAGCGAGCGGTCCGAGTTGATCGCCTGCTTGAGAATCTTGAGCCGGTGGTCGATGACCTCCGGGCGCTCGATCGGCGCCCACTGGAACGGGGTGTGCGGCTTCGGCACGAACCCACCGATGGAGACCGTGCAGCGGATGTCCTTGGAACCGGTCGCGGCCCGGCCAGCCTTGATCACCTCGTGCGCCATGTCCGCGATCTCCAGGACGTCGGCGTCGGTCTCGGTGGGCAGGCCGCACATGAAGTAGAGCTTCACCTGCCGCCAGCCGTTGGTGTACGCGGTGACGACCGTGCGGATCAGGTCTTCCTTCGACACCATCTTGTTGATGACCTTGCGGATCCGCTCCGACCCGCCCTCCGGGGCGAAGGTCAGCCCGGTGCGCCGGCCGTTACGGGACAACTCCTGGGCCAGGTCGATGTTGAACGCGTCCACCCGGGTCGACGGCAGCGACAGCGACACGTTGGTCCCCGCGTACTGCTCGGCCAGGCCGGAGCACATGTCGCCGATCTCGGAGTGGTCGGCCGACGACAGCGACAGCAGCCCCACCTCGGAGAAGCCGGAGAACTCCAGACCGTCCCGGACCATCTGGCCGACCGTGGTGATCGACCGCTCCCGGACCGGGCGGGTGATCATGCCGGCCTGACAGAACCGGCAACCCCGGGTGCAACCCCGGAAGATCTCCACCGCGTACCGCTCATGCACGGTCTCGGCCAGCGGGACCAGGGGCTTCTTCGGGTACGGCCAGGCGTCCAGGTCCATCGTCGTGCGCTTGTGCACCCGGAACGGCACGTCCGCCCGGTTCGGCACCACCCGCTGGATCCGGCCGTCGGGCAGGTAGTCCACGTCGTAGAAACGCGGCACGTAGACGCTCTCGGTGCGGGCCAGCCGCAGCAGCAGCTCGTCCCGGCCGCCGGGGGTGCCCTCCGCCTTCCACTCCCGGACGATCGCGGTGATCTCCAGGACCGCCTCCTCGCCGTCGCCGAGCACGGCGGCGTCGATGAAGTCGGCGATCGGCTCCGGGTTGAACGCGGCGTGCCCGCCGGCCACGATCACCGGGTCAGCGCCCGTGCGGTCCGCGGCGAGCAGCGGAATGCCGGCCAGGTCGATCGCGGCGAGCAGATTCGTGTAGCCCAGCTCGGTGGAGAAGGAGACGCCGAACACGTCGAAGTCGCGCACCGAGCGGTGCGCGTCGACGGTGAACTGCGGCACGCCGTCGGCGCGCATCAGCTTCTCCAGGTCCGGCCAGACCGCGTACGTCCGCTCGGCGAGCACGTCAGGCAGCTCGTTGAGCACCTCGTAGAGGATCTGCACGCCCTGGTTGGGCAGGCCGACCTCGTACGCGTCGGGGTACATCAGGGCCCAGCGGACGGTCGCCGCGTCCCAGTCCTTGACCACCGCGCCCAACTCGCCACCGACGTACTGGATGGGCTTGGTCACCTGGGGCAGCAGCGGCTCCAGCCGGGGCCAGACTGAGGTGCCCGCGACGGGGCGCGGGATGGTGGACGGGACGCTCATGAAGTCCAAGGGTACGCGGCCGTCCACCGGCACCCGCGTCGCGGCCTCTCCCGACCCGCGTCACGTCCGCCGTCGACCCGCCTCGCGTCCGGTCCCCGCCCCGGGAGAGGACCGGTCGGGGCGCCGGGCTCGGGCGACGCCACTGTCCGGGCCGTGGGCGGATCGCCGTCGGTGGCACGCCCGTACTAACCTCGGACCGGCGCGAGAGGAGATTGCCGCGATGCCGCACCCGCAGTCGGGAGCAGACCGACCGGCCGACGGGGGCACCCCGGCCGCCGGCCGGGACCAGGATCCGGCGGTCGCCGACGAGTCGACCCCCTCCCACTCCCCCTCCTCCACACCATCGTCCGCCGGCCCGGCGGCCCCGGACGACGAGACGACGGATGCCACCGCCGCGGCGAACGACACCGCCGCGGCGAACGGGCCTGCCACCGCCCCGGCCGACGACGGCTCCGAGGTGACCGTCCCCGTCGGGGGCGCCTCCGACGGGACCCGGGTCGACGCCACCCCGGCGGGCGACCCGCCCGGCGACGGCCCTCCGGGGGTCGAGCCGCCGGCCTCCCCGGAGCCCACCCGCGTCGACCCCGCTCCGGGCCCCGAGGCGCGGCCCGCGCCGGTCACCCCGCCCCCGCCGATCACCGGCCCCGACCCGACGAAGATCGACGCGCGGCCGGACCGGACCACGATCGACCCCGCCGCCGGTCCGCCGCCGGCGCCGCGGTGGAGCGGGTCCGCTCCGGTCCCCCCGCCGCCGCAGGCACGCAGGCGGATCTGGGGCGAGTCGGCGGAGCCCACGCCGCCGCCCGCCCCGGTCGGGCACGACCCCTTGCCTGCCCCGGAGAGCCAGACCCCGGTGGACCCGTGGGCCGGCGTGGACACCGGTAGTTGGGACCTGCACTCCGCCGAACTGCCCCCGCTTCCGCCGACCGTGTCGTATCCGACGCCCTCGACCACCCGGCGGTATCCGGGGCCGCTCGCCGGCTCGGCGCCCGTCGTAGGTCCCGGCACCCCGCCGGTGGCCCATCCGGTGACCCCATCGCAGCCGGCCCGGCCGGTGTCCCCCGCCGCCGTCCGGCCGGTGTCGCCGCCGCCGGCCCACCAGGTGGTGCCGTCGCAGGCCCGGCCCATGGCGCCCCCGCCCCCGCCCCAGCCCTCGCAGCAGCAGCAGCGGCCCGCACCCCCGCCCAGGGCTCCCCGCCGGCGACGGCGGCGCTGGCCATGGGTGCTGCTGCTCAGCATCGCCTGCTGCTGCGGCTGCCCGGCCTACTGGGTGAAGCCGATGTGGGAGCAGTACCCGGCGAGCGCCGCGCTGCCCCCACAGATCGCCGACCTGTCGCTGCGCGACGACGCCCGCAGCCAGACCACCGCGAAGCAACTGGAGGCCCAGGTGCGCCAGTCGCACCTGCTGAGCGAGGACACCTTCGCCGGCGTGTACGCCTCACGGGCCGGCAAGCCGGTGACGGTCTTCGGCGGCACCGGATTCCGGCTAACCCCGGAGGGCGACGCGACCGACGAGATGAACCGCCTCAAGGAGCAGTACCAGCTCCAGGAGGCACAGGTGGTGGAGACCGACGTCCGGGGCCGGTTCGAGCGCTGTGCCATCGGCGCCCTCGACGGCACGGACGTGGTGGTCTGCACCTCGGTCGACCACGGCAGCCTCACCACCGGCGTGTTCACCCAGCTCTCGGTCGACGACAGCGCCCGGTTGCTGAAGACGATGCGTGAGCGGATCGTCACGGCGGATCGGGAAACGCAGACGGGCACCGGGAGCTGAGGCCCGGAACGGAACCACTCAGACTGCGTCCGGCGGATCCCCGACGGCCGGCCCCTGGGTGCGGGGCGGGGAGTAGCGCGGCACGTACTCCTGGCCGGTGAGCTTCTGGATCTCGCCCATCACCTCGTCGGTGACCTCCCGCAGGGAGGTCCGGTCGTCCGGGCGTCCGGTGAAGTCCAGCGGCTTGCCGAACCGGATGATGATCTCCGCCCGGCCCGGCCGGGGCATCCTGGAGCCGATCGGCTGCGCCCTGTCGGTGCCGATCATGCCGACGGGGATGATCGGGACGCCGGCCGCGACCGCAAGCCGGGCTGCCCCGGTGCGGCCCCGGTAGAGCCGGCCATCCGGGGAGCGGGTGCCCTCCGGGTAGACGGCGACCAGGTCACCGCCCTTCAGCACCGGGATCGCCGCGTCGAACGCGGACAGCGCGGCCCGGCCGCCGGCCCGCTCGACCGGGATCGCCCCCAGCCCGGTAAGGACGAACTTCGAGAGCGCGCCCTTCGGACCGGGGCTGTTGAAATATTCCACCTTTGCCCAGAACGCCAGGTGCCGGGGCACCACCGTGCCGAGGAACAGCTCATCGGCGACGGAGAGATGGTTGCCGGCGAAGATGGCGCCGCCGGTCTCCGGAATGTGCTCCAAACCCTCCACGGTCGGTCGGAAGGCCAACCGGAGCGCAGGCGCCACGGTAAGCCTGCCGATGGTGTAGAGCAGTGGCACTGGTCCTCCGGCGGTCGTGCTGGACAGGGGTGCTGTCACGTTAGCCGATGCGGTCCCGTCGGGCCGAGCGGGTAGCGGGCAGTCCGGTGCTCTTCGAGACGGGCTGTTCGCCGTGGCCACCGGGCGTGAGGCGCCCTTCCTCGGCCCTCGACGAGCGGGAGCGCGCCGGATCCGGCTACCCGCCACCGCCCCCATCGGGCCGGGCTGCTGCCCCCGCAGGCCCGGTGTCGGCAGCCGTCAGCCCAGTTCGGGGAACCAGAGCACCATCTCGCGTTTGGCGCTGTCGGTCGAGTCGGAGGCGTGTACCAGGTTCTCCCGGTTGGACAGGGAGAGGTCACCGCGGATGGTGCCGGCGGCGGCCCTGCGCCCGTCGGTGCTGCCGATCATGCCGCGGACCACCTCGACTACCTGGTCGCCGGAGAGCACCAGGGCGACCAGCGGACCGCCGGTCATGAAGTCCTTCAGCGGTGGGTAGAACGGCTTGTCGACGTGCTCGGCGTAGTGCTGGTCGGCGAAGTCGCCGTCCATCGTCCGGGACACCATGGCGTCGATCCGCAGGCCCTTGTGCTCGAAGCGGGAGAGGATCTCACCGACCAGGCCACGGCGAACCGCGTCGGGCTTGATCAGGACGAGGGTGCGCTCATCCGGGCTGCTGCTGGACACGCTGGGTTCCTCCTGTGCACGGAAGACGGCTCGGCTGGGTACGGTCAGCCTAGCGACCCGGTGCAGGCGCCGGCGCGGCGGCTGCGCTATTCCCTGGGTGGCCGATCCGGCCTAGCCTGGCCCTTGACCCCTGGGAGGTCCACAGTGGCGAATGGCGGGAATCGACCCATCGCGCCGGTACGCAAACTCATCGCCACGGTGCTGGGCACCGTGGCCGCCTTCGTGGTCCTGTTCGGGCTGGGCATGACCAGCTGGGCCATCGTGGCGCTCGGTGTGGCGCTGTTGGTGCTGGCCATCGCCCTGGCCACCGTACGCGGGGGCGGTCGCACCTGGGTGATCGGCGTCGGTCACGTGCACAGCGCCTCCGAGCCGCCCAGCGCCTACGCGTTCGGCCGCTGCGAGCTGCAGTTGGTCATCGACGCGCCCGGCCTGCCACCCCGGTCGAAGAAGATCATTGAGCCGCGGGTGCCGGTGGCGAAGTGGCCCTCGATCGGGCACTCCCTGCCGATCCGGGTGGCCCTGGACGACCAGCGGCACGTCCGCGTCCTCTGGGACGAGGTGCCCACGCACGCCGAGACCGCCGCCGCCGCGGCGACCGACCTTCCCCCCGAGTACGCGGGCACCGAACCGCTCGACGATCTGCTCATCCACCAGGAGGCGCCGCCGTGGGCCGACCGCGCCCCGGACGACGACTTCCACGAAGAACTGCGGGAGCCACCCGCGCCGGATCCGCTCCGCGACCACGACCTGGGTCCGCTGTCGGAAGGCCGGGAGCCGGTGGTGATGCACCAGCGCCCGGGCGGCCCGGTCGTGCTGGAGGGGACGGTCGTGGAGCCCGTCACCAGCCCGCTGCCCCGGCGGGCCACCCCCGCCCCCCGGTCGCCGGCCGGCCAGCGCCTCGACCCGACCGTCCCCGTCGAGACGATCAACGTGGGCACCCCGGCCGACGCGGGCACCCCGGCCGGCCCCGTCGACCCGATCGACGTGCCCCTGGACGATCCGGCCCCGGGCCCCGGGCCGGCCCTCGACCAGCACGAGCTGGACGAGGCGATCTTCGGCTACGACCCGGTGGCCGAGCCCGCCGATGGGGCCGCCCCGATCAACGGCGTCGGCATCACCCTGCTGGTCACCGGCCTGGACCGGTCGATGGAGTTCTACCGGGACACCCTCGGCTTCGAGGAGGTCGACCGGGGCTCCGGCAACGCCGTGCTCGCCTCCGGGGCGACCCGACTGGTGCTGCGCGAGGTCACCGGCGCGGCCCCGATCAGCCGGCGCCTGGTGCACGTCAACCTGGAGGTCGACGACATCCAGGGCGCGTACGAGCGGATGCGCGACTCGGGCGTGCGCTTCACGTACGCCCCGCGGGTGGTCAACCGGGGCACCAAGCTGGATGTCTGGGCGGCGGCGTTCCGCGACCCGGACGGCCACGGCATCGCCCTCACCGAGTGGCGCACCCGCGCCGACGCCTGAGATGTGCGCGGGGCCCCTTGTGCACGCCTGCCGCATGGGCAGGACAGGGGGCTCCGTGGTCCCGGCCGCGTCCGCGCCGCTGCGGCTCGACACCTGCCGCGTGGGCAGGGGGCCCGCCCTGGCAGCCGCTGACCACCGCCCAGCCGGCTGAGGCCGCCGAGGTGAGCCCGAGCCCCGGGGCCCGGCTTCAGCGGCCGAGGATCACCTGGCGCACGTGCAGGGCGTACCCCCAGACCAGGGCGAAGATGATCCCCAGCGCGAGCAGCGACCAGTGCAGCAACCCGGCGAGCAGCAGCGCCCCCTGGAGCGCGGTGCCGGCGTACCAGGCCCACGGCCGGCGCATCATTCCGGCGAGCACCACCGCCGCCACGGCCAGCGCCACGATTACCGCGATGGCCACGCCACTCAGCTCACCGCCGACGACCCGGATCGGCTGGATCGCGAGCAGCAGCACCAGCGCCTCCAGGCCCAGCGTCCCGGCGCCCAGGCCACGCACCGCCCCAGCGGGGTTACGCAGCCCGGAGCGCCGCTGACCCGGCCCGCCGGCCTCTCCACGGTTCTCGTCGGGAGTGGTCATCGCTTCAGCAACCGGCGGGCTTCGGCCACGGTCACCACCGAGCCGGTGATCAGCACGCCGACCCCGGCCAACTCGCCGGGGACCTCGAACTCGGCCTGGGCCACCGCCGCCTCGATCGCGTCGGGCATGTTGTCGGCCACCTCCACCCGCGCCGGCCCGAAGACCTCCCAGGCCAGCTCGGCCAGCTCCTCGGCCGGCATGGCCCGGGGCGAGCTGTTGCGGGTGACCACCAGGTAGTCGAGCACCGGCTCCAGCAGCTCCAGCAGGCTCATCGCGTCCTTGTCGCCGAACACGGCGAGCACCCCGACCAGCTTGCTGAACGCGAACTCCTCCTGGAGGGCGGTAACGGTGGCCGCCATCCCGTGCGGGTTGTGCGCCCCGTCGAGCAGGATGGTCGGCGAGGTGCGGACCTTCTCCAGCCGGCCGGGCGAGCTCGACATGGCGAAACCCTCCCGGACGATCTCCACGTCGAGCTGACGCTTCGCCCCCGCCCCGAGGAACGCCTCCACGGCGGCGAGCGCCACTGCGGCGTTCTGCGCCTGGTGCGCGCCGTGCAGCGGGACGAACACGTCTTCGTACACCCCGCCCAGGCCCTGGAGGCTGAG
The DNA here is from genome assembly GCF_033804645.1 of Micromonospora sp. RTGN7. Lineage (NCBI taxonomy): Bacteria > Bacillati > Actinomycetota > Actinomycetes > Micromonosporales > Micromonosporaceae > Micromonospora > Micromonospora sp. RTGN7. The sequence continues at coordinate 4,474 of NZ_JAPZLF010000007.1, read as the reverse complement.
CACCTGGCCGCCGACCGCGACCGACCGGCGCAGCACGCCGAACTCCACCCCCTCCCGGGCGACGGTCGCACCGACCTCGGCGCAGCGTTCCAGGATCGGCCGGGCGGCCTCCTCCTCCTGCGCCGCGCAGACGACCGTGGCGCCCGGGTAGATGATGCCGGCCTTGTGCAGGGCGATGTCCTGGAGCGTGTCGCCCAGCCACTCGGTGTGGTCGAGGCCGATCGGGGTGAGCACCGCCACCCCGGCCTGGATCACGTTGGTGGCGTCCTCCACTCCGCCCAACCCCACCTCGACCACCGCGACGTCGACCGGGGCGTCCGCGAACGTGGCGAACGCCAGCGCGGTGGTCATGTCGAAGTAGGTCAGGGGCTCGGCGGAGCGCTCGTCGACCAGTTCGGCCAGCGGCGCCACCTCGCGGTACGTGGTCACGAAGCGTTCCTCGCTGACCGGCTCCCCGTCCAGGCTGATCCGCTCCCGGACGGTCTCCAGGTGCGGGCTGGTGTAGCAGCCGGTGTGCAGCCCGAACGCCCGCAGCAGCGAGTCGATCATCCGGGCGGTCGAGGTCTTGCCGTTGGTCCCGGTGAGATGGATCGACGGGTACGCCCGCTGCGGGCTGCCGAGCAGGTCGAGCAGCCTCTCGATCCGGTCCAGCTCGAAGTGCAGCCGGGTGAAGCCGCGCGCGGCCAGCTCGGCGTCGACGGTGGCGAACTGAGGGTCGCCGCCGTCGCCGCGACCAGCCCGGTCGAGGCGAGCAGCGGCACGGCCGACGATCTCAGCGCGCTGGGCCCGCTCGGCGCGTTCGTCACTGTCGATGTGTTCGTTACTTTCGGTCACGAGGGGAGCGCCTCCAGAGCGGCGTTGATGCGGAGCAGATCGGCCTCGGCGGTGGCGAGTCGGTCCCGGATCTTGGCGACCACCGGCTCCGGGGCCTTCCCCACGAACGCCGGGTTGTCCAGTTTCGCCCGGGCCTGGCCGGCCTCCTTCTCAGCGGCCGCCCGGTCCTTGGTCAGTCGGGCCCGCTCGGCGGCCAGGTCGATCGTCCCCCGGGTGTCCAGCGCGACGCTCACCTCGCCCGGCATGGCGAGGGTGGCGCTGGCCTGGAAGTCGTCGTCGGCCGGGTCGAGCCGGACCAGCGAGCGGATCAGCCGCTCGTGGGAGGCGATGCCCGCGGCGGCCAGGCCGTCGAGCCGGGCGACCACCCGCTGGGTGGGCCGCAGCCCCTGGTCGGACCGGAACCGCCGGATCTCGGTCACCACCCGCTGGACGGCGCCGACCTCGCCCTCCGCGGCGTCGTCGATTCCGGTACGGTCGGCGACCGGCCACTCGGCCGTCATGACCGTCTCCCCGCCGGTGAGGGCGATCCACAGCTCCTCGGTGACGAACGGGATCACCGGGTGCAGCAGCCGCAGCAGCTGGTCCAGCACGTGCCCGAGCACCCGACGGGTGGCGTCGGCCGCCGCCCCGCCCTCGCCGAGCACCGGCTTGGCGAGCTCGACGTACCAGTCGCAGACGTCGTCCCACGCGAAGTGGTACAGCAGGTCGCAGACCTTCGCGAACTCGTACGCCTCGAACTGCTCGTCCACCTCAGCGGTGACGTGCGCCAACCGGGACAGGATCCACCGGTCCACGGTGGAGAGCTGCTCGGCCGCCGGCAGCGGGCCGCCCGTGTGCGCCCCGTTCATCAACGCGAACCGGGTGGCGTTCCAGAGCTTGTTGCAGAAGTTGCGGGAGCCCTGGCACCAGTCCTCGCTGACCGGGACGTCCTGGCCGGGGTTGGCACCCCGGGCCAGGGTGAACCGGGTGGCGTCGGCGCCGAACCGGTCGATCCAGTCCAGCGGGTCCACCACGTTGCCGAACGACTTCGACATCTTCTTGCCGTGCTCGTCGCGGACCATGCCGTGCAGGGCGACCACGTCGAACGGCGGCTTCCCGTCCATCGCGTACAGGCCGAACATCATCATCCGGGCGACCCAGAAGAAGAGGATGTCGTACCCGGTGACCAGCACGCTGGTCGGGTAGAACTTCGCCAGGTCCGGGGTCTGCTCCGGCCAGCCGAGGGTGGAGAAGGGCCACAGGCCGCTGGAGAACCAGGTGTCCAGCACGTCCTCGTCCTGGTGCCAGCCCTCGCCGGTCGGCGGCTCCTCGTCCGGGCCGACGCAGACGATCTCGCCCGCCGGCCCGTACCAGACGGGGATGCGGTGGCCCCACCAGAGCTGCCGGGAGATGCACCAGTCGTGCATGTTGTCGACCCAGGCGAAGTAGCGCTTGGCCAGCTCGGCCGGCTCGATCTTCACCCGGCCGTCGCGCACGGCGTCGCCGGCCGCCTTCGCCAGCGGGGCGGTGTTGACGAACCACTGCAGCGACAGCCTCGGCTCGACCGTGGTCCGGCACCGGGAGCAGTGCCCCACCGCGTGCACGTACGGCCGCTTCTCGGCCACGATGAGGCCCTGCTCGCGCAGGGCCGCGACGATCGCCGGCCGGGCCTCGTACCGGTCCAAGCCCTCGAACGGGCCGGGCGCGGTGATGACGCCCCGCTCGTCCATGATCGTCAGCGCCGGCAGGCCGTGCCGCTGGCCGATCTCGAAGTCGTTCGGGTCGTGCGCCGGGGTCACCTTCACCATGCCGGTGCCGAAGCTGGGGTCGACGTGCGCGTCGCCCACGATCGGGATGCGCCGGCCGGTCAGCGGCAGGGCCACCTCGGTGCCGATCAGGTGCCGGTACCGCTCGTCGTCCGGGTGCACCGCCACGGCGGTGTCACCGAGCATCGTCTCGGCCCGGGTGGTGGCCACCACGACCTCGTCGCTGTACCGGATGGAGATCAGCTCACCGTCGTCGTCGGTGTGCTCCACCTCGATGTCGGAGAGTGCGGTGAGGCACCGCGGGCACCAGTTGATGATCCGGTTGGCCCGGTAGATCAGCCCGTCGTCGAAGAGCTTCTTGAACATGGTCTGCACGGCCCGGGACAGGCCCGCGTCCATGGTGAAGCGCTCCCGGTCCCAGTCGACGGAGTCGCCGAGGCGCCGCATCTGGCCCAGGATCGCCCCACCGGACTCGGTCTTCCACCGCCACACCCGCTCGACGAACTCCGCCCGGCCCAGGCCGTGGCGGGACAGGCCCTCGCCGGCGAGCTGCCGCTCGACCAGGTTCTGGGTGGCGATGCCGGCGTGGTCCATGCCCGGCAGCCAGAGCGCCTCGAAGCCCTGCATCCGCTTGCGGCGGGTCAGCGCGTCCATCAGCGTGTGCTCGAACGCATGGCCCATGTGCAGCGACCCGGTGACGTTCGGCGGGGGAATGACGATGGCGAACGGAGGCTTGTCGCTGCGGGCCGACGCCCGGAAGTGACCGTCGGCTACCCATTGCTCGTACCGTCGCTGCTCTACCTCGCCCGGGTGGTACTGAGCGGGCAGGGTCGGGGCGTCGGGGCGTCGGGCATCCAGTCTGTCGGTCACTCTACGAGTCTACGGAGCGCTTCCGCGGACCCCACGTGCGCCACCTGCCATTCGCGTACGGTGTCGGCTATGTCCGACGCACATCTCACCGAGCGTTCGTTCGCCGACGAGCCGGAGCCGATCAACCTCAGCGAGGAACCGATCCGGCTCAGCAACCGGGACTCGGAGGATGCTCCGCGACGGGACGCGCCCCGGTCCCGGCGCCGACGGATCGTCCTCTCGGTGGTCTTGGCGGCCGGCCTCGCCGGGGCGGGCGCGCTGGGCGTCGCCGGCTGGCGGGTGGTGCAGCAGAAGGACGCCCGGCTGTCCGCTCCGACCACCGCCGCCGACCTGCGACGAGACGACAGCGAACGCGCCCGCAGCACCGCCGACTACCTGCGCGACGGCCTGTCGGCCGACATCGACCTGGACCGCAGCCTCGGCACGGTGTACCGCGACCCGGCGGACGACAAGCGCTCCGTGCTGCTGTTCGGCGGTACGACCCTGCTCTGGCAGCCCGAACGCGAACTGGACATCCTCTTCGGACTGATGGCCGACGAGACCGGGAAGGTGACCGGGCTGCGCGAGGTGCCGGCCGGCCGGCTCGGCGGGGTGATCAAGTGCGGGACCACCAGCGGTGACGGCGGCGACTTCGCCATCTGCGGCTGGGCCGACCACGGCAGCGTCGCGTTGGCGATGTTCCCGGGGCGCCCGGTGGACGCCGCCGCCGAGCTGATGCGCCGTATCCGCGAAGACGTCCAGACCCGCAACTGACGGCCCTGTCTGCCCCCGGGCCGGGTAGGACACCAGACGCCTCGGCGGCCCCGAGCCCGTGGTTCGGCCCCCGAGCCAGCCATAGTTCGGTCACCGGCCCCTGGGTCGGCCCTGGGTCGGGAAACGCGTCAGGGCCACCCCTTCAAAGGGGTGGCCCTGACGGAAAGATTGTCCGGCGGTGTCCTACTCTCCCACACCCTCACGAGTGCAGTACCATCGGCGCTGGAGGGCTTAGCTTCCGGGTTCGGAATGTGACCGGGCGTTTCCCCTCC